>NZ_CP071383.1:3137270-3450997 GCF_017348915.1 Leclercia pneumoniae | reverse complement strand
AAAGGGCCGGAAGCGCTCCTGCGTTCCATCGATCGTTATCTGCAGGGGGAAGCCCCGGTGATTAAATCCCCGCCGCCAGCGGATGAAACCCTGGCCTCTCGCCATGAAAAGATCATCGCGACGATCGATGCGATGAAAGAGCAGTGGCGCAGTGGGGTCGGTGAGATTGATGCCATCATCGAAAATTCGGGCATCGACAGGCGCAAGCTTAACCGGGGTAATCAGGCAAAATACATTGAGAGAATTAACGCCTGGGCAGAAGAAGAGACCTGTAGCTATCAGTTGCCTGACGCGCTGGAAAAATTCTCTCAGACATCCCTGACCGAACGCACCAAAGCGGGCGGCCAGGTACCGGAACATCCGCTGTTCGCCGCCATTGATGCGATACTGGCTGAGTCCCTTACCCTGAACGATTTAATGATTACCCGTGCGCTGGTGGAGATCCGCGAAGCCGTAGCGCGCGAAAAACGCCGTCGGGGCGAGCTCGGCTTTGACGACATGTTGAGTCGACTTGATGCTGCGCTTAACAGTGAAAACGGCGAAGCGCTGGCGGCCGCGATTCGTAAACGATTCCCGGTGGCGATGATCGATGAATTCCAGGATACCGACCCGCAACAGTACCGTATCTTCCGCCGCATCTGGCGCCAGCAAGAGGAGACGGCGCTGCTGCTGATCGGTGACCCTAAGCAGGCGATCTACGCTTTTCGCGGCGCCGACATCTTCACCTACATGAAAGCACGTGGCGAAGTGGCGGCGCACTATACGCTGGATACTAACTGGCGTTCCGCGCCTGGCATGGTCGAGAGCGTAAACAGGCTCTTCTCGCAGATGGACGATGCCTTCATGTTCCGCGACATTCCCTTCAAACCGGTCAAATGGGCTGAAAGAAATGCCGGGTTACGCTTCGAATACCAGGGTGAAGCGCAGCCGGCGATGCGTTTCTGGCTGATGGAAGGGGAGGGCTGTGGCGTAGGAGACTACCAGGCCTTTATGGCCCAGCACTGCGCGGCGCAAATCCGCGACTGGCTGAGCGCCGGGCTGCGCAATGAAGCCGTGCTGCATACAGGCAAAGATTCCCGACCGGTGCAGGCATCGGATATCACGGTGCTGGTGCGCAGTCGCCAGGAGGCTGCGCTGGTGCGCGACGCGCTAACCTTGCTCAGTATCCCTTCGGTCTATCTCTCCAACCGCGACAGCGTGTTCGAAACGCTGGAGGCGCAGGAGATGCTCTGGCTGCTGCAGGCGGTGCTGGCGCCGGAGCGCGAAAACGTGCTGCGCAGTGCGCTCGCCAGCTCCATGCTGGGGCTGAACGCGCAGGATATCGACACGCTGAATAATAACGAAACCCACTGGGATGCAGCGGTAGAAGAGTTCACCCGCTATCGCGACCGTTGGCAAAAGCGGGGCGTAATGGCAATGCTGCGCGATGTCATGACGCAGCGACAGATTGCCGAGAATATGTTGGCCACTCCCGGCGGCGAGCGGCGTTTGACGGATATCCTGCATATTAGCGAGCTGTTACAGGAAGCGGGTTCGCAGCTGGAAAGCGAGCACGCGCTGGTACGCTGGCTGGCGCAGCATATTGCCGAGCCAAACAGCAATGCTTCCAGCCAGCAGATGCGGCTGGAAAGCGACAAACACCTCGTCCAGATCGTGACTATTCACAAATCCAAAGGCCTGGAGTACCCGCTGGTCTGGCTGCCCTTTATTGCTAACTATCGGGTGCAGGATCAGGCCTTCTACCACGATCGCAAAACCTTCGAAGCGGTGCTGGATCTCAGCAAGGCCGATGCCAGTATTGAGCTTGCCGAGGCGGAGCGACTGGCAGAAGATCTACGCCTGCTGTACGTGGCGCTCACCCGTTCCGTATGGCACTGCAGCCTGGGAGTGGCTCCTCTATCACGCCGTCGTGGCGATAAATCCGGCGAGAGCGATTTCCATCTCAGCGCGCTGGGGCGACTGGTGCAAAAAGGCGAAGCGAAAGACGCCGTCGGGCTGCGCCAGTGTCTGGAGACTCTCTGCAATGAGCATATCTCGCTGCTCACGGCCGGCGTGGCAGACAGCGACCGCTGGCAAATGCCTGAATCGTTATCTCCTGAGCTGCAGGCGCGACAAATCGCCCGCGCGCTGGCGGATGACTGGCGGGTCACCAGCTACTCTGGTTTGCAGCAGCACGGCCAGGCGCTGGCACAGGATCTGATGCCGCGGCTGGATGTCGATGCCGCAGGCGTTGGAGAAGTCGCACAGGAGCCGGAGCTGACGCCGCACCAGTTTCCACGTGGTGCGTCCCCTGGGACCTTTCTGCATAGCCTGTTTGAAACACTCGACTTTACCCAGCCGGTATCAGAAACCTGGGTAGCGGATGTGCTGCAAAAAGGGGGGTACGACGTACGCTGGCAACCGGTGCTGACGGCCTGGATTACCCGTATTTTACAGGCGCCGCTGATCGATGAAGGCATCTCTCTGAGTCAGTTAACGGCGAAAGAGAAACAGGTAGAGATGGAGTTTTATCTGCCTATTTCTGGCCCGCTTACCGCTACGGCGCTGGACGCGCTAATTCGTCGATATGATCCCCTGTCGCAGGGCTGCCCACCTCTCGACTTTCGTCAGGTGCGCGGCATGCTGAAAGGCTTTATCGACCTGGTATTTCGCCATAACGGCCGTTATTACCTGCTGGATTACAAATCTAACTGGCTGGGCGAGAACCGTGATGCTTACACCCAGGAGGCGATGGCGCGGGCGATGCAGATGCATCGCTATGATCTGCAGTACCAGCTCTATACCCTGGCGTTACACCGCTATTTGCGCCATCGCATTGCGGATTACACTTATGAGCGCCATTTTGGCGGCGTGATTTATCTGTTTTTACGTGGCGTCGACGGCAGCGCGCCGGGATCGGGGATTTTCTGCACGCGTCCTGACGAAGCCCTGATTAACCAGATGGATAGCCTGTTTGCTGGCACCACAGAGGAGGTAGCGCAATGACGATGCAGGAGTGCTTACTTGAGGCGGTTGAGCAGCGTCTGTTGCGTCGTCTGGATGTGCAATTTGCCATGATGGTGGCAGATAACGACCACCCGACGTTGATGCTGGCTGCCGCTTTACTCAGTTATGATGCCGGGGAAGGGCATGTCTGCCTGCCATTATCGCGCCTGAAGCCCGACGCGAAAACGCCAGCCCCGCTGCTGGCCTGCTTTAATCTGCTGGGGGACGATCCCGACTGGCGGGGAGCGTTAATGGACTCTCCGGCGGTGAGCGATGGCGCGAAACCTACTCCGCTGATCCTGGTTGACGATCGGCTCTATCTGAACCGGATGTGGCGTTACGAGCAGGCCGTGGCGCGTTTCTTCACGGAAGCGAACCAGCCTTTAACGCACAATGAAGCAGAGATGCAGAAGACGCTCAACGATCTGTTTAGCGTCGAGGGCGACGTGAACTGGCAAAAAGTGGCCGCGGCAGTCGCATTGACACGCCGAATCTCGGTCATTTCCGGCGGGCCGGGTACCGGTAAAACCACCACCGTGGCGCGCCTGCTGGCCGCGCTGATACAGATGGCCGGCAAGACAAAATGCCGTATCCGCCTGGCCGCACCGACGGGCAAAGCGGCGGCACGCCTGACGGAGTCATTGGGTGGCGCAGTGCAAAAACTGCCCCTGACAGAGGCGCAGCGCAAGCTCTTCCCGAGCGAGGCCAGCACACTGCATCGCCTGCTGGGGGCGCAGCCGGGTAGCCAGAATCTGCGTTATCACGTAGGTAATCCACTGCATCTGGATGTGCTGGTGGTAGACGAAGCGTCCATGATTGACCTGACGATGATGTCGCGCCTGATCGATGCGCTGCCTGCGCATGCGCGCGTGATCTTCTTAGGCGATCGCGATCAGCTGGCTTCGGTAGAGGCCGGCGCGGTGCTGGGGGATATCTGCACCTGGGCCAGCGCGGGATTCACTGCCCAGCGCGCGCAGGAGCTTGCTGGCCTGACGGGCTACGCGCTCGAAGGTAATGCCAGCCAGGTGGCAGGGGCGCTGCGCGACAGCCTGTGCCTGCTGCAAAAGAGCTATCGATTTGGTAGCGACTCCGGCATTGGTCAGCTGGCGGCGGCAGTCAATCGCGGCGATCGCCAGGCCTTAAGCACCGTCTTTGATGGTCGTTTCAGCGATATTGAGAAAAAGGCGCTACAAAGCGGTGAAGAGTATCTGAGTATGCTCGACGATGCTCTGGACGGATATCAGCGCTTCCTGCAGGCCGTTCAGCAGCAAGCCTCCCCGGAGGCGGTCATTGCCGCCTTTGGCGAGTTCCAGCTGCTGTGTGCGCTGCGAGAAGGGCCCTTCGGAGTGGCAGGGTTGAACGAGAAGCTGGAGCAGGTACTGGCGCAAAAACGCAAGATTACCCGTCAGCCCCTCTCCCGTTGGTATGAGGGCCGCCCGGTTATGATCTCGCGCAACGACAGCGCGCTCGGGTTATTTAACGGGGATATCGGGATTGCCCTGGATCGCGGGCAGGGGTTACGTGTCTGGTTCCAGATGCCGGATGGCCGCGTGAAATCGGTTCAGCCAAGCCGTTTACCTGAAAATGAAACCGCGTGGGCCATGACGGTGCATAAATCCCAGGGGTCGGAGTTCGATCATGCGGCGCTGATCCTGCCGGTACAGATGTCGCCCGTCGTCACCCGTGAGCTGGTCTATACCGCCATTACCCGTGCGCGTCGCCGCTTATCCTTGTATGCGGATGAGAGTGTCCTGAAGCAGGCTGTCACCACGCGAACCGAGCGGCGTAGCGGCCTGAACACCCTATTCGAAGCGCTGTAACTGCCCCTCCCGCGGGAGAGGGCTCAGGTGAGATCGGCCATCAGCACTTTGGAACGGCGCTGATAGTTATACATCTCTTTTTTGCTCTCAGGCAGAGAGTCAATATCCACCGGCGTGAAGCCACGCTCCTGGAACCAGTGAATGCTGCGGGTAGTGAGGACGAAGAGTTTATTCAGCCCAATTTGCCGCGCCTGGGCGGCAACACGCTCCAGCAACACTTCACCGCGTGACGAACTGCGGTAATCCGGATGCACGGCCACACAGGCCATCTCACCGATCTTCTCTTCCGGGAAGGGATAGAGAGCTGCACAGGCGATAGTCAGGTTGTCGCGCTGAATAATGGTGAACTTGTCGATCTCCATCTCCAGCTGTTCGCGGGAACGACGCACCAGAATCCCCTGCTGCTCCAGCGGGCGGATCAGCTCCAGAATTCCGCCGATGTCGTTGATGGTGGCGCGGCGTATCTGCTCGGCGCTCTCCATGACGATCTGCGTACCAATGCCGTCGCGCGAGAAGAGCTCCTGCAACAGCGCGCCATCTTCCTGATAGCTAATCAAATGGCTGCGACGCACCCCGCTGCGGCAGGCTTTTACCGCCCCCCGCAAGAAGCGCACGGTGCCAGAGTGGTAATCGCCCTGGGCTTCGAGAGACTCTACGCGGGCCTGCGCTTCGTTAGGGAACAGCTCAGAGACAATATCCCCCAGCTCGTTGGTCACGCCCTGCGATGAGCAGAAACCAATCATCTTCTCGGCTTTCAGCTTGATAGCCAGCTGCGTGGCAATCTCTTCCGAGGTGAGGTTGAAGCTTTCGCCGGTGACGGAGACGGCGACCGGCCCCGTCAGTACGATGGCACCGCCGTCCAACTGACGATGGATCGCCTCTTCGTCGATGCGCCGTATACGGCCGCTATGGCAGTAATCCACCCCGTCATCCACGCCGAGTGGCTGGGCGATAATAAAATTGCCGCTCACCACGTTGATATGTGCCCCCTGCAGAGGGGTATTGTTCAGGCTCATTGAGAGACGTGCGGTGATATCCAGCTGCAGCAGGCCCGCCGCCTGCTTAACCAGTTCCAGCGTTTTGGCATCGGTAACGCGGGTATGTTTATGGTAGATAGGTTCGTGGTGATGAGAGGCCAGATTGGCGTCGATCTGCGGCCGGGCGCCATAAACCACAACCAGGCGAATACCCAGACTGTGCAGCAGGCCGATGTCGTTGACGATACTGGAAAAGTTTTCGTGTTCAATGGCTTCGCCGCCGAGCAGCACGACAAAGGTTTTCCCACGATGGGTGTTGATATAGGGAACAGAATGGCGGAATCCCTGGACCAGTTCGATTCTACGCTCCTTCACCACGGCACAACCCTCAATGAATTTTTATTCGTAATTAATGTATTTTTATTCGATCGTGGCCGCGAGCGCAAGCCTAAATTTTGGCTGATACGAAGAAATAGCTATATAAGCAAGGCATTAACTAAGGATTGTTTACCCTTTAATAGATGACAGTTTATGCGTCATTCGTTAAAGTTTTCGGTCAATTTGGACGTTTTGTGTATAAATACGATTTCTTTGCTCGGGAGAAGCATGTCGGGATCCAAGTCAGCTTTAAGCCGCCGCCGTCTGTTACAAGGGGCCGGGGCCATGTGGTTACTCAGTGTGAGTCAGGTTGGGCTTGCTGCTGTCACGCAGGTCGTGGCTGTACGCGTCTGGCCATCCTCAACCTATACCCGCGTCACGGTAGAATCGAACCGGGTGATGAAATATAAGCAGTTTGCCCTGAGCAACCCTGAGCGCGTTGCAGTGGATCTTGAAGGTGTCAATCTTAACTCCGTCCTGAAGGGGATGAGCGCGCAGATCCGCGGCGATGATCCTTACATCAAGTCTGCGCGGGTAGGGCAGTTTGATCCGCATACCGTGCGCATGGTGTTTGAACTGAAACAAAACGTGAAGCCGCAGCTGTTTGCGCTGGCGCCGGTCGCGGGTTTCAAAGAGCGTATGGTGATGGATCTTTATCCGGCCAATGCCACAGACATTCAGGATCCGCTGCTGGCCCTGCTGGAAGATTACAACAAAGGCGATCTTGACCGGCAGGTTCCTCCGGCCCAGAGTGGCCCGCAGCCAGGAAAAGCCGGGCGCGATCGCCCGATAGTGATCATGCTCGATCCGGGGCATGGTGGAGAAGACTCCGGCGCGGTAGGCAAATATCATACGCGCGAAAAAGATGTGGTACTGCAGATCGCCCGTCGCCTGAAGGCATTGATCGATCGGGAAGGCAATATGCGCGCCTATATGACGCGCAACGAAGATGTCTTTATCCCGCTGAAGGTGCGCGTGGCCAAAGCGCAGAAGCAGCGTGCGGATCTCTTTGTTTCGATTCATGCGGATGCCTTTACCAGCCGTCAGCCGAGCGGGTCCTCCGTCTTTGCGCTCTCAACAAAAGGGGCCACCAGTACCGCAGCACGCTATCTCGCCGATACGCAGAACGCCTCGGATTTGATTGGCGGCGTGAGCAAAAGCGGCGACCGCTACGTCGACCACACGATGTTTGATATGGTGCAATCGCTCACTATCACCGACAGCCTTAAATTTGGTAAAGCGGTGCTGGGTAAACTTGGCGGCATCAACAAACTGCATAAGAACAGCGTTGAACAGGCCGGCTTTGCCGTGCTGAAAGCACCGGATATTCCGTCGATTCTGGTCGAGACGGCTTTTATTAGTAACGTTCAAGAAGAGCGTAAGCTTAAGACCGCTAAATTCCAGCAGGAAGTGGCCGAGTCGATTCTGGCCGGGATTAAAGCTTACTTTTCTGATGGCGCGACGCTGGCCAGAAGAGGGTAGTGGAGACACGCCGGGTTCACGCCCGGCCGATTCACAAATCGCAGATACAAAAAAACACCCAGATGGGTGTTTAATGTTTTCGAAGTATTGGTTGCGGGGGCCGGATTTGAACCGACGACCTTCGGGTTATGAGCCCGACGAGCTACCAGGCTGCTCCACCCCGCGTCACCGTACTGCTTCTATTTTTATTAAATTTTGATTGGTTGCGGGGGCCGGATTTGAACCGACGACCTTCGGGTTATGAGCCCGACGAGCTACCGGGCTGCTCCACCCCGCGTCACCGTACTGCTTCTATTTTTATTAAATTTTGATTGGTTGCGGGGGCCGGATTTGAACCGACGACCTTCGGGTTATGAGCCCGACGAGCTACCAGGCTGCTCCACCCCGCGTCACCGTACTACTTGTACTTCATCAAATTTTAATTGGTTGCGGGGGCCGGATTTGAACCGACGACCTTCGGGTTATGAGCCCGACGAGCTACCAGGCTGCTCCACCCCGCGTCCGTGGATGCGCACTATACTCTGCTGACTCATTGTTGCAACCCTTTTTAAGTAAAAATACCCTAATAGTATGTAAATTGAACGAATTAGATACAATAAGGCGATTTTTTGCGCGAAATTTGCCCTTGGGCATGTAATCGCATTTCAATCACTGTAGCGGTTTGTTATCTTCATTTCGCAGAAACGGGCAACTAAAAGACGAGATATAATGAAAGGACGTTGGGCGAAGTATCTGATGACGGGCGCAATGGTAGCGATTCTTGCGGCCTGCTCCTCCAAACCGACCGATCGCGGTCAGCAATATAAAGACGGGAAATTTACCCAGCCTTTCTCCTTAGTGAACCAGCCCGATGCCGTCGGGGCGCCAATTAACGGTGGTGACTTTGCTGAGCAGGTAAGCCAGATCCGTACCGCCTCTCCGCGCCTGTATGGCTCACAGAATGCCGTTTATAACGCGATTCAGGAGTGGTTACGCGCCGGGGGAGATACCCGCATGCTGCGTCAGTACGGTATTGATGCCTGGCAGATGGAAGGGGCCGATAACTATGGCAACGTCCAGTTTACCGGCTACTACACGCCGGTAGTGCAAGCGCGTCATACCCGCCAGGGTGAGTTCCAGTATCCTATCTACCGTATGCCACCGAAGCGTGGCCGCCTGCCGTCCCGCGCCGAGATCTATGCGGGGGCGCTGAGTGACAACTATATCCTCGCCTACAGCAACTCGCTGATGGATAACTTCATTATGGATGTGCAGGGCAGTGGCTATATCGATTTCGGTGATGGCAGCCCGCTTAACTTCTTTAGCTATTCAGGTAAAAACGGCCATGCCTATCGCAGCATTGGCAAAGTCCTGATCGACCGCGGTGAAGTCAAACGCGAAGATATGTCGATGCAGGCTATCCGTGAGTGGGGCGAGAAGCACAGCGAAAGCGAAGTCCGTGAACTGCTGGAGCAGAACCCTTCCTTCGTCTTCTTTAAACCGCAAAACTTTGCGCCAGTGAAAGGGGCAAGCGCGGTGCCGCTGATTGGCCGCGCGTCCGTCGCCTCTGACCGTACGGTGATCCCGCAAGGCACCACGCTGTTAGCAGAGGTACCGACGCTGGATAATAACGGTAAGTTCTCCGGTCAGTACGAACTGCGCCTGATGGTCGCTCTCGACGTAGGTGGTGCCATTAAGGGTCAGCACTTCGATATCTATCAGGGGATTGGCCCGGATGCGGGTCACCGCGCGGGCTGGTATAACCACTATGGCCGCGTCTGGGTGCTGAAAACGGCGCCGGGCGCGGGTGGCAGCGTCTTTAGCGGCTAAATGTGGTACATTAACGTCATGCTTTCTGCTCTCTGACGGGGGCCGGGGTGAGGGATAACTCTCACCCCTTTTTACATCTGAGGTCATATGTCTGTGGTAATCAGCGACGCCTGGCGCCAGCGTTTTGGCGGCACAGCGCGTCTTTACGGTGAAAATGCCCTGCAACTCTTTGCCGGGGCGCATGTTTGCGTAGTCGGGATTGGCGGCGTCGGCTCCTGGGCGGCGGAAGCGCTGGCACGAACCGGTATCGGTGCCATTACGCTTATTGATATGGATGATGTCTGCGTCACCAATACCAACCGGCAGATCCATGCCCTGCGCGACAGCGTGGGCCTGGCCAAATCTGAAGTCATGGCGGATCGTATTCGCCAGATCAACCCTGAGTGCCGGGTAACGGTGATCGATGATTTCGTGACGGCGGATAACGTGGCGCAGTATATGAGTGCCGGTTATAGCTATGTGATCGATGCTATTGATAGTGTGCGCCCGAAAGCGGCGCTGATTGCTTACTGCCGGCGGTATAAGGTGCCGTTGGTCACCACGGGGGGAGCTGGCGGGCAAATTGATCCGACCCAGATTCAGGTGAGCGATCTGGCAAAAACCATTCAGGATCCGTTGGCGGCAAAATTACGCGAGCGGCTGAAAAGCGATTTCAACGTGGTCAAAAACAGCAAAGGTAAACTGGGGGTGGACTGCGTCTTCTCGACGGAAGCGCTGGTTTATCCGCAGGCCGATGGCACCGTCTGCGCAATGAAGAGCACGGCAGAAGGGCCAAAACGGATGGATTGTGCCTCCGGCTTTGGTGCAGCCACCATGGTGACTGCCTCCTTTGGCTTTGTGGCGGTCTCTCACGCCCTGAAGAAAATGATGGCGAAGGCGAACCGTCAGGCCTGACGCGCAGCCTCCAGCACCGCTTCACTCAGCGCATTCAGCCCCTGGCTACGGGATGCGCTGAGCTGAGCGCGTAACCCCAGCTCATCGAACAGCGTGAGCGGGTCGCGGGCCAGCAGCTGCGCTGCGCTTTTGCCTTCGACAGCCGTGAGCAGCACGGCCAGCAGTCCCCGCACAATACGCCCTTCACTGTCGCCCATAAAATGCAGCTTATCACCTACCCGGGTGACACCCAGCCAGACGCGGTTTTCACAACCGGGGATCTCTCTGGCCTGTGCTTTGAGTTCATCGGAAAGCGCTGGCAGCTGTTTGCCAAGCAGGATGAGCTGGCGATATTTATCTTCCCACTGATTAAGTGGAGCGAAGGTCTCTTTTAACGTCTCTTCTGTGATGACGGTGCCGAACGGGTGTCCGGCCAGGGTAGGGCTTGTCATTAATCCACCAGTAGTGCAAGTGCGCGATCCACGGCGGCGACCAGCGCCTCGACATCGCTTTGGGTATTGTAAGGGGCAAAGGACGCGCGCAGGGTGCCGCTTACGCCCAGGGCTGTCAGCAGCGGCTGGGCGCAGTGCTGCCCGGCACGCAGGGCGATACCTGACTGGGCAAGCAACGTAACCATATCGCTATGATGAACGCCTGCAAAATCAAAGGCCAGCAGGCTGGAGTCCTGAACACGGAACGAACGGAAGCCCGGACGCGTTTTCAATGCCTCTACAGCCAGCGTCGCCAGCCCACGGCTCCAGCTTTCGGCCTGCGCCACGTCAATGTCTGCAAGCCACTCCAGGGCGGCGCTCAGGCCTATCACCCCCGCGACGTTCGGCGTACCCGCCTCCAGGCGATAAGGCACCGGCTGTGTTTTGAATCCGTCAAAACTGACTTCAGTTATCATCTTTCCGCCGCCCAACCAGGGCGACATCTGCTCCAGCAACTCCGCCTTTCCGTAAAGGACGCCGATGCCGGTAGGACCATACAGCTTGTGGCCTGAGAAAGCGTAAAAATCAATATCCAGCGCCTGTACATCCGCCGGGAAGTGCACCACTCCCTGAGCGCCGTCCACCATCACCACCATATTATGGGCGTGAGCCATGGTTATCGCCTGGGCGAGATCGGGGCAGCCCCCCGTGACGTTCGACATCTGCCCGAGAGCGAGGATCCGGCTTTGTGGGGTAATCAACGCCTCCAGACGCGCAACATCGGGCAACAGGTCGGCGCCCAGCGGCAGTTTCACGACTTTGGCGCCGGTCTGCTCTGCCACTATCAACCACGGGACAAGATTGGCGTGATGCTCAGCTTCACTGACAATGATCTCGTCACCCGGCTGCAGACGCGGGCGAGCAAAGCTTTGGGCCACCATGTTTATCGCTTCGGTGGTGCCGCGGGTCCAGACAATGTTTTTGCCGCTTTCGGCATGGATCAGCCGCGCCACCTGTTCGCGAGCCGCTTCATAGCGCGCGGTCAGGCGCTGGGCTTCTGCAAACTGGCTACGATGCACATTGCCCGCGCTCAGGCTGTAAAACTGGTTTGTGGCTTCGATAACCGCCGTTGGCTTAAGGGCGGTAGCGGCGCTATCAAGGTAGACGCCGGCATCAGCCAGCGCCGGAAACTGGGCGCGAAAGTGGGCAGGACTGAAAGCGTTCATGGGACTCCTCATGGTCATCGCTAGATCGTCGCGCAAAATTCCCGGCAGAGCAAGGAGGTTGATCTCTATCGGAATTGTCTGTTTATCCTGGCATCCTGCGTGAAGCACGTTATGCTGAATAGTGTTAGGTGAGTGTCTGAGCCTGTCATAAAACGAGCTATGAATAGCATTAATTGCTGAAGGAGAAGAATTATGAAAAAGACTGCCGCGATCATCTCTGCCTGTATGTTTACTTTTGCCCTGAGCGCCTGTTCTGGTAACAACTATGTGATGCATACCAACGATGGTCGTTCCATCGTGTCTGAAGGGAAGCCGCAGACCGATAACGATACCGGTATGATTTCCTATAAGGATGCCAACGGGAATAAGCAGCAGATCAACCGCTCTGATGTAAAAGAGATGGTAGAGCTGAACAAGTAAGGGAATAGCAGATAAAAAAAAGCACCGCAATTAGGCGGTGCTACATTAATCACTATGGACAGACAGGGTAAATGTACAGGAAGTGAAAAATTGGTAGCGTTGCTACCGTGGTCTGAATCGCAGACCAATTGCAAACACAACAACACAACATCACAACCGTAAGCCAAAAGCCCCTCAGAACACGCATTCCGAAAAAGCTCTTCGTTCCGGCTCAGGAAGTGCCGCCACTATAGGTATTTGCTGGTAGTTCCTCAACGGACAAATTATAATGGCTCAGATAAAAAAAACTAATAGGTTAACTATTGTTTCCTGTTTGTTAAAAGCCTTTAACATCTAAGCCATAAAGCCATGTCAAAGCGATTACCACCACTGAACGCATTACGTGTTTTTGATGCTGCTGCCCGCCATTTGAGTTTCACTCGCGCGGCAGATGAGCTATTTGTGACACAGGCCGCAGTAAGTCATCAAATCAAGTCTCTTGAGGACTTTCTGGGGCTTAAGCTGTTCCGTCGACGCAACCGTTCTCTCTTATTAACGGAAGAGGGACAGAGCTATTTTCAGGATATCAAAGAGATTTTTTCACAGCTGACGGAGGCGACCCGCAAACTGCAAGCGCGCAGTGCAAAAGGGGCCCTGACGGTCAGTTTATTGCCCAGTTTTGCCATCCAGTGGCTGGTGCCGAGGCTCACAAGCTTTAACTCAGCTTATCCGGGAATCGACGTTCGAATCCAGGCGGTAGACCGTCAGGAAGATAAGCTCGCGGATGATGTCGACGTGGCGATTTTTTATGGTCGCGGTAACTGGCCGGGCTTGCGTGTCGAAAAATTATACGCAGAATATCTGCTGCCGGTCTGCTCACCGCTATTATTAACGGGTGAAAAGGCGCTGAAAACACCTGCCGACCTGGCGAAACATACCCTTTTGCATGATGCTTCTCGCCGCGACTGGCAAACTTATACCCGCCAGTTGGGCCTGAACCATATCAATGTGCAGCAGGGGCCCATCTTCAGCCACAGCGCGATGGTGTTACAGGCTGCTATTCACGGGCAGGGCGTGGCGTTGGCGAACAACGTGATGGCGCAGTCCGAAATTGAGGCAGGCCGCCTGGTCTGTCCATTTAATGATGTTCTGGTCAGTAAAAATGCGTTTTATCTGGTTTGTCATGACAGTCAGGCAGAACTGGGTAAAATAGCCGCCTTCCGGCAATGGATACTGGCGAAAGCGGCCAGTGAGCAAGAGAAATTCCGCTTTCGTTATGAGCAATAAATGATTTCGCGTGCCTGCACGCATGACTTTGGGATAGGAACATGACCAGCCGTTTCATGCTAATTTTCGCCGCAATAAGTGGCTTTATTTTCGTTGCGCTGGG
Source organism: Leclercia pneumoniae (assembly GCF_017348915.1). Classification (NCBI taxonomy): domain Bacteria; kingdom Pseudomonadati; phylum Pseudomonadota; class Gammaproteobacteria; order Enterobacterales; family Enterobacteriaceae; genus Leclercia; species Leclercia pneumoniae. The sequence continues at coordinate 3,437,227 of NZ_CP071383.1, read as the reverse complement.
CGCCTTCGGTGCGCATGTATTAAGTAAATCGTTGGGTGCTGTCGAGATGGGCTGGCTCCAGACCGGCCTTGAGTATCAGGCGTTTCATACCCTGGCGATATTCGGTTTAGCGGTTGCCATGCAGCGCCGTATTAGCATCTGGTTCTACTGGAGCAGCGTTTTCCTCGCGCTCGGTACCGTATTGTTCAGCGGCAGCCTTTACTGCCTGGCGCTGTCACATTTACGCCTCTGGGCGTTTGTTACCCCTGTCGGCGGCGTCTGCTTCCTGGTGGGGTGGTTTTTAATGTTGATTGGTTCTATCCGTCTGAAACGCAAGGGCGTTGTTCATGAATAAAGTTGTTTTATATTGTCGCCCGGGCTTTGAGAAAGAGTGCGCTGCGGAAATCACCGATAAAGCCGCTAAGCGCGAGGTATTTGGTTTTGCCCGCGTCAAAGAGGACTCGGGTTATGTGGTATTCGAGTGCTATCAGCCGGATGACGCAGAAAAACTGGTGCACGAGCTGCCGTTTAGCTCCCTGATTTTTGCCCGCCAGATGTTTGTGGCAGGCGAGCTGCTCAAAGATCTCCCGCCTGAAGATCGTATTACGCCTATCGTCGGTATGCTGCAGGGTGTCGTTGAGAAGGGGGGCGATCTGCGCGTTGAAGTCGCCGATACCAACGAAAGCAAAGAGTTGATGAAGTTCTGCCGCAAATTCACCGTACCGCTGCGTGCAGCTCTGCGTGAAGCAGGCGTACTGACCAACTACGAGACGCCAAAACGTCCTGTTGTGCATATCTTTTTCATTGCGCCGGGCTGCTGCTACGCAGGCTATTCGCTCACCACCAATAACTCACCGTTCTATATGGGGATCCCGCGCCTGAAGTTCCCGTCTGACGCGCCGAGCCGCTCCACGCTGAAGCTTGAAGAGGCGTTTCATGTCTTTATTCCGGCTGATGAGTGGGACGAACGCCTGGCTAATGGCATGCACGCGGTGGATCTGGGGGCTTGCCCTGGTGGCTGGACCTATCAGCTGGTGAAGCGCAACATGTGGGTTGCCTCCGTTGATAACGGCCCGATGGCGCAGAGCCTGATGGATACCGGGCAGGTGACCTGGCTGCGTGAGGATGGCTTCCGCTATCGCCCGACCCGCAATAACATCACCTGGATGGTATGCGATATGGTGGAAAAACCGGCGAAAGTGGCTGCGCTGATGGCTTCCTGGCTGGTAAATGGCTGGTGTCGTGAAACCATTTTCAACCTCAAGCTGCCAATGAAGAAGCGCTACGAAGAGGTGTCGCAGAACCTGGCTTATATTCAGGAGCAGATGGATGCTAACGGTATTAACGTGGTGATCCAGGCGCGTCAGTTGTATCACGATCGCGAAGAGGTGACGGTACATGTTCGTCGCTGGTGGGCTGCGGTCGGTGGACGCCGCGACGAGCGATAGTGCACTGAAATCCCCTCATCTCCTGGGGCGAGGGGGAAAAGTCTGCGCGGTCTGATTCCCTCTCCCCCGGGAGAGGGCCAGGTTGAAGGGAATTACCGCGTTAACCGCAACTGCTGTAAATTCCCGTCGAGCTGTAAATCCGTCTGTAATCTCGCCACGTCCCGACAGATAAACGCCATCTCTTTATGCTCCACCAGTTTCTTACGCCACTTTTCAGGCACCTCATCCAGCCGGTCATAGATACCTTCCAGAGAGTGAAAGTCGTTCAAGAGCTGGGCTGCGCTTTTCGGCCCGATACCGGCCACGCCGGGCACCTTTGAACTGCTAATGCCTGCCAGCCCCCAGTAGTCGGGGAGTTGCTCAGGGGTCACGCCAAATTCACTGGCGATAAAGGGGGCATCCAGCCAGCGTTTCTGAAAGTAATCACGAATGCGGATGGTGGGGGAGAGCAACTGGCAGTAGCCTTTGTCGGTAGAGACGATAGTGGCCTGGTGTCCGGCGCTGGCTACTTTGACTGCCAGCGTAGCAGCGAGATCGTCGGCTTCGTTGCCCTGGGCCCCCCAGCAGGGAACGCCATGCTGTTCAAATGCCGTACGCAGGGCTGGCATTTCGCTGTGCAGGTCGTCGGGCATAGGAGCGCGTCCGGCTTTGTAGTCGGGCAGACGCTGATGTCGCCAGCCGGTATTGCGTGCTTCGTCGTCAAACACCGCCACCACATGCGTGGGCTCGCTGTGGCGGATTAACTGCTCCAGCGCGTGGACGCAGGTATCCTTACAGGGCGTACCCTGTACCGCATGGATACGGCGAATCAGGTTAAGCGCGTCGACAATAAGCAAATGAACAGCCACAGATAATCTCCTTCCATCTTGTGAATAAAGGGTATCACTGTCGGCAGAATGAAACTACGCGCGGTGGGTGAAACGGGAAAGCGCCTCGCAAAAACGAGGCGCTAAAGGTTAGTCGCAGGCAACGATTTTCATCGCCAGGCCGCCGCGGGAGGTTTCGCGGTATTTGGCGTTCATGTCTTTTCCGGTCTCGAACATGGTTTCGATGACCTTATCGAGGCAGACGCGCGGCTCGCTGGTGCGGCGCAGGGCCATACGCGCAGCGTTAACCGCTTTTACCGAGGCAATCGCGTTACGCTCAATGCAGGGGACTTGTACCTGTCCGGCAACCGGGTCGCAGGTAAGGCCAAGGTTGTGTTCCATACCGATTTCCGCCGCAATACAGACTTGCGCCGGGCTACCGCCGAGCAACTCAGCCAGACCTGCTGCAGCCATCGAGCAGGCCACGCCAACCTCACCCTGACAGCCCACTTCGGCGCCGGAGATAGACGCATTCATCTTATAGAGCGAACCAATCGCGCTGGTCACCAGCATATAGCGTGCCAGTGAGTTAGCGTTCACTTCGCGGATGAATTTGTCGTAGTAAGCCAGTACTGCCGGCACGATCCCGCATGCGCCATTGGTCGGTGCCGTTACCACACGTCCACCAGCGGCGTTCTCTTCGTTCACGGCCAGCGCAAACATATTGATCCAGTCCACAACCGCCATCGGGTCTGTGGTGGTCTTATCGGCGCTGACCAGCATGCGGCGCAGCGCGGCGGCACGACGTGGAACGCGCAGCTTACCCGGTAATACGCCTTCGGTCGTAATTCCGCGCTCGATCCCACCACGCATCACTTCCCAGACGTTCGCAAAGTGCTGTTCCAGCTCTTCTTTGCTGTGCAGCGCCAGCTCGTTTTTCATCATCAGGCCAGAGAGCGACAGACCGCTCTCCTGACAATGGCGTTGCAGATCGGCTGCCGATTTGTACGGGTAAGGCACCGCCACAGTGTCGTTGCTGCTTTGCCCGAAGTGTTCTTCGTCGACGATAAAACCGCCGCCGATAGAGTAATAGGTTTTGCTGTGCAGGACTTTATCGCCAGCTAACGCGGTAATACGCATGCCATTTTCATGCAGCGACAGGTTATCCGCATGGAAATTCATGCAGTGGTCAACCGGGAACTCAACCTCATGTTCGCCGTTCGCCAGCAGCAGACGACCGTGGGTATTCACGTCCTGGATAAAGCTCGGGATCGCATCAATATCGACGGTATCCGGCAGGTTACCCGCCAGCCCCATGATAATGGCGATATCCGTATGGTGACCTTTTCCGGTTAAGGAGAGGGAGCCATAGACATCCACGACTACGCGGGTGGTGTCATGGAGAATGCCGTGTGAAATCAGATCGTCCGTGAATTGTTTACCGGCTTTCATTGGGCCAACAGTATGAGAGCTGGAGGGACCAATACCGATTTTGAAAATATCGAATACGCTAATCATGATGCGTCCGTTGCTTTCAGTCTGAAGAGGAGAGAGTGCGCCGCCCGAGGACGGCGCGAAAGGAATTAAGCGAACAGCGAGTAGAAGATAGCGGAGATGGCAATCAGGCCCATAATCACAACGAATACGTTGCTGATATGGCCGCTGTATTTACGCATCGCAGGCACTTTCTGAATCGCATACATCGGCATCAGGAACAGAATCATCGCGATAACCGGGCCGCCCAGGGTTTCAATCATCCCCAGGATGCTTGGGTTCAGGGTTGCAACTGCCCAGGTGGTCAGCAGCATAAACAGCGCAGTGATTTTGTTCAGCTTGTTGATTTCAATGCTCTTGCCTTTACCGCGCAGAGATTTAATCACCATACCGTTGAAGCCTTCACGTGCGCCCAGGTAGTGGCCCAGGAAGGATTTAGTGATTGCGATAATGGCGATAATTGGCGCCATCCAGGCAATCAGCGGTGCGTTAAAGTGGTTCGCCAGGTAAGAGAGAATAGAGATGTTCTGCTCTTTCGCCGCAGCCAGATCCGCCGGAGAGAGGCTCAGTACGCAGCTGAAGACGAAGAACATAACGGTCAGCACCATCATGATGTGCGCACGTGCCAGAATACTGGAGCATTTCTTCTCTGCTTTATCGCCGTACTCTTCACGCTTCGCTACTGCGAAGGAGGAGATGATCGGCGAGTGGTTGAAGGAGAAGACCATCACAGGGATTGCCAGCCACAGGGTCAACAGCAGGCCGTTGCCGGTTGCGGAAGCGCTGCTCAGAGACAGGGTTTCCAGCGCTGCACCGTTCCACTGTGGGATCAGGTAGCAAGCCAGCAGCATCAGCGCCGCAACGAACGGGAAGACCAGCACGCTCATCGCTTTCACGATCATTTGCTCGCCGAAACGGACGATAGTCATCATGCCCACGATAAGGATCAGCGACAGAATGGCGCGCGGTGGCGGGGTCATCTGCAGCTGGTGCGTCATGAAGCTTTCAACCGTGTTGGTGATTGCCACGCTGTATACCAACAGAATCGGGTAAATCGCGAAGAAGTAGAGCAGGGTAATCAGTTTACCTGCGCCAACGCCGAAGTGCTCTTCAACCACTTCCGTAATGTCTTCACCCGGGTTTTTACCGGACAGGACGAAACGGGTCAGACCGCGGTGGGCAAAGTAGGTCATCGGGAAAGCGATGATCGCCATGATGATCAGCGGGATCAGACCGCCTACGCCTGCGTTGATTGGAAGGAACAGTACACCAGCGCCGATTGCTGTGCCGTACAGGCCAAGCATCCACATGGTATCCGTTTTGCGCCAGCCACTTCGGGAATCAATCGAAGCAACGGTGCTGGTTTGAGTAGTTTCCATCTGTATCTCCTGGAGGAAGCGAATTGTCAGGTTTTTTAGTCGAATCCGATAAAAAAGTGCCCAACGGTAATATGAAATTCGTTTAGTGACGGTTTTTATATAATTTTTGCCCGTAACTATTGGCGGGCGGAAAGATACATTTTCGTTATGAATCCTTCAGTGATCTTGATCCCAATTGCAATAATCCACTTTTGAGATGCATATCTTTAGACCATTTATCTGCTAAAAAAACTTCAAAGCGAATTTACGGGCGCGAAGGCTACCATTAACGACATACAGGCTGAAAGCGTTACCAGAGAGATAGGTGGCTTACGCTGTAAAGATGGTGATTTTCAGGATATTCCAGCAAATAACCTTGATTAGTGGTGATATTTTCCGGTTACACATTCCAGGTAAACGTTTGCGCGCGCAGCAGAATGCGAAAAACTATAAGTTTGAGGAATGATAAGGGCGTGTCTATATGCCTGATGACTATGAACAAGATGATGAGGAGCGCAGGGGAGGAAAATTGCCCGGCATGTTAACCGGGCAAAAGCAGATTAGGCGCAGATTTCGTAGCAGGGGATATAGGCAGAGCCCGGTAATTTCATACGATGCTGAGCAACGAAGCCCTGCAGCAGGTCGTCCATACGGCGCATCATTTCAGGATCGCCATGAATTTTATAAGGACCGTACGCCTCGATGGCGCGGATCCCGACCTCTTTCACGTTACCCGCCACGATGCCAGAGAAGGCACGACGCAGATCCGCAGCCAAAACTTCAACGGGCTGATCAGGGTAAAGTTTCAGGTTCGCCATATTTTCATGCGACGGTTCAAACGGGATCTGCAGATCCGGCGCGATACGGATAGACCAGTTAAAGCTGTAGGCATCGCCGGTTTCGCGACGGTTCTCTTTGACCAGCGGCATCGCTTTTTTCATCTGCCGCGCCACTTCCGCCGCGTCATCGATGATGATGCGATAGTGACGACGAGCCGCCTCGCCCAGCGTATGGACAATAAATTCATCCAGCACGCGGAAGTAATCTGCGCTCTCTTTCGGGCCGGTGAGGATCAGCGGCAGCACCTGATCCTTGTTCGCCGGGTGCATCAGAATGCCGAGCAAGTACAGCAGCTCTTCTGCGGTACCTACCCCGCCCGGGAAGATGATTATACCGTGCGCAATACGGACAAACGCCTCAAGGCGTTTTTCGATATCCGGCATGATAATCAGTTCGTTAACCAGCGGGTTAGGCGGCTCAGCGGCAATGATCGAGGGTTCGGTCATCCCGATAAAACGCCCCTCTTTGTAGCGCTGCTGGGCATGGCCTACGGCAGCCCCTTTCATTGGCGCTTCCATAGCGCCCGGGCCGCAGCCGGTGCAGATATTCAGTTCACGCAGGCCCAGTTGGGTTCCCACCCGACGGGCATACAGATATTCGGTTTCGTTGATGGAGTGGCCACCCCAGCAGACGACCATACTCGGCGCTTCGCCCACGTGCAGGGCACGGGCGTTACGTAAAATAGAAAAGACCAGGTTGGTAATGTGGGTCGAGCTTTCCAGATCCAGATGCTGGAATCGCCCGGCGTTGCTGATTTGGCCATTAACAAACAGGATGTCACGCAGCACCGCAAAGAGGTTCGCCTGCAGGGAGCGAATAATGCGCCCATCCACAAAGGCATCTTCCGGTGGATTAATCAGTTCCAGCTTCACGCCGCGTTCGCGACGCAGGACGTTAATGTCAAAACTTTCGAAGCGCGAGAGCAGCTCTTTGCTGTTATCGGTCAGGCTTCCGGAGTTCAGAACGGCAAGTGAACAGTTGCGAAACAGTTGATAAAGATCGCTGCTGGCCGTGCTTTTAAGCATGTCCACTTCCAGCTGCGACAACATATCCATAGAGCCAAGCGGGCTAATATGTGTAATCAAGTGAGCTCCTTATGGGACGTTTATCGTCATTCCCTGTTGATTACAATAGCCCTGGCTTATGACCTTTCACAACCTAAAGCGCGGAACAGACCGCGCATTATTGTGAAATTATTTACTTTACTGACGGACCAGGCGGCCGGTGGCCGGCACAAAATCGCTATTACTGCGCCATGGATTGATATCCAGGCCGCCGCGGCGGGTATAGCGGGCGTACACGCTCAGGGACTCTGGCTGACAGAAGTGCAGAATGTCATTAAAAATCCGCTCTACGCACTGCTCGTGAAATTCGTTGTGATGTCGGAAAGAGACGAGGTAGCGCAGCAGTTTTTCACGATCGATTTTGCCACCGCGATACTGAATCTGTACCGAGCCCCAGTCCGGCTGATGGGTGATCAGACAGTTAGATTTCAGCAGGTGGCTCACCAGGGTCTCTTCCACTACATCACCGCTGGCAGCATCTTGCAGATAAGCGGTGTCAAATTCGTAGTTGTCGATGTCGATGGCCTGCTCGTCGATACAGGTACCGTGCAGGTGAGCGATGGGCTGACCTTCCAGTTCATGCAGGCGATAGAGCGCCACCGTCACCTTACCCTGGGCGCAGGCGCTTAAATCGCGCTGCAAGGTTTCTTGTACCTCTTCCCAGCTCGTGAATCGCGTCTGATTAAAGCTATTGAGATAGAGCTTAAAGCTTTTGGATTCCACCAGATTCACGCTGGTGTAGTCCAGTTCGACATGGCCCACCGCTACTTGCGGCAGGCCGCGCGCATTGAGCCATGAAAGCTCGTACAGCGTCCAGATATCACCGCCATGGAAGGGGAGAGCATCTGCGCTCAGCCCCAGCGGATCGCGGTTCAGGCTACGCGGCACGCCCTGGAGCAGGCTGGCGTCATAGACATCACGATAATCGGTGGTTTTACCCAATGTTAAGCCCGTCAGGGCCTGATTTCCTTCGTAAGACATGTTTCATTGTCGCTTTAACGGTAAACTATAGAGCTGAGTGTATCCTGGCTTAAGTGAAGAGAGAAATCGGTGGAAAAAGAGATCGCAGCTGCCCTGAAGGGCTTTACCACACGTTATTGCGATGCCTGGCATGATCAAAAGGGGACCTGGCCGCAAAGCGAAGAGTACGTAGGGGTTCCCTCTCCGTGCATCATCAGCACCTGCGGCGGCGCGGTCATCTGGCAGCCGCAGCCTTTCACGGCTGAGCAGAATGTAAAGGGCATTGAACGGGCGATGGACATTGTGGTACAACCAGCCGTTACTGCTTTCTATACCTCACAGTTTGCCGGGGATATGGGCGCCAGATTTGGCAATTGCACGATGATGTTGCTGCAAAGCTGGAGCGAAACCGATTTCCAGCGTGTGCAGGAAAATCTGATCGGCCATCTGGTCACACAGAAACGCCTTAAGCTATCGCCTACGTTTTTTATTGCCACACTGGATAGCGAGCTGGACGTAATTTCCCTGTGCAACCTTTCCGGCGAGGTAATCAGAGAGACGCTCGGCACCCGCCAACGTGAAGTTCTCGCTAATAATCTTGCGGATTTCCTCAATCAACTACAGCCCGTAGTGTAATCCGGAATACTACTCGTCTTGTAAGAGATCTCTTACAAAGCTTGTGAGAGATCGCTGGAATCTTCTTAAGATAGTTTTTCAGACAATTCTTTTTATCTTCTTATAATCAACCATTTATATGGTAGCACACGCTGCTATTCACTTAGCGCCGCCTTCGTCAGGCTTACAGCATGCCTTGTAAGACGAAGCGGAATGGCGGATTCTATATTCGTTGACAGGAAGTCAACACCAGCAACGAACATCAGGATGATGGCGTTACTAAAGCAGGACACGTCAGGAAGGCGTTACAAGGAAGGCTTCTGGACGAAGCAAAGCGGAACACGCAGGACGCGTAAGGGACACCTCCAGGAAGGAGAACGAGAGCCGGTCAGGATGCCCGGTGGGTCAGGAAGGCCAGGACGTCTCAGGATGGACAATCACACCAGGACGGTGTGATGCAGGATGCAGCGGTAAACGGATGACCAGGCCTTCGGGTCAGAGGAAAAGTTGTCACGGATGAGCAGGGAGCACGAAAAGTAGCTGGATTGCTGCGAAACGAACCGGGAGCACTGTTTTTACAGTGCTCCCTTTTTTTATTTCTGCGCGGTCTTTGCTATGCTGCGCGCCGTTCAGATTTTCAGTGGAGGTGATATGACCCATCACGAAAGCGTGCGCGCGCAGTTGCACGCACTCGAAGCCCTAATGCAGGCGCAGCAGCTCTGGCAAACAGCGGCGCCAGCGCCAGAGGCGTTTGCCAGTACGCAGCCATTCTGCCTGGACACCCTTGCACCGTTTGAGTGGCTGCAGTGGGTAATGATCCCCCGACTGCACGCACTGCTTGATAGCGGTCATCCGCTGCCGCAAGCTTTTGCCGTTGCACCCTATTACGAAATGGCGCTGGATGCCGCCCACCCCGCGCGCGATGCGCTGCTGGCGGAACTCGAGGCGCTCGACGCCCTGTTCGGCGGCAAAGCATGATTGAAATCCTTTATCAGGATGAGTGGCTGGTGGCGGTGAACAAGCCCTCCGGCTGGCTTGTGCACCGCAGCTGGCTCGATCGCGATGAAAAAGTGGTGGTGATGCAAACCGTGCGCGACCAGATTGGTCAGCATGTGTTTACTGTCCATCGTCTCGATCGCCCTACCTCTGGTGTCCTGCTCATGGGGCTTTCCAGCGAGGCCGGGCGCCTGTTGTCGCAGCAATTCGAACAGCATCAGATCCAGAAACGTTACCACGCTATTGTGCGCGGCTGGTTAACGGAGACGGCGACCCTCGATTACCCGCTGGTGGAAGAGCTGGATAAAATTGGCGATAAATACGCGCGCGAAGACAAAGACCCACAGCCTGCGGTGACGCACTATCGCGGCTTTGCCACCACCGAAATGGCTGTGGCTACCAGTAAATTCCCCACTACCCGATACAGTCTGGTGGAGCTGGAGCCCAAAACCGGGCGCAAACATCAACTTCGTCGTCATCTGGCCCACCTCCGCCACCCGATTATTGGCGACAGCAAGCATGGCGACCTGCGCCAGAACCGCAGCGCCGCAGAACATTTTGGCTGCAATCGTCTGATGCTGCATGCCAGCCAGCTGAGTTTGACGCATCCCTTCACCGGCGAGCCGCTGGTTATCCGCGCCGGGCTGGATGAGGTATGGATGCAGGCCCTGTCACAGTTTGGCTGGCGTGGACAACTCCCCGAAAATGAAAGGGTTGAGTTTGCTGCCGCCAACGTTCAGGATGAACAGCAAACGCATTCAACGTAGGGAGTCATGTATGGCTGAGGTCGGAATTTTTGTCGGCACGATGTACGGCAACGCGCTACTGGTCGCCGAAGAGGCCGAGACCATCCTTGGTGAGATGGGCCATAAAGCGACGGTGTATGAAGATCCTGAGCTGGCCGACTGGCAGAAGTATCAGGGGCAGTTTGCGCTGGTCGTCACGTCCACTACCGGGCAGGGCGATCTGCCGGACAGTATTGTTCCGCTGTTCCAGGGGCTCAAAGATCTGGGATACCAGCCTGAGATGCGCTACGGCATTATCGCGCTCGGTGACAGCAGCTACGCCAACTTTTGTGGTGGCGGTAAGCTGTTCGATGCCCTGTTACAGGAGCAGAGTGCTAAGCGCGTGGGCGACATGCTGATGATTGACGCCGCCGAGCATCCTGAACCCGAGAGCGAATCCAACCCCTGGGTTGAACACTGGGGCACACTTCTCGGCTAAAGGCTGGCCCTCCCGCGCCGGGAGGGCTTTCTATTGCGTCAAGCGACCTGTTTCACATTCTTCTCTTTCTTCCCCCCACTTTTTCACTTCAGCCACGTTTCCGTGAACTGCCTTCCATTGGGTTGGGCTTATGCCAAAAACAACCTGCATGCGATCCGCCAATGTTGTGGTGTTGCACGGTGAGGGAGAGGTTGTCCCTTTCTTATACTTTTCTCGCCAGTTAAAAAATATGCAGCCAACAAGGCAAATATGACCTTGAGTACAAAAACTGCAAAACACTAACACGTCATTCTGATTACCCTACAGGTTGTGCTGTTCAGAATGAACGTAGCGATAAAAGCTATGATTCAGGAGTGCAACAATGAGTACATTTAGCCACGCGGCGAGCAGCGCTGAGAAGCGCACTAATGCTCGCTACTGGATAGTGGTGATGTTGTTTATCGTCACATCCTTTAACTATGGCGACCGCGCCACCCTGTCAATTGCCGGTTCAGAGATGGCAAAAGATATCGGGCTCGATCCCGTCGGTATGGGTTATGTTTTCTCTGCTTTCTCATGGGCCTATGTTATTGGCCAGATCCCCGGCGGCTGGTTGCTTGACCGCTTCGGCTCCAAACGCGTCTATTTCTGGTCCATCTTTATCTGGTCCATGTTTACCCTGCTGCAGGGGTTCGTCGATATCTTTAGCGGTTTTGGCATTATCGTTGCGCTCTTTACGCTGCGCTTCCTGGTCGGGCTGGCAGAAGCGCCATCGTTCCCGGGAAACAGTCGAATCGTGGCGGCCTGGTTCCCGGCGCAGGAGAGGGGAACGGCGGTGGCGATCTTTAACTCGGCGCAATACTTTGCCACGGTTATTTTTGCCCCGATCATGGGTTGGCTGACTCACGAAGTGGGCTGGTCGCACGTGTTCTTCTTCATGGGTGGACTGGGGATCGTAATCAGCTTTATCTGGCTGAAAGTGATCCACGAGCCGAACCAACACCCTGGCGTGAATAAAAAAGAGCTGGAGTACATTGCTGAAGGCGGCGCGCTGATCAACATGGATCAGAAAAGCGAGAAAGTAAAAGTACCGTTCAGCCAGAAATGGGGGCAGATCAAACAGCTCATCGGCTCGCGCATGATGATTGGCATCTATCTGGGTCAATACTGTATCAACGCCCTGACCTATTTCTTTATCACCTGGTTCCCGGTCTATCTGGTGCAGGCGCGCGGCATGTCGATTCTGAAAGCGGGCTTTGTCGCCTCTGTTCCGGCGGTCTGCGGCTTTATTGGTGGGGTACTGGGCGGTGTCATTTCCGACTGGCTGATGCGTCGTACCGGTTCGCTGAATATTGCGCGTAAAACCCCCATCGTACTGGGCATGCTGCTCTCCATGACCATGATCTTCTGCAATTACGTAAGCGCCGAGTGGATGATTATCGGCTTTATGGCGATGGCCTTCTTCGGCAAGGGCATCGGTGCGCTGGGATGGGCCGTCATGGCCGATACCGCGCCGAAAGAGATCAGCGGCCTGAGCGGCGGTCTGTTCAACATGTTCGGCAATATCTCCGGTATCGTTACCCCGATTGCCATTGGTTACATCGTGGGAACCACGGGCTCCTTTAACGGCGCGCTGATTTATGTGGGCGTTCATGCTCTGGTCGCCGTACTGAGCTACCTGGTGCTGGTGGGAGATATTAAACGTATTGAACTGAAACCTGTGGGAGAACGCGCCTGATGAACACTCAAGCAAGCCCCATTGTGACGGACATGCAGGTTATCCCTGTCGCCGGCCAGGACAGTATGCTGCTGAATATCGGCGGTGCGCACCATGCTTACTTCACCCGTAACATCGTGGTGCTGACGGATAACGCCGGGAATACCGGCGTCGGTGAAGCGCCGGGCGGCGAAGTTATTTATCAGACGCTGGTGGATGCCACTTCGCTGGTGGTAGGGCAAGAGGTCGCCCGCCTGAATAAAGTGGTGCAACAGGTACATAAGGGCAATCAGTCCGCAGATTTCGATACCTTTGGCAAAGGTGCCTGGACCTTTGAACTACGGGTCAACGCGGTGGCGGCGCTGGAGGCCGCGCTGCTTGATCTGCTGGGGAAAGCGCTGCATGTGCCGGTCTGCGAACTGCTTGGTCCGGGCAAACAGCGCGATGCGGTCACGGTGCTGGGTTATCTGTTCTATGTCGGGGATCGCAATAAAACCGATCTGCCTTATCTGGCGCATACGCCTGGCAGCCATGACTGGTATCACCTGCGCCATCAGGAGGCGCTCTCCAGCGAGGCCGTGGTCCGCCTGGCCGAGGCGGCGCAAGATCGTTACGGTTTTAAAGATTTCAAACTGAAGGGCGGCGTGCTGCCGGGCGAACAGGAGATTGACAGCATTCGGGCGCTGAAAAAGCGTTTCCCTGAGGCGCGAATCACCGTGGATCCTAATGGAGCCTGGCTGCTGGACGAGGCTATCGGGCTGTGTAAAGGGCTGGGGGATGTCCTGACCTACGCGGAAGATCCGTGTGGCGCAGAGCAGGGCTTCTCCGGACGCGAGGTGATGGCGGAATTTCGCCGCGCCACCGGGCTGCCGGTGGCCACCAACATGATCGCGACAAACTGGTGTGAAATGGGTCATGCGGTGATGCTGAACTCGGTCGATATCCCGCTGGCTGATCCCCATTTCTGGACCCTCTCCGGCGCAGTGCGCGTTGCGCAACTGTGCGACGACTGGGGCTTAACCTGGGGCTGCCACTCCAATAACCACTTTGATATCTCGCTGGCGATGTTTACCCACGTGGGGGCCGCCGCGCCCGGTAAGCCGACCGCCATCGATACGCACTGGATTTGGCAGGAGGGCGATGCGCGCCTGACCAAAAATCCTCTGGAAATTAAGAACGGCATGATTGCTGTTCCGGATGCGCCGGGTCTCGGCGTAGAGCTTGACTGGGATCAGATCCATAAAGCCAATGCGCTGTATAAAAAGCTGCCTGGTGGGGCGCGTAATGACGCAGGCCCGATGCAGTATCTCATCCCCGGCTGGACATTTGATCGCAAACGCCCGGCGTTTGGTCGCCACTGATTAAAAGGATTGAAATATGAGTACTTTTTCTACCCCTGTCGTCACCTCCATGCAGGTTATCCCGGTCGCCGGCCATGACAGCATGTTAATGAACCTGAGCGGCGCACATGCCCCGTTCTTCACCCGTAACATCGTGATCATTAAAGACAACGCTGGCCATACTGGCGTGGGTGAGATTCCGGGCGGTGAGAAGATCCGCAAAACGCTGGAAGATGCGATTCCGTTGGTGGTGGACAAACCGCTGGGTGAATACAAAAACATCCTTAACGTAGTACGTAGCACCTTTGCCGATCGTGATGCGGGCGGGCGTGGTCTACAAACCTTTGACCTGCGTACGACCATCCATGTGGTCACGGGGATTGAAGCGGCGCTGCTTGATCTGCTCGGTCAGCACCTGGGCGTCAACGTTGCCTCGCTGCTGGGCGACGGTCAACAGCGCAGCGAAGTGGAGATGCTGGGCTACCTGTTCTTTGTGGGCAATCGCAAACTGACCCCGCTGCCGTATCAAAGCCAGCCGGATGAGAAACTCGACTGGTATCGCATCCGTCACGAGGAGGCAATGACTCCGGATGCGGTGGTGCGTCTGGCAGAGGCAGCCTATGAAAAATATGGCTTTAACGATTTCAAACTGAAAGGGGGCGTGCTGGCTGGTGAAGAAGAGGCTGAGGCTATTACCGCACTGGCAAAACGTTTCCCGCAGGCGCGCGTGACGCTGGATCCCAACGGGGCCTGGTCGCTGGAAGAGGCCATCCGCATTGGTAAACAGCTGAAAGGGGTACTGGCCTATGCGGAAGATCCGTGCGGTGCCGAGCAGGGCTTCTCAGGCCGTGAAGTGATGGCAGAGTTCCGCCGCGCGACGGGCCTGCCCACCGCTACTAATATGATCGCTACCGACTGGCGTCAAATGGGGCACACGCTCTCGCTGCAGTCGGTCGATATTCCGCTGGCCGATCCGCACTTCTGGACGATGCATGGTTCCGTGCGGGTGGCGCAGATGTGTCACGAGTTCGGCCTGACCTGGGGTTCACACTCCAATAACCACTTCGATATCTCGCTGGCGATGTTTACCCACGTGGCCGCCGCGGCACCGGGGACGATTACCGCTATCGATACCCACTGGATCTGGCAGGAGGGGAACCAGCGTCTGACCAAAGAGCCGTTTGAGATCAAGGGCGGGATGGTGCAGGTGCCGTCGAAGCCGGGTCTTGGCGTTGAACTGGATATGGATCAGGTAATGAAAGCCCACGAGTTGTATCAGAAGCACGGGCTGGGCGCGCGTGATGACGCGATGGGCATGCAGTATCTGATCCCGAACTGGACGTTTGATAACAAACGCCCCTGCATGGTGCGTTAAGCCGCATGCCGGTTCCTGACGGGGCCGGCATCTCCTCCGATTATTCGGGTGTAAGCTAACGAGAGTTAACAGGCGTAAGGACGGCTTATGAAAATAGTGATTGCACCGGACTCATACAAAGAAAGTTTGAGTGCTCTGGCAGTCGCAACGGCGATTGAGCAAGGTTTTTGCGAGATTTTTCCCACGGCAGAGTACGTCAAACTGCCGGTTGCTGATGGCGGTGAAGGCACCGTCGAAGCAATGGTGGCCGCCACTCAGGGCGAAATTGTTCACGTGCGCGTAACCGGGCCGCTGGGCGAAAGCGTTGAGGGGTTTTATGGCCGCTCGGGTGACAAAGAGAGCGCCTTTATTGAAATGGCTGCGGCGAGCGGCCTTGAACTGGTTGCCCCTTCTCAACGTAATCCACTCAAAACCACCTCCTGGGGAACCGGAGAGCTGATCCGCCACGCGCTGGATGCGGGCGTTAACCATATCATTATCGGCATCGGCGGCAGCGCAACCAACGACGGCGGTGCCGGTATGGTGCAGGCGCTGGGGGCGAAACTTCTTAACGCGCAGGGTGAGCCAATTGGCCCCGGCGGCGAGGCGCTGGAGAACATTTCACGCATTGATATTAGCGGTCTGGATAAACGGCTGGCCGGGTGCCGCATTGATGTGGCCTGTGACGTGACCAATCTGCTCACCGGCAAGGAGGGGGCTACCGCCGTCTTTGGCCCACAAAAAGGGGCGACCCCTGAGATGATCGCGCGGCTGGATAAGGCGCTGGAACACTATGCGCAGGTGATCGCCCGGGATCTCGACGTTGATGTACTCAGCCTCGAAGGCGGGGGGGCTGCGGGGGGGATGGGTGCCGCACTCTACGCGTTCTGTGGTGCGCACCTGCGCCAGGGAATTGAGATCGTGACCGACGCGCTAGATCTTGATCGGCAGGTAGCCGATGCGGATCTGGTGATCACCGGTGAAGGGCGCATCGACAGCCAGACCATTCACGGCAAAGTGCCCGTCGGCGTGGCGAAAATCGCTAAACGTTACAACAAGCCGGTTATCGGCATCGCCGGCAGCCTGACTGCCGACGTGGGCGTAGTACATGACCACGGACTGGATGCCGTCTTTAGCGTCCTCTATACCATCTGCACGCTGGAAGAGGCGCTGGAAAACGCCAGCGAGAACGTTCGCATGACGGCCCGCAACGTTGCGGCGGCAGTGAAAGTGGGAATGGGAGCCTGAGCTCCCTTTGCTCCCGCTGGCGGTTACAACACCAGAATTTTGGTGGCTTCCCGCGTGACGTTATCCATCTCATCCAGCAGTTCCAGAAACTCAGGCTCCAGCTCGCTTTCCGGGGTGCCGGAACGTAATTGCTGTTCCAGTAGCTGACAGAGATTTTTCAGACGCGGTACGCCGCTATAGCCGCAGCTGCCATGCAGCTTATGGATGGCTTCAAGCAGATCCGGCGGATTTTCTCCAACCAGTTGTTCTTCCACCTTGTTGCGAATTTCCGGCAGGAAAGCGATCAGCATTTGCAGCATCTCCCTGGCGAGATCCGGTTTCCCCGCCGCCTGGCGTAATGCCAGCTGCCAGTCGAAGGTAGCGTTATTGTTTATCGCCGGCTCCGGGCTTTCAGGCGGGGCAATCCAGCTGGTGGTTGTCGGGCCGGGTTTGTAGCGCAGCAGCAGGCTATGCAG
The DNA here is from genome assembly GCF_017348915.1 of Leclercia pneumoniae. Taxonomy (NCBI): domain Bacteria; kingdom Pseudomonadati; phylum Pseudomonadota; class Gammaproteobacteria; order Enterobacterales; family Enterobacteriaceae; genus Leclercia; species Leclercia pneumoniae. The sequence goes on along the minus strand of NZ_CP071383.1, from coordinate 3,420,350 downwards.
CTTCTCTTCATCGATCGGCTTGGCCAGATAGTCATTCATGCCTGCGCCGAGCAGCTTCTCCTTCTGCCCGGCCATCGCGTGCGCCGTAACGGCAATCACCGGCGTTTGCTGCTGGTGCGGCAGTTGGCGAATCAGTTCGCAGGCGCGGATGCCATCCATGTCGGGCATCTGAATATCCATCAGAATCAGATCAAACTGCATCTGCCGGGCGCGCTCCACCGCTTTTGCCCCGCTTTCGCACAGTTCAATATGCTGTACCTGATCTTCCAGCAGTACGCCAATGAGCTTCAGGTTTGCCGGGTTATCGTCCACCGCCATCACCGTCATCGACAGCTTGCTCTCATCGTTCACCAGCGGCACGGCATAGTGATTCAGACGACAATATTCAGTGAGTGCTGGCAACAGGCGCGTGGAGGTGAGGGGTTTTAACAGACAGGCCGCGGCGCCGTCATGCTTCAGCTCTTCGGCGTTAATCTGGGCGTGGCAGGGGAGAGCTAACAGCAGGTAATCGGTCATGGACGCAGCTTTTGCCAGCCGCTCCTGCTGCATGGTCAGTTCCCCGGTAATGGTCACCGGGATCCCCATCAGCAGAATATCGTAATGGTCTTCCGGCAGCGCCGAGAAGGTCGGGCTGTAAATCACCTCCAGCGGGGTGATGCTGAGCACATCCAGCGTGCTCTGAGCCGCGGCGGTATTCGGCTCAACGTAAGCCAGCCGCTTGCCCCGCAGGCAGTCCATGACCGGGCCATCGGTCACCACGTTGGGGTTAAGATCGAGATTGATATGGAACCAGAAGGTGGAGCCCCGGTTCGGCTGACTGTGGAAGGAGATATCCCCACCCATCTCTTTCACCAGCTTCTGGGTGATGACCAGACCCAGCCCGGTACCGCCATGGCGCCGCGAGATGCTGGCATCCGCCTGACGAAATGCCTGGAACAGCCGGGACTGATCGCGCTCAGGAATGCCAATGCCGGTGTCGCGGATCTGTACTTCAATCTGCACTTTAGTGTTACTGAGCGCGCGTTTCTCCACCAGGACGTCGATATTGCCGCTTTCGGTAAATTTAATGGCATTGCCCACCAGATTCGTGATCACCTGCTGTAGGCGCAGTGGGTCGCCAATCACGTTGTCCGGCACATCATTCTTGATGTTAAGCGTTAACTCCAGCCCCTTGTCATGGGAGGAGTGGGCCAGTAGCGTGACCACTTCATCCAGCGTGTTACGCAGCGGGAAGGGGATACTCTCCAGAATCAGCTTGCCCGCTTCCAGCTTCGAGAAGTCGAGCACATCGTTAATGATAGTCAGCAGGTTATTCGCCGAACGCTCGATGGTATGCAGATGATCGCGCTGGGTTGGATTAAGCTCCGTTTTCAGCGTCAGGCGGGTAAAGCCAATCACGCCATTCAGTGGCGTACGCAGCTCGTGCGACATATTGGCCAGGAACTCAGATTTAATGCGCGCCGCCTCCTGGGCACGCTTTTTGGCCAGATCCAGCTCGACGTTCTGGATCTCCATCTGCTCCAGGGTTTCACGTAAATCAGAGGTGGCCTGGTCAACGTTGTGCTGCATCTCCTCGTGGTAGGCAGCCAGCGACATCGCCATGGAGTTGATGCCGTTTTTCAACATATCCAGTTCGCCGAGCATAAATCCTTCAACGCGGCTATCAAGCTGACCCCGACGAATACGGTCAACGGTGTTCACCATGTTGCGGATAGGGCTGGTCACGTCGCGCATCAGGCGCCAGCCAAAGATCAGGGCGATACCGATACAGAAGAGCATCATCACCGAGGAGATGAAAATTTCTTTGTACTGCTGGAGCCGCACGGACTTAAGATCCAACTCCAGCGCCACATATCCCAGCATATTACTGCTGGTTTTCGCATCCGATACGGCGGATTCATCAGGCGAATAGCTTTCGGAGATAATCGGGGTACGTAAAATCATAGTATCGCCACGGCGCACCACGCTCAGCCTGCGGGGAAACGGCGTGTTATCCGGGATTTTCAGCGTGCCAGGATCAAGGTGGAAATTTGAGGTCACGAACAGACGGTTATGTTCGTCATAGACGGAAATGGCTCGCACGATCTCCGAATGACGCCGGTGTAACACGCTAATAAGCTGGCCGATTGACTCGCGATTTTGCAAGTTCATACCGTATTCACTGGAGACGGCCAGCGGTTCGATAATGCTGGCTCCTGCGTCTTCCAGCTGACGCTGCAGGTCATGATAGCGGTGCACAACAAAGAAGATGCTCAGAAGCAAACCGATGAGAACGGTCGGGGCGAGGATCAAAATCATCATGCGCGCACGCAGGCTGTAGTTGGTCATGGAGTTCCGTTATGGGACAATTAGAGTCAATAAGTTCATACGAGATAAATCCCGACAATGGCGCAATTCTACTCTGCAAAGCGACGCGTGACGACGCGTCAGATCATAACTGTTGATGTCACCGACCTTGATCCCTTCGGTCAGGGCGTGGCGCGCCATAACGGTAAGGCGTTATTTATTCCGGGTTTGTTACCGGGGGAACGGGCGGAAATCACCCTGACGGAAGAGAAACGTCAGTATGCCCGCGGCCAGGTAAAACGCCGCCTGAATGATAGCCCCGAACGCGAAATCCCGCGTTGTCCGCACTTTGGCGTCTGTGGCGGTTGCCAGCAACAGCATGCCAGCATTGCCCTGCAAGAGAAAAGCAAAAGCAGCGCGCTGGCGCGTTTATTGAAAAATGAGGTCAACGAGATTATCGCCGACACGCCCTGGGGCTATCGGCGTCGTGCGCGGCTCAGCCTTAACTATCAGCCGAAAACAGAACGCCTGGAAATGGGTTTTCGTAAAGCCAACTCCAGCGATATTGTTGACGTCAAACAGTGCCCCGTTCTTGCGCCCCAACTTGAGGCATTGCTCCCCGCGGTGCGCGAATGTCTCTCCGGACTGGAGGGTGTGCGTCATCTCGGCCACGTAGAACTGGTGCAGGCGAACAACGGGCCAATGATGGTCTTGCGCCATACCGCGCCGCTCAGTGCGAAAGATCGCGAAAAACTGGAACGCTTTTCGCATTCCCATCAGCTTGCGCTTTATCTCGCTCCGCAAAGCGAGATACTTGAGCAGCTTAGCGGTGAAAGCCCCTGGTATGATTCAGACGGGCTACGCTTAACGTTCAGCCCACGCGATTTTATTCAGGTCAACGACGGGGTTAACCAGCAAATGGTGGAGACCGCAATGGCCTGGCTTGACGTTCAGCGTGACGACCGGGTACTGGATCTGTTTTGTGGGATGGGTAACTTCACCTTGCCGCTGGCTACGCGGGCACAGAGCGTGGTGGGGGTCGAAGGGGTGGCAGCGCTGGTGGAAAAAGGGCGTGACAATGCCCGTCACAATGAGCTGAACAACGTGACATTCTTTCATGAGAACCTGGAAGAGGATGTCACGCAGCAGCCCTGGGCGAAGCACGGTTTCGATAAAATCCTGCTCGACCCGGCACGCGCTGGCGCGCCTGGCGTGATGCAGCATATTATTAAACTCGCGCCAACGCGCGTGGTTTATGTCTCCTGCAATCCGGCGACGCTTGCCCGGGATAGTGAGGCATTATTGCGTGCGGGTTACCAAATTACGCGTCTGGCAATGCTGGATATGTTCCCGCACACTGGACACCTGGAATCCATGGCGTTGTTTGAGCACATCGATTAGTTTCGGCTTGTCGAATTCGACAGGCACGGTCCCAAAAGGAGAGGACAATGGTTGCGGTAAGAAGTGCACATCTCAATAAAGCTGGTGAGTTTGACCCACAAAAATGGATCGCAAGTCTGGGGATTTCCAGCCAGCAGTCGTGTGAACGCTTAACCGAAACCTGGGCCTATTGTCTGCGCACCACCCAAGGGCATCCCGATGCCGAGCTGCTGCTGTGGCGCGGCGTAGAGATGGTGGAGATCCTCTCCATGCTGAGCATGGATATTGACACTTTGCTCGCCGCCATGCTCTTCCCGCTGGCCGACGCCGAGGTGGTCTCCGAAGAGGTGCTGCGCGAAAGCGTCGGGAAGTCGATCGTCTCGCTGATACACGGCGTACGTGACATGGCGGCTATCCGCCAGCTTAAAGCAACCCATACCGACTCCGTCTCTTCCGAACAGGTCGATAACGTTCGCCGTATGCTGCTGGCCATGGTGGATGACTTCCGCTGCGTGGTCATTAAGCTCGCCGAACGCGTGGCCCATCTGCGCGAAGTCAAAGATGCGCCGGAAGACGAACGCGTGCTGGCGGCGAAAGAGTGCACCAATATCTATGCGCCGCTGGCGAACCGTCTGGGGATCGGCCAGCTGAAATGGGAGCTGGAGGATTACTGCTTCCGCTACCTGCATCCGGCGGAATACAAACGTATCGCTAAGCTGTTGCATGAACGCCGTATCGACCGCGAACACTACATTGAAGAGTTTGTCGGCGGCTTACGTAAGTCGATGAAAGAAGAGGGCGTGAAGGCCGAAGTCTATGGCCGGCCGAAGCACATCTACAGCATCTGGCGCAAAATGCAGAAAAAGCATCTCGCCTTTGATGAGCTGTTTGATGTGCGCGCCGTGCGAATCGTTGCCGAGCGTTTGCAGGACTGCTACGCTGCGCTGGGGATTGTTCACACCCATTACCGCCACATGCCGGATGAGTTCGACGACTACGTCGCGAACCCGAAACCGAACGGCTACCAGTCGATCCACACCGTGGTGCTGGGGCCGGGCGGCAAACCGGTGGAGATCCAGATCCGTACCAAACAGATGCACGAAGAGTCCGAATTGGGCGTCGCCGCGCACTGGAAATATAAAGAGGGCACCTCAGGCGGGGCGCGTTCCGGCCATGAAGATCGCATCGCCTGGCTGCGTAAGCTGATTGCGTGGCAGGAGGAGATGGCCGACTCCGGCGAAATGCTGGATGAGGTGCGCAGCCAGGTCTTTGATGACCGGGTCTATGTCTTTACGCCGAAGGGCGACGTGGTGGATCTTCCCGCAGGATCGACCCCGCTCGATTTTGCCTACCATATTCACAGCGATGTAGGCCATCGCTGCATCGGTGCCAAAATTGGTGGCCGTATCGTGCCGTTTACCTATCAGTTGCAGATGGGCGATCAGATTGAAATCATCACCCAGAAACAGCCGAACCCCAGCCGTGACTGGCTCAACCCGAACCTGGGCTATGTCACCACCAGCCGGGGACGGTCGAAAATCCACGCCTGGTTCCGTAAACAGGATCGTGACAAAAACATCCTCGCCGGCCGCCAGATTCTGGACGATGAGCTGGAGCATTTAGGTATTCACCTGAAAGAGGCGGAAAAACACCTCCTGCCACGCTACAACTTCAACGAGCTGGATGAGCTGCTGGCCGCCATCGGTGGGGGCGACATCCGTCTTAACCAGATGGTCAACTTCCTGCAGGCCCAGTTTAATAAGCCGAGCGCGGAAGAGCAGGATGCGGCAGCACTGAAACAACTGCAGCAGAAAACCTACGTGCCGCCGCAGCACCATAGCAAGGATAATGGCCGGGTGGTGGTTGAGGGCGTGGGGAATCTGATGCACCACATTGCCCGCTGCTGTCAGCCCATTCCCGGCGACGAAATTGTGGGCTTTATCACCCAGGGGCGCGGGATCTCCATTCATCGCGCGGACTGCGATCAGTTGGCAGAGCTGCAATCCCATGCGCCGGAACGCATCGTCGATGCCGTCTGGGGTGAAAGCTACTCTGCGGGTTATTCGCTGGTGGTGCGGGTCTCCGCCAATGACCGCAGCGGTCTGCTGCGCGATATCACTACCATTCTGGCGAATGAAAAGGTCAACGTTCTCGGGGTTGCCAGCCGCAGCGATACGCGTCAGCAGCTGGCCACCATTGATATGACCATCGAAATTTATAACCTGCAGGTGCTGGGCCGCGTGCTCGGTAAGCTGAACCAGGTGCCGGATGTGATTGACGCGCGTCGTCTGCACGGCGGCTAATCCTTCTTTTTTGTAAGCCGGGTAGGGCGCGCTCGCTCACCCGGCTCTTTTTTTATCAGGACAGAATTATGACTCAAATCGACCGCCTGCTTGGCATCATGCAGCGCCTGCGCGACCCGGAAAATGGCTGCCCGTGGGACAAAGAGCAGACCTTTGCCACCATCGCACCTTATACCCTGGAAGAGACTTACGAAGTGCTGGATGCTATCTCCCGCGAAGATTTCGACGATCTGCGCGGTGAGCTGGGCGACCTGCTGTTTCAGGTGGTCTTTTACGCCCAGATGGCGCAGGAAGAGGGGCGTTTTGATTTTAACGACATCTGTGCGGCCATCAGCGACAAGCTCGAACGCCGTCATCCGCATATTTTTGGCGACGCGACGGCCGAAAACAGCAGCGAGGTTCTTGCCCGCTGGGAACAGATCAAAAGTGCGGAACGCGCTGAAAAATCACAGCATTCTGCACTTGATGACATCCCCTTAAGCCTGCCCGCGCTGATGCGCGCCCATAAAATCCAGAAGCGTTGCTCCACGGTAGGGTTTGACTGGACCACGCTTGGCCCGGTGCTCGACAAAGTGCATGAAGAGATCGATGAAGTTATGCACGAAGCTAACCAGGCGGTCGTTGACCAGGCGAAGCTGGAAGAGGAAGTTGGCGATCTGCTCTTCGCCACGGTAAATTTATCGCGCCATTTAGGGGTAAAGGCCGAGACGGCACTGCAAAAAGCGAACCTGAAGTTTGAACGTCGGTTCCGCGAAGTAGAACGCATTATTGCGGCGCGCGGCCTGGAAATGACCGGGGTTGACCTTAATGCAATGGAAGAAGTCTGGCAGGAAGTAAAACGCCAGGAAACTGATCTCTAACGGCTTTTTGCGACCAAGCGCAATTTGTGTGATTTTTTAAATGACAAGCGCTTGATTTGCGTCAAAAACATTTACCCAAAAGGGGCTATTTTCTCACTCCTTATGTTTGTCATGGCCTGGAATGGAGACGGAGAATGAAAGTTTGTGGCGCTCGCCGTGTTCGGGTATACTACTTTCCCGTCCTGGTTATTCCATCGTTTCACCCTAACTTCTCAGGTTCAGCATGACAACGAACTATATTTTTGTGACCGGCGGGGTCGTATCCTCTCTGGGTAAAGGCATTGCCGCAGCCTCCCTCGCAGCCATTCTTGAAGCCCGTGGCCTCAATGTGACCATGATGAAACTGGATCCGTACATCAACGTCGATCCTGGCACCATGAGCCCGATCCAACACGGGGAAGTGTTCGTTACTGAAGACGGCGCCGAAACCGATCTGGACCTGGGTCACTATGAGCGCTTCATTCGCACCAAAATGAGCCGCCGCAACAACTTCACCACTGGCCGTATCTATTCTGACGTTCTGCGTAAAGAGCGCCGTGGCGACTATCTGGGCGCAACCGTTCAGGTTATCCCGCACATCACCAATGCCATTAAAGAGCGCATTATCGCGGGTGGCGAAGGCCACGACGTGGTGCTGGTGGAAATCGGCGGTACCGTAGGGGATATCGAGTCCCTGCCATTCCTGGAAGCAATTCGTCAACTGGCGGTGGATATCGGTCGTGAACACGCGCTGTTCATGCACCTGACGCTGGTGCCGTACATGGCGGCTGCCGGTGAAGTGAAAACCAAGCCGACCCAGCACTCTGTTAAAGAGCTGCTCTCTATCGGTATTCAGCCAGACATCCTCGTTTGCCGCTCCGATCGTGCGGTGCCAGCGAACGAACGTGCGAAAATTGCATTGTTCTGTAACGTGCCAGAAAAAGCCGTTATTTCAATGAAAGATGTCGATTCCATTTATAAAATTCCAGGCCTGTTGAAATCTCAGGGGCTGGACGATTATATTTGTAAACGATTCAGCTTGAACTGTCCGGAAGCTAACCTGTCTGAATGGGAACAGGTTATCTATGAAGAAGCGAACCCGGCAGGCGAAGTGACTATCGGTATGGTTGGCAAGTACATCGAACTGCCAGATGCCTATAAGTCCGTTATCGAAGCGCTGAAACACGGTGGTCTGAAGAACCGCGTCTCTGTAAACATCAAGCTGATTGATTCGCAGGATGTTGAAACACGCGGCGTTGAAATTCTGAAAGATCTGGATGCGATTTTGATCCCAGGCGGCTTCGGCTACCGTGGTGTTGAAGGCAAGATCGCCACCGCACGCTATGCGCGTGAAAACAATATTCCTTACCTCGGCATCTGCCTGGGTATGCAGGTTGCGCTGATCGAATTTGCGCGCAACGTAGCGGGGATGGAAAACGCGAACTCTACGGAATTTGTGCCAGACTGTAAGTACCCTGTTGTGGCGCTTATCACCGAATGGCGCGACGAAGAAGGTAACGTCGAAGTCCGTACCGAGAAGAGCGATCTGGGTGGCACAATGCGTCTTGGCGCACAGGCCTGCCAGTTGACCGATGATAGCGTGGTTCGCAAGCTGTACGGCGAGCCGACCATCACCGAGCGCCATCGTCACCGCTATGAAGTCAACAACATGTTGTTGAAACAGATTGAAGCCGCGGGCCTGCGTGTTGCGGGCCGCTCCGGGGATGATCAGTTAGTCGAGATCATCGAAGTGCCGAACCATCCATGGTTTGTTGCCTGTCAGTTCCACCCGGAATTTACTTCAACCCCGCGCGATGGACATCCGCTGTTTGCCGGCTTCGTGAAAGCCGCCAGCGATTACCAGAAGCGTCAGGCGAAGTAAAAAAAGTTAGAACGGCAACGCGTACCTTTGGTACGCGTTGTTTGTCTGGAGTTTTAGTTTAACTTGTACTGAGGAAAATCTAATGTCCAAAATCGTTAAAGTCATCGGTCGTGAAATCATCGACTCCCGTGGTAACCCGACTGTTGAAGCCGAAGTACACCTGGAAGGTGGTTTCGTCGGTATGGCAGCTGCGCCGTCAGGTGCTTCTACTGGTTCCCGCGAAGCGCTGGAACTGCGCGATGGCGACAAATCCCGTTTCCTGGGCAAAGGCGTAACCAAAGCGGTTGGCGCGGTTAACGGCCCAATTGCACAGGCTATCCTGGGCAAAGACGCGAAAGACCAGGCTGGCATCGACAAGATCATGATCGATCTGGACGGTACTGAAAACAAATCTAACTTCGGTGCGAACGCAATCCTGGCCGTGTCTCTGGCAAACGCCAAAGCTGCCGCTGCGTCCAAAGGTCAGCCACTGTTCGAGCACATTGCTGAACTGAACGGCACCCCAGGCAAATACTCCATGCCTGTACCAATGATGAACATCATCAACGGTGGTGAGCACGCAGACAACAACGTTGATATTCAGGAATTCATGATTCAGCCAGTTGGCGCGAAAACCCTGAAAGAAGCGGTACGTATGGGTTCTGAAGTGTTCCACAACCTGGCTAAAGTTCTGAAAGCTAAAGGTATGAACACTGCAGTTGGTGACGAAGGTGGTTATGCACCTAACCTGGGCTCCAACGCCGAAGCACTGGCTGTAATCGCAGAAGCGGTTAAAGCAGCGGGCTACGAGCTGGGCACCGACATCACCCTGGCGATGGACTGTGCAGCATCTGAATTCTACAAAGACGGTAAATACGTCCTGGCTGGCGAAGGCAACAAAGCATTCACCTCCGAAGAGTTCACTCACTTCCTGGAAGACCTGACCAAACAGTACCCAATCGTCTCTATCGAAGACGGTCTGGACGAGTCTGACTGGGATGGTTTCGCATACCAGACCAAAGTACTGGGCGACAAAATCCAGCTGGTTGGTGACGATCTGTTCGTAACCAACACCAAGATCCTGAAAGAAGGTATCGAGAAAGGCATCGTTAACTCCATCCTGATCAAATTCAACCAGATCGGTTCTCTGACCGAAACTCTGGCTGCGATCAAAATGGCGAAAGACGCTGGCTACACTGCGGTTATCTCCCACCGTTCTGGCGAAACTGAAGATGCGACCATTGCTGACCTGGCAGTGGGTACCGCTGCAGGCCAGATCAAAACCGGTTCTATGAGCCGTTCTGACCGTGTTGCTAAATACAACCAGCTGATTCGTATCGAAGAAGCGCTGGGCGAAAAAGCACCATACAACGGCCGTAAAGAGATCAAAGGTCAGTAATCCTGAACCTTAATCTTTAGAAAAAACCCGCTTCGGCGGGTTTTTTTTTATCATCACACCGTCGGTACGCTATGACGTGTATATACCGCCCGTTCAATAATTTCTGCAGCCCGTGCTGCCCCTCCGGCGTTTATCAACTGAGTCTGGAGGGCGGTGATGCGCTGCGTGTACTGCTTATTTTCCAGCAGGTCGAGAAGATGCTGGCTGAGCGTGCGGCTCGGCGAAAAACGGCAGGCCTTAAGACCAATGCCGCTGAAGACCACGCGGGCGGCGACGCCTGGCTGATCAAATGCCAGCGGCACGGCGAGGATAGGCGTGGCGGTGGCGATGGCATCCATAACCGTATTCAGTCCGGCGTGGGTGATGACGGCGCTGGCATCACGTAATACCGCCAGCTGATCGGTAAATCCTACAATTTGCGTCCCCGTACGCGCCAGCCGGGCGGTTTGACTTGCATTGAGTCTGTCGCAGTGGGCAATAAGCAAGGGCACACCAGCCTGTCGGCAGGCGCGGGCAATCGTGCGGAACAGTCCAAAGCGGTAGCCCTGGATCGTGCCTAATGACGCAAAAACAAACGGCTTCTTTTTGCCGGATGAAACCGTTAGCGGATCGTAGCGTAGCGGGCCTACCGCATGGAAGCAGGCGGGCAAGGAGCGCGGAAAATCAAAGCCTGGAATGGTCTGGCTGATTTGCGCCAACGGCGACAGGCATTGATCTGGTCTGCTGCGCGAAGGCAGACCAAATGCCCGGGCATGACGGGCAATTACCCGGCCTTGTCTCGACATCAGCCAGTCATAAACATCCGCGCTGGAGGCGTATAATTTCCGGCAGCGATCGCTGGTGCCATAGCGAAAAGGCATCACTGGCAGGGGGATGTTGTTATCCCGGTTTACCGGCAGGGCGCAGCAGATGGAGATAAAAGGCAGGTTGAGAGCTTGTGCCACCAACCCTCCAGCCGGCTCCATCTGATCGACAATCACGGCGTCAATATTGTGCTGCCGGAAGGCGAGGGGAAGTTCACGGCACAGCATATCGGTAACGCTTGCCATATCTGATATCAGGCGAAAAAACCCCGGCTCGTGCATCGCAGACTGCGTCGGGTTACCCACAGCGACAAAGTGCGCCTGCGGTTCCCTGAGCAAGGTGCGAGCCTCTTCCTGCTGAAAAAAAGTGATCCGATGGCCGCGCATGATAAGGTGTTTTGCCAGTGCTTCCATAGCGTGCATATGGCTGTATAACGGTAGCGTTATTACCGCAAAATGGCTCATTCTGCTTGTCCAGTATTGTGATGGCTACTCAGTCAAGGAGGTTAACGTCGACGCGTGCCGGATGGGCGATATCTTTAAAGCGTAGCGTAAGTTTTAATGTTTTTAACATTGCCTTCTGAAAACGGCTTTCTACCTTAGGACTGTTAGCCTGGCTATCCTTAAACTGACAGGTATAAAATCGAGGCCGGGGTTGTTTTGCCTGATTATGTGCGATCTGCAATAATGCCCCCCCGCAAATCAGACCAGAGATAACTATGCAGTACCCGATTAACGAGATGTTCCAGACCCTGCAAGGCGAGGGTTACTTTACCGGCGTTCCCGCTATTTTTATTCGTTTGCAGGGATGCCCGGTAGGCTGTGCCTGGTGCGACACCAAACATACCTGGGATAAGCTCGCGGATCGAGAAGTGTCGCTGTTTAGCATCCTGGCCAAAACCAAAGAGAGCGATAAGTGGGGCGCGGCCAGTTCGGAAGATCTGCTGGCGATTATTAGCCGCCAGGGCTGGACGGCGCGTCACGTGGTGATCACCGGGGGCGAGCCCTGCATTCACGATCTGATGCCGCTCACCCAGTTGCTGGAAAAAAATGGTTATAGCTGCCAGATTGAGACCAGCGGTACCCACGAAGTCCGCTGCTCTCACACCACTTGGGTGACGGTCTCACCTAAGGTAAACATGCGCGGCGGCTACGATATCTTATCCCAGGCGCTGGAGCGTGCTGATGAAATCAAGCATCCGGTTGGCCGCGTGCGGGATATCGAAGCGCTGGATGAGCTGCTGACAACGCTGACGGATGAAAAACAGCGCGTGATTGCGCTGCAACCCATCAGTCAGAAAGAGGATGCCACGCGCCTGTGCATCGAAACCTGCATCGCCCGCAACTGGCGGTTGTCGATGCAGACGCACAAGTACCTGAACATCGCTTAAAAAAAAAGCCCGGTTTAACCGGGCTTTTTTTTACTCGCCGCGATAGACACACCCGGCGGTGCAGGTCTCTTTGATCATCACCGCGCTCAGCAGCGGAACCTGCGGTTTCATCACATCCCAAATCCATTTCGCCAGCACTTCGCTGGTGGGGTTTTCCAGACCCGGAATGTCGTTCAGATAATAGTGATCGAGGCGATCATAAGTGGGTTTGAAGGCCGCTTTCAGCTCGGAAAAATCCATAATCCAGCCCGTATGCGGATCGACCTCACCCGTAATTTCAAGGCGCACCATAAAGGAGTGCCCGTGCAGACGGCCACATTTGTGTCCTTCCGGTACGTGAGGCAGGCGGTGTGCGGCTTCGAAGATGAAATCTTTAAACAGTGTGGTGGACATCGTGGACTCTCAAATGCGGAAAAAACCGCCGCATAGTACCGGAAAGGACTTTTTTTATCATTAGCTAAAACGGCCAAACTTGCCGGTGGGCTTAAGTTATGGGGTAATTTGCTTTTTTATCTATAAATTTCATTAGGTTAAATAATCGTTTTTATTGTTAAGAACGATAACTAAAACAGGTTAGTCCATTTGGTTATTTAATATTTCCATCCCTTCTTTAATTGTTATTATCGCCGCCGTTAACCTTATCTTCAGTTTGGATTTATTCGCTTAAAGTCCGCTTTGCTACTGGAACATAACGACGCATGACAACACAGGCCCCACCTTCAAATTTGCTACCGCTAAATCCGGAGCAACTGGCGCGCCTCCAGGCAGCCACCACCGATCTCTCTCCTCACCAGCTTGCCTGGGTTTCTGGCTATTTCTGGGGTGTCCTTAACCAGCAGCCGGGCGCTGCGGTCGCTGCACCTGCGGCAGCGGTCGAGGTTCCGTCGATTACGCTGATCTCCGCGTCCCAGACCGGTAACGCTCGTCGTGTGGCAGAGCAACTTCGCGATGACCTGCTGACCGCCAAACTGAACGTGAATCTGGTCAACGCCGGAGATTACAAATTTAAGCAAATCGCGTCAGAAAAATTGCTGTTGGTGGTGACCTCAACGCAGGGCGAAGGTGAGCCGCCAGAAGAGGCGGTAGCGCTGCATAAATTCCTGTTTTCTAAGAAAGCGCCGAAGCTCGACGGCACGGCGTTTGCCGTCTTTGGTCTCGGGGACTCTTCCTATGAATTCTTCTGCCAGTCGGGTAAAGATTTTGATAGCAAACTGGCGGAGCTCGGCGGCGAGCGTCTGCTGGACCGCGTTGATACCGATGTAGAGTATCAGGCAGCAGCGGCCCAGTGGCGCGAGCGCATTGTGGATGTGCTGAAAGCGCGTGTGCCAAAAGAGACGCCGGCTCAGGCCGCCGTTACCGCGTCCGGCGCGGTAAATGAAGTCTCCTCCAGCCCTTATACTAAAGAGGCGCCGCTGACGGCTGCGCTCTCCGTTAACCAAAAAATCACCGGCCGTGACTCTGAAAAAGATGTGCGTCATATCGAAATCGATCTCGGTGATTCGGGCCTGAGCTACCAGCCAGGCGATGCGCTGGGCGTCTGGTATCAGAATGACCCTGCCTTAGTGAAAGAGCTGGTTGAGTTGCTGTGGTTGAAGGGCGATGAGCCCGTTACCGTGGATGGCAAAACCCTGCCGCTGGCCGAGGCCCTGCAGTGGCATTTTGAGTTGACCGTCAACACCGCCAATATCGTAGAAAACTATGCCACCTTAACGCGCAGCGAAACGCTGTTGCCGTTAGTAGGGGATAAGGCACAGTTGCAGCATTACGCCGCCACCACGCCGATTGTCGATATGGTGCGTTTCTCGCCGGCACAGCTGGATGCTGAGGCGCTGGTTGGCCTGCTGCGCCCCCTCACACCGCGTCTTTACTCCATCGCCTCGTCGCAGGCGGAAGTGGAAAGCGAAGTGCACATTACCGTGGGTGCAGTGCGCTACGACATCGAAGGTCGTGCCCGGGCGGGCGGCGCTTCCAGCTTCCTGGCTGATCGCGTGGAAGAGGATGGTGAAGTCCGGGTGTTCATCGAACATAACGACAACTTCCGCCTGCCGGCTAACCCGGAAACCCCGGTGATTATGATTGGCCCCGGAACCGGTATTGCGCCATTCCGCGCCTTTATGCAGCAGCGTGCGGCAGACGAGGCGCCGGGTAAAAACTGGCTCTTTTTCGGCAACCCACACTTTACCGAAGATTTCCTTTATCAGGTTGAGTGGCAGCGCTACGTCAAAGAGGGCGTGCTGTCGCGCATCGATCTGGCCTGGTCTCGCGACCAAAAAGAAAAAGTATACGTACAAGACAAACTGCGCGAACAGGGCGCAGAGCTGTGGCGCTGGATTAATGATGGCGCCCATATTTATGTCTGCGGCGATGCCAATCGTATGGCGAAAGACGTTGAGCAGGCACTGCTGGAAGTGATTGCCGAATTCGGCGGTATGGATGCCGAAGCGGCGGATGAATTTTTAAGTGAGCTGCGCGTAGAGCGCCGTTATCAGCGAGATGTCTACTAATGAGCGAAAAACATCCTGGCCCACTGGTGGTCGAAGGCAAACTGTCTGATGCCGAGCGCATGAAGGTAGAGAGCAACTACCTACGTGGCACCATTGCCGAAGATTTGAATGACGGTCTGACCGGCGGTTTTAAAGGCGATAACTTTCTGCTGATCCGTTTCCACGGTATGTATCAGCAGGACGACCGTGATATTCGCGCCGAGCGTGCCGAGCAGAAGCTGGAGCCGCGTCATGCGATGCTGCTGCGCTGCCGCCTGCCGGGTGGGATCATCACCACGAAACAGTGGCAGGCGATAGACAAGTTTGCCGGTGAAAACACGATTTACGGCAGCATCCGTCTGACCAACCGTCAGACCTTCCAGTTCCACGGCATTCTGAAGAAGAACGTGAAGCCGGTACATCAGATGCTGCACTCCGTCGGGCTGGACGCGCTGGCGACCGCCAATGACATGAACCGTAACGTGCTTTGCACCTCGAACCCATACGAGTCCGAACTGCACGCAGAAGCCTACGAGTGGGCGAAAAAGATCTCTGAACATCTGCTGCCGCGCACCCGCGCCTACGCGGAGATCTGGCTCGATCAGGAAAAAGTGGCAACCACCGACGAAGAGCCGATCCTCGGACAGACCTATCTGCCGCGTAAGTTCAAAACGACCGTGGTGATCCCACCGCAGAACGATATCGATCTGCACGCTAACGACATGAACTTTGTCGCCATTGCGGAAAACGGCAAGCTGGTGGGCTTTAACCTGCTGGTGGGCGGGGGGCTTTCAATCGAGCACGGCAACAAGAATACCTATGCACGTACTGCGAGTGAGTTTGGTTATCTGCCGCTGGAGCACACCCTGGCAGTGGCGGAAGCGGTCGTTACCACCCAGCGCGACTGGGGTAACCGTACCGATCGTAAAAACGCGAAAACCAAATACACGCTGGAGCGCGTGGGCGTTGAGACGTTCAAAGCGGAAGTGGAGCGTCGCGCAGGCATTAAGTTCGAACCGATCCGTCCTTACGAATTTACCGGGCGCGGCGATCGCATCGGCTGGGTGAAAGGTATCGATAATAACTGGCACCTGACGCTGTTCATCGAAAACGGCCGTATTCTCGATTATCCGGGGCGTCCGCTGAAAACCGGCCTGCTGGAAATTGCTAAGATCCATCAGGGCGAATTCAGGATCACCGCTAATCAGAATCTGATCATTGCTGGCGTGCCAGAAAATCAGAAAGCGAAGATCGAAGAGCTGGCGCGCAGCCACGGGCTGATGGATGCGGTGAAACCGCAGCGTGAAAATTCAATGGCCTGCGTCTCGTTCCCAACCTGTCCGCTGGCGATGGCTGAAGCCGAACGCTTCCTGCCGTCGTTCACCGACAAAGTGGAAGCGATCCTGCAAAAATACGGTATCCCGGACGAGCATATCGTGATGCGCGTGACCGGCTGCCCGAACGGCTGTGGCCGCGCGATGCTGGCCGAGCTGGGACTGGTGGGTAAAGCGCCGGGCCGTTACAACGTGCATCTGGGCGGTAACCGGATGGGAACACGCATTCCGCGAATGTATCGCGAAAACATCACGGAGCCGGAAATTCTCGATTCCATTGACCAGCTTGTCGGGCGCTGGGCGAAAGAGCGCGAAGCGGGTGAAGGCTTCGGCGACTTTACGGTGCGTGCGGGCATCATTCGCCCGGTGCTCGATCCCGCAAGGGATTTCTGGGAGTAAACACGAGAGGTAATTATGTCCGTACTCGATTTAAATGCCCTGAATGCACTGCCCAAAGTGGAACGTGTTCTTCAGCTTGCAGAAACCAATGCCCAGTTGGAGAAGCTGGACGCCGAAGGGCGTGTAGCATGGGCGCTGGAAAATCTGCCGGGAGAGTTTGTGCTCTCATCGAGCTTTGGTATCCAGGCAGCGGTCAGTTTGCATCTGGTGAATCAGATCCGCCCGGACATTCCGGTGATCCTCACCGATACCGGCTATCTGTTCCCGGAGACCTATCAGTTTATTGATGAGTTAACGGATAAGCTGAAGCTGAACCTGAAAGTGTATCGCGCAGCGCAGAGCGCGGCCTGGCAGGAGGCGCGTTACGGCAAGCTGTGGGAGCAGGGCGTTGAGGGCATTGAGAAATACAATGAGATCAACAAAGTCGAGCCGATGAACCGGGCGCTGAAAGAGCTTAACGCGCAAACCTGGTTTGCCGGGCTGCGCCGGGATCAGTCTGGCAGCCGTGCCAGCCTGCCGGTGCTGGCTGTCCAGCGCGGCGTGTTCAAAGTGCTGCCGATCATCGACTGGGACAACCGTACCGTGTATCAGTATCTGCAACAGCATGGGCTGAAATACCATCCGCTGTGGGATCAGGGCTATCTGTCGGTGGGCGATACCCATACCACGCGTAAATGGGAGCCCGGCATGGCGGAAGAAGAGACCCGCTTCTTTGGGCTTAAGCGCGAATGCGGATTGCACGAAGGTTGAGTGATTTCCCCCTCTCTCTGAAGGGCTGGGGGGGAAGCGTGCTTTGTAAGATCCCCTCTCCCTGTGGGAGAGGGTTAGGGTGAGGGGAAAACCCCGCGCTACGCTTTCCCCGCTTTCGCCAGCTCTTTCACCAGCGGCAGCATAATACGCACCACATCGCGACTGCGGTGTTCTATGCGCTGCGGCAGGGTTTTATCAATGTACTGCTGATTATCCAGTCTCACGTCATGCCAACTGGTGCCATCCGGGAACGCTTTCGACTTCGCCCGTTGCTGGTAGCCATCTTTTTTACCCAACGACCAGTTGGTTGCTTCAACATACAGCACCGGGATCCCGGCCTTATCAAACACGTCACCATCGTTGCAGCAACCTGTTCCTTTCGGGTAGGCCGCATTGCCACCGGGGTTGGTGGTGGCGAAAATGCCGTGCGCACGGGCTAACGTCAGCGCGCGGTCCCGGGTGATCTTACGCACCGGGGCCGGGGTGGTTTTGCCGCTATTAAAATAGAGTTTATCGCCCACGATTAAGTTATCGAGATTGATCACCAGCAGCGTATTTTTTTTCTCTTTCTCGCTCATGCGATTCAGTACATTTTCGGCCCCAAGTCGTCCCTCTTCTTCGCCACTGGTGGCAATAAAGCGCACGCTATACTGGGTCGGAATATCTTTCAGGCGTTCTGCCAGCTCCAGCATCACCCCGACGCCGGCTGCGTTGTCATCAATCCCCTGTAGCGTTAAGCCGCCCAGGTTGTTATCCACATCGTTATCGCTCATCGGCGCGAAAGTATCGAGATGGGCGAGAATAATAATCTGCTGTGCCGTTTCGCCCTCATGCGCTGCAATCACCGTGCTGCCAATGACGTTATGCCAGTTTTGCGTACGATTGCGGGAGGTATAGATATAGCGGCTGTGGAAGGTGCGGATATCACTCTGATACCCCATTCCGGCGAACTGCTGACGCACATAATCGGCGGTAAGCATTTCGGCGGGCGTTCCGGTCATGCGTCCTGGAAACACGGTGGCAATGTGTCGTGCCTGTTCGGCGGCCATTTCACCAAAAGGGTGGGTTTTTGCCTGAACGGGGAAGATACAGCAAACGCCGAACGCCAGGGCAGCGATACGGTGGCGCATTGCGGAAAACATAGGGGAGTCCTTAAAAACAGAGCAAAAAATTTGACGCGCCTAGTATGAAACTGTGATCGGCCTTACACAATTTGATTTGCTCTTAAATCCCCGAAAAATCGCGCGTTAAGCACTTTTTGATATTAGCTTTTTCAGGGCGTTATTCCATTGAGTAACTACTCATTCCAATTCGTAATTTCATTCGATCTTAGCCGCCCCCTATAGTCCCACTATTCCTGTTTGTTAGTGAGTTGTAGCACTGTGGACTACCTGCCGTTATTTGCTGCCATTAAAGATCGACCCGTACTGGTTGTTGGTACGGGCGAGGTCGCCGATCGTAAAATTGCCTTTTTACATAAGGCGGGTGCGCGCGTGCAGGTCATTACCGGTGCCGAATTCGAGCCCAGCATGCTCGATCACGTGGTACTGGTCATCGCCGCAACGGACGATCGCGAGCTGAACCGCCAGGTCTTTGATGCCGCGAATGTCCGTCACCGTCTGGTGAACGTGGTGGATGACCAGCCGCTGTGCTCGTTTATTTTCCCCTCTATCGTTGACCGCTCGCCCCTGCTGGTTGCCATCTCTTCCGGTGGCAATGCACCGGTGCTGGCGCGTCTGCTGCGTGAAAAAATAGAGGCCCTGCTGCCAGCGAACCTTGGCCGCATGGCCGCGGTAGCGGGCCAGTTTCGTGAGCGTCTGAAAACGGTGATTACCACCACCGACGGTCGCCGTCGCTTCTGGGATCGCGCTTTCCGCGGCCGCTTCGCCAGTTTGATGGCGGCGGGTAATCAGGCCGAAGCGGAACAACACCTGGAACGCTCACTCGCCTCCGGGCAGGGGGCAAATGGCGAAATTATTCTGGTCGGCGCCGGGCCGGGAGATGCCGGGTTGCTGACCTTGCGCGGTTTACAGGTGATTCAGCAGGCTGACGTGGTGTTTTACGATCACCTGGTTACCGACGGCGTGCGCGAGCTTATTCGTCGCGACGCCGAGCAGATCTGCGTGGGTAAACGGGCGGGAGAGCACTCTATTCCGCAACATGAAACCAACCAGATGCTTATTGCGGCAGCCAAAGCGGGTAAAACCGTGGTGCGCCTGAAAGGGGGCGATCCCTTTATCTTTGGTCGCGGCGGTGAAGAGCTGCAGGCCGCGGCGGAAGCGGGCATCCCGTTCCAGGTGGTGCCGGGCATCACGGCCGCCTCGGCGGTAACGGCCTATGCCGGTATTCCCCTTACGCATCGTGATTTCGCCCAAAGCGTCACCTTTGTTACCGGGCACTACAAAGCCGACAGCACCCCCTTCGACTGGTCTCACCTGGCGCAAAGTCGTCAGACCCTCGCTATCTACATGGGCACCATGAAAGCGGCGGACATTAGTGAACAACTGATTAAACACGGTCGCGATGCAGCAACGCCCGTTGCCGTGATCTCTCGCGGCACGCGCGCCGATCAGCATGTCGCCATCGGCACATTACACAACCTTGCAACCCTGGCGAAAGACGCCCCTATGCCCGCCCTGATTGTGGTGGGTGAAGTGGTGCAGCTGCATAGCACGCTCGCCTGGTTCCAGCACACAACCGAGACGGAAGGCTTTGGTTCTTCTGTTGTAAATTTGGCTTAAGGAACGGTTATGGACCAAAAACGACTTACTCACCTGCGGCAGCTCGAAGCGGAAAGTATTCATATCATCCGCGAAGTGGCCGCCGAGTTCTCCAACCCGGTGATGATGTACTCCATCGGCAAAGATTCCAGCGTGATGCTGCACCTGGCGCGTAAAGCGTTCTATCCAGGCACGCTGCCGTTCCCGCTGCTGCACGTGGACACTGGCTGGAAATTCCGTGAGATGTATGAATTCCGTGACCGCACCGCCAAAGCCTATGGCTGTGAGCTGCTGGTGCATAAAAACCCGGAAGGGGTGGCGATGGGGATTAACCCGTTCGTGCACGGCAGCGCCAAACATACCGACATCATGAAAACCGAAGGGCTGAAGCAGGCGCTGAATAAATACGGTTTTGACGCGGCCTTCGGCGGCGCGCGCCGTGACGAAGAGAAATCCCGCGCGAAAGAGCGTATCTACTCCTTCCGCGATCGTTTCCACCGCTGGGACCCGAAAAACCAGCGTCCGGAGCTGTGGCACAACTACAACGGCCAGATTAACAAGGGCGAAAGCATTCGCGTCTTCCCGCTCTCAAACTGGACCGAGCTGGATATCTGGCAGTACATCTATCTGGAAAATATTGAAATCGTTCCGCTGTACCTGGCCGCAGAGCGTCCGGTACTGGAGCGCGATGGCATGCTGATGATGATTGATGATGACCGTATCGACCTGCAACCGGGTGAGGTGATCAAAAAACAGATGGTGCGCTTCCGTACCCTCGGCTGCTGGCCGCTGACCGGCGCGGTGGAATCTCACGCGCAAACGCTGCCGGAGATCATCGAAGAGATGCTGGTCTCCACCACCAGCGAGCGACAAGGCCGCGTCATTGACCGCGACCAGGCAGGCTCCATGGAGCTGAAGAAACGTCAGGGTTATTTCTAAGGAGCCGCCATGAACAGCACAATTGCACAACAAATTGCCGACGAAGGCGGGGTTGAAGCCTACCTGCATGCTCAGCAGCATAAAAGCCTGCTGCGCTTTTTGACCTGCGGCAGCGTCGATGACGGGAAAAGCACCCTGATTGGTCGCCTGTTGCACGACACACGCCAGATTTATGAAGATCAGCTCTCGTCGCTGCATAACGATAGCAAGCGTCACGGGACTCAGGGCGAAAAGCTCGACCTGGCGCTGCTGGTAGACGGCCTGCAGGCGGAGCGTGAGCAGGGCATCACCATTGACGTGGCCTATCGCTACTTCTCCACCGAAAAGCGCAAATTTATTATTGCCGATACCCCGGGGCACGAGCAGTACACCCGCAACATGGCGACTGGTGCCTCCACCTGCGACCTGGCCATTCTGCTGATGGATGCGCGTAAAGGGGTGCTGGACCAGACTCGCCGTCATAGCTTTATCTCCACGCTGCTGGGGATCAAACACCTGGTGGTGGCGGTCAATAAAATGGATCTGGTGAACTTCAGCGAAGAGACGTTCAACCGTATTCGTGAAGAGTATCTGACCTTTGCTGAGCAGTTGCCGGGCAGCCTTGATATCCGTTTCGTGCCGCTCTCGGCGCTGGAAGGGGATAACGTCGCCTCCCAGAGCGCAAATATGCCCTGGTATAGCGGCCCGACGCTGCTGGAAGTACTCGAGACCGTAGAGATCCAGCGTGTGGTCGATACCCAGCCAATGCGCTTCCCGGTGCAGTATGTCAACCGGCCGAACCTCGACTTCCGCGGCTTCTCTGGCACGCTGGCGTCCGGCTCTGTGCAGGTAGGTCAGCGCGTTAAAGCGCTGCCGTCCGGCGTGGAATCGGCCATCGCCCGCATTGTGACCTTCGATGGCGATCTCCAGGAAGCGGGGGCAGGTGAAGCCGTAACCCTGGTACTAAAAGACGAAATTGATATCAGCCGTGGCGACCTGCTGGTGGATGCCCAGGAAAGGGTAAAAGCGGTGCAGGGGGCTGCCGTGGATGTGGTGTGGATGGCTGAACAGCCGTTGACCGCAGGCCAGAGCTACGACATTAAAATCGCGGGCAAGAAGACCCGTGCCCGCGTGGACGGTATTCAGTTCCAGGTGGATATCAATAATCTGACCCAGCGCGATGTCACTGAACTGCCGCTGAACGGTATTGGTCTGGTCGATCTCACCTTCGACGAACCGCTGGTGCTGGACGCTTATCAGCAGAATCCGGTCACGGGCGGACTGATCTTTATTGATCGTCTGACGAACGTCACGGTAGGCGCCGGTATGGTACGCCAGCCTAATGAAGAGGCTGCCGTCGTCTCTGAATTCAGCGCCTTTGAACTGGAGCTGAACGCGCTGGTGCGTAAGCACTTCCCACACTGGGGCGCACGCGATCTGCTGGGAGGCAAGTAATGGCGCAACATGATGAGAACGTCGTCTGGCATCCTCATCCGGTTACCGTCGCGCAACGCGAACAACTCCACGGTCACCGTGGGGTTGTGCTGTGGTTTACCGGGCTTTCGGGCTCGGGTAAATCGACCGTTGCCGGGGCGCTGGAGGAGGCGCTTCACCAGGCGGGGGTCAGCACCTATCTGCTTGATGGCGACAACGTACGCCACGGCCTGTGTCGCGATCTGGGCTTTAGCGATGATGATCGCAAAGAGAATATTCGTCGGGTCGGTGAGGTGGCCAGCCTGATGGCCGACGCCGGGCTGGTGGTCCTGACGGCCTTTATCTCTCCGCACCGCGCCGAGCGGCAGATGGTACGCGAGCGCGTGGGTAACGACCGTTTTCTGGAGGTCTTTGTCGATACGCCGCTGGCCGTATGTGAGCAGCGCGATCCGAAGGGCCTGTATAAGAAAGCGCGCGCGGGCGAGCTGAAAAACTTCACCGGAATTGATGCCGTTTACGAAGCGCCTGAAACGCCTGAAATTCACCTGCAAGGTCAACAATTGGTAACAAATTTAGTAGGCCAATTATTAGACCTGCTCAGACAGGGCGATATTATCAGATCCTGAGACGGTATCGGGCTTAGGCTTCCCCGATGTGTCATGGTACAGGATTAGCGATGCGTAACAGCGAAAATTACATTATCACCAGGTCGGAAACAGTAGCGACTAACGACGAGACGACCTGGTCTTTCCCTGGGGCGATCGTCGGCTTTATCTCGTGGCTTATGGCGCTGGGCATCCCGTTTCTGATTTACGGCAGTAACACGCTGTTTTTCTTCCTCTATACCTGGCCTTTCTTCCTGGCGCTGATGCCCGTCGCGGTTGTGGTCGGCATTGCGCTGCACTCGCTGCTGGATGGCAGACTGCTTTATAGCGCCATCATCACCATTGTGACGGTCGTCGTCCTGTTCGGGCTGTTATTTTTGTGGCTCATGGGATAAGTTCAGCCATAATTCAAACCGTAACCAACTATGTGCAATGGTGTGCTGGCGCGAATCTGCGGAAAAAATGTGGTACATTTGCCCGCGATGTTGCGGCATCTCTGTAGCCCCAGAGTAGAGTCGTGGGGAAAGTTATGGGATGATGATGCCGTTTTTCAGGGGGCAGGATGGGTAAACTTACGCTGCTGTTGCTGGCTTTGCTGGTCTGGCTTCAGTATTCGCTGTGGTTCGGTAAGAACGGCCTTCACGACTATAGTCGCGTCAGCGATGACGTGACGGCACAGCAGGCGACAAACGCCAAACTTAAAGCGCGAAACGATCAACTTTTTGCCGAAATTGATGACCTCAATGGCGGGCAAGAGGCGATTGAAGAACGTGCACGCAATGAACTCAGTATGACTAAGCCGGGCGAAACCTTCTATCGTCTGGTTCCGGATGCGTCTAAACGCAACCAGGGCTCTGTACAAAACAATCGATAATTAGCCCGGGATGACGACATGGCAGTAACTTTTACGGACGTATGCGCCGTTGTACCGGCCGCCGGGTTCGGCCGACGCATGCAGACAGAGTGTCCTAAGCAGTATCTCTCAATTGGCGATAAAACCATTCTTGAACACTCCGTGGCGGCGCTGCTGGCGCACCCGCGGGTGTCCCGGGTGGTGATCGCCATCAGCCCAGGCGATGCGCGCTTTGCCGCGCTCCCGCTGGCAAACCACCCGCAAATTACGGTCGTTGATGGCGGCGCAGAGCGCGCCGACTCGGTGCTGGCCGGTATTCAGGCCGCCGGTGAGGCCGCATGGGTGCTGGTGCACGATGCGGCGCGCCCTTGTCTGCATCAGGACGATCTGGCGCGACTTCTGGCGCTTAGCGAGACCAGCAAGGTCGGGGGCATTCTGGCCGCGCCGGTGCGTGACACCATGAAGCGCGCTGAACCAGGCCTTGCATCCATTGCCCATACCGTAGAGCGCGTTGATTTGTGGCACGCGCTGACCCCACAATTTTTCCCTCGCGAGCTGCTCCACGCCTGCCTGACTCGCGCCCTGAATGAGGGGGCGACCATTACCGATGAGGCATCGGCGCTGGAGTATTGTGGTTTTCATCCCACTCTGGTTGAAGGACGCGCTGATAATATCAAAGTGACGCGACCGGAAGATTTACAGCTGGCGGAATTTTATCTTACCCGTTCGACCCCTCAGGAGAAGGCATAATGCGAATTGGACATGGTTTTGACGTACACGCCTTTGGCGGTGAAGGCCCAATTATCATTGGCGGCGTACGCATCCCCTACGAAAAAGGACTGTTGGCCCATTCTGATGGCGACGTGGCGCTCCATGCCTTAACCGACGCGCTGCTGGGCGCGGCGGCGCTGGGTGATATCGGCAAACTCTTCCCGGACACCGACCCGGCATTCAAGGGGGCCGACAGCCGCGCGCTACTGCGTGAAGCCTGGCGCCGTATTCAGGCCAAAGGTTTTACCCTTGGCAACGTCGATGTCACCATCATCGCGCAGGCACCCAAAATGTTGCCGCATATCCCACAGATGCGCGTGTTTATCGCCGAAGATCTCGGCTGTCACATGGATGATGTCAACGTCAAGGCCACCACCACCGAGAAGCTGGGCTTCACTGGCCGTGGTGAAGGCATTGCCTGCGAAGCAGTAGCCCTGCTGGTGAAGGCGGCAAAATGATCGAATTCGACAACCTCACTTATCTGCACGGTAAGCCGCAAAGCACGGGTTTACTAAAAGCCAGCCCGGAAGATTTCGTGGTGGTGGAAGATCTCGGCTTTGAGCCGGATGGGGAAGGCGAGCATATCCTGGTGCGGATCCTGAAAAACGGTTGTAACACCCGTTTCGTTGCCGACGCACTGGCAAAGTTCCTGAAGATTCATGCCCGTGAAGTGAGCTTTGCCGGGCAAAAAGATAAACATGCCGTTACAGAGCAGTGGCTCTGCGCGCGCGTTCCGGGCAATTCGATGCCGGATCTCAGTAAGTTTGAGCTTGAAGGTTGTAAGGTACTGGAGTACGCCCGCCATAAACGCAAACTGCGCCTCGGTGCCCTGCAGGGAAATGCGTTTACGCTGGTGCTGCGTGAAGTCAGCGATCGCGCCGATGTCGAAAAACGTCTGGCAGCCATCAGCGCCCAGGGCGTGCCTAACTACTTTGGTGCGCAGCGTTTCGGCATTGGCGGCAGTAATCTGCAGGGGGCGCTACGCTGGGCGCAGAGTAACGCGCCGGTTCGCGACAGGAATAAACGCAGTTTTTGGTTGTCTGCGGCCCGCAGTGCGTTGTTTAATCAGATTGTGAGTGAAAGGCTGAAAAAACCAGACGCGAATCAAGTTGTTGTCGGCGATGCGCTACAATTAGCGGGGCGCGGCAGCTGGTTCGTGGCCACGGCTGAAGAGATGGACGACCTGCAGACGCGCGTCGGAAACAAAACGCTGATGATTACCGCACCGCTTCCGGGCTCCGGAGAGTGGGGAAGTGTGGGCGACGCGCTGAGCGCGGAGCAATCTGCGGTGGCAGATGCGCAGGAATTACAATCTTTGCTGGTGCGGGAAAAAGTGGAAGCGGCACGCCGGGCGATGCTGCTCTATCCGCAACAGTTGAACTGGAACTGGTGGGATGACGTAACCCTTGAGTTACGATTCTGGCTGCCGGCAGGTAGCTTTGCCACCAGTGTTGTCAGGGAACTTATCAACACTTCGGGTGACTATGCGAATATTGCTGAGTAACGATGACGGGATCCACCCCCCAGGCATACAGACACTGGCCAGGCATCTGCGCGAGTTCGCAGAGGTTCAGGTTGTTGCTCCCGATCGTAACCGCAGCGGTGCCTCTAACTCATTAACGCTGGAGTCATCGCTTCGCACCTTTGCTTTCGATAACGGCGACATTGCCGTGCAGATGGGCACACCGACTGATTGCGTCTTCCTTGGGGTGAATTCCATGATGCGTCCGCGACCGGATGTGGTGGTCTCCGGCATCAACGCCGGGCCAAACCTGGGCGATGATGTCATCTACTCGGGTACCGTTGCCGCCGCAATGGAAGGCCGTCATCTCGGTTTTCCGGCCCTGGCGGTCTCACTCAATGGTCACCAGCATTACGATACGGCTGCTGCCATCACCTGCACGATTCTACGTGCCCTGAGCCGTGAACCACTGCGCACCGGGCGGATCCTGAATATCAACGTGCCCGATTTACCGCTCGACCAGATTAAAGGCATACGCGTTACCCGCTGTGGTAGCCGCCATCCGGCGGACCAGGTCATCCCACAGCAGGATCCGCGTGGTAATACGCTCTACTGGATCGGGCCGCCGGGCGAGAAGTGCGACGCCGGGCCCGATACCGATTTTGCTGCCGTTGATGAAGGCTATGTCTCGATTACACCACTGCACGTAGATTTAACCGCTTACAGCGCGCAGGATGTGGTG
Organism: Leclercia pneumoniae; assembly: GCF_017348915.1. Taxonomy (NCBI): domain Bacteria; kingdom Pseudomonadati; phylum Pseudomonadota; class Gammaproteobacteria; order Enterobacterales; family Enterobacteriaceae; genus Leclercia; species Leclercia pneumoniae. The sequence goes on along the minus strand of NZ_CP071383.1, from coordinate 3,393,617 downwards.
TCAGGCTGGCTGGATCGTGCCGGGGTGAACGAGCAATGGTAAGTCAACGTGTACAAAGCCTTCTGAATCAATTACGTGCTCAGGGCATTACCGATGAGAAGGTGCTTGATGCCCTGGCTCAGGTACCGCGCGAGAAGTTTGTCGATGAGGCGTTTGAGCACAAAGCCTGGGAAAACGTCGCGTTGCCCATCGGGCAGGGGCAGACAATTTCGCAGCCCTATATGGTTGCCCGGATGACCGAACTGCTGGAACTGACACCGGAGTCCCGGGTGCTGGAGATTGGCACCGGTTCTGGCTACCAGACCGCGATCCTGGCGCACCTGGTGCACCATGTCTGTTCAGTGGAGCGCATTAAAGGGTTGCAGTGGCAGGCGCGTCGTCGCCTCAAACAACTTGATTTACATAATGTTTCAACACGTCATGGTGATGGCTGGCAGGGTTGGCAGGCACGCGCCCCGTTCGACGCCATCATTGTCACGGCGGCACCGCCCGAAATCCCGGCAGCACTGCTATCGCAGCTGGATGAGGGCGGTATTCTCGTTTTGCCGGTGGGCGATGAACAGCAGCTATTAAAGCGTGTTCGTCGGCGCGGCGACGAATTTATCATCGATACCGTGGAAGCCGTGCGCTTTGTCCCTCTCGTAAAGGGGGAGCTGGCCTGAGACTCAGATTTTTCCAGGGTTATTCAGGCCAATTCAGCGTATCGTGGGGCGCAAAAGATTCGTGCCAACACGGATAATATTAAGTCACTGGTAGTTAACACATTCCTGGGGGATAAATGAGCGCGGGAAGCCCAAAATTCACCATCAGCCGTGTCGCGGCATTATCACTGGTTTCACTCTGGCTGGCAGGTTGTTCTAATTCAAACAATCCCCCTGCGCCGGTGAGCTCAGTTGGCGGCAATAGCGGTTCTGGTAACACATCCAGTGGAATGCTGATTACTCCTCCACCAAAGATGGGTAACTCTACAGCGCAGCAAACTCCGCAGATCCAGCCTGTTCAACGTCCTGTTGTCCAGCCGACGCAGATTCAGCCAGTGGAACAAGCTGTTCAGACCGAAAATGGCCGCATAGTATATAACCGCAAGTATGGGAACATTCCGAAAGGCAGCTATACTGGCGGCAGCACCTATACCGTTAAGCGCGGCGATACCCTGTTCTATATCGCGTGGATCACCGGGAACGATTTCCGCGATCTCGCCCAGCGAAACAACGTACAAGCCCCGTATGGACTGGAAGTAGGCCAAACGCTGCAGGTGGGCAATGCCACCGGTAAACCTCTGACGCCGGGTAACAGCGTTTCTGCGGCCGACGTCACCGCGCAAAATAACAGTGTGACCCCTGCACAAAAATCAAGCACAGTGGTTGCTTCACAACCTGTAATTACGTATTCTGAGGACTCAGGTGAACAGAGTGCTAACAAGATGTTGCCGAATAATAAGGGTACTGCGACCGTTGTCACAGCACCGGTTACGGCACCTGTGGTTAGCTCTACCGAGCCCACTGCCAGCAGTGTAACGTCCAGCTCGCCGATCTCTTCATGGCGCTGGCCGACTGACGGCAAGGTTATCGAGAACTTCTCTTCCTCCGAGGGGGGAAATAAAGGGATCGATATCGCGGGGAGTAAAGGACAGGCTATCATCGCGACCGGAGACGGACGTGTTGTGTATGCCGGTAATGCACTTCGCGGTTACGGTAATCTTATTATCATCAAACACAACGATGATTACCTGAGTGCCTACGCCCATAACGATACGATGCTGGTCCGGGAACAACAAGAAGTTAAGGCGGGGCAAAAAATCGCTACCATGGGTAGCACCGGAACCAGTTCTACACGCTTGCATTTTGAAATTCGTTACAAGGGGAAATCCGTAAACCCGCTGCAGTATTTGCCGCAGCGATAATTTGACGAGACATGCCAGTCAGGATGTTTCGTTCAGGGATCACGGGTAGGAGCCACCTTTATGAGTCAGAATACGCTGAAAGTTCATGATTTAAATGAAGACGCGGAATTTGATGAGAACGGAGCAGAGGCTTTTGATGAAAAAGCCTTAGTAGAAGAGGAACCCAGTGATAACGATTTAGCTGAAGAAGAGCTGTTATCGCAGGGCGCCACACAACGTGTGCTTGACGCGACTCAGCTTTACCTTGGGGAGATTGGTTACTCCCCACTGTTAACAGCCGAAGAAGAAGTTTATTTCGCGCGCCGTGCATTGCGTGGTGACGTAGCCTCACGCCGTCGCATGATTGAGAGTAACTTGCGTCTGGTTGTGAAGATTGCCCGTCGTTATAGCAATCGTGGTCTGGCTCTGCTGGATCTGATTGAAGAGGGTAACCTGGGGCTTATCCGTGCTGTTGAGAAGTTTGACCCAGAACGTGGGTTCCGTTTCTCAACCTACGCAACCTGGTGGATTCGACAGACCATCGAACGGGCAATCATGAACCAAACCCGTACGATTCGCCTGCCGATTCACATCGTGAAAGAGCTGAACGTCTATCTGCGTACTGCACGCGAGTTGTCCCATAAGCTGGACCACGAGCCAAGTGCAGAAGAGATTGCCGAGCAGCTTGATAAACCGGTTGATGACGTAAGCCGTATGCTGCGTCTCAATGAGCGTATTACCTCGGTTGACACCCCACTGGGTGGCGATTCCGAAAAAGCGCTGCTGGACATCCTGGCCGATGAAAAAGACAACGGCCCGGAAGACACTACGCAAGACGATGACATGAAACAGAGCATCGTTAAATGGCTGTTCGAACTGAACGCCAAACAGCGTGAAGTGCTGGCACGTCGTTTCGGTTTACTGGGGTATGAAGCTGCGACACTGGAAGACGTCGGCCGCGAAATTGGCCTGACCCGTGAACGTGTTCGTCAGATTCAGGTAGAAGGTCTGCGTCGCCTGCGTGAAATTCTGCAGGGGCAGGGTCTGAATATCGAAGCGCTGTTCCGCGAATAATTACCCTTTCGTCAAAAAAGGCCCGTCGTGAGACGGGCCTTTTTCTTTTGTGCTACCCCTGCGTCGTTTCGTGCAACAGACGCCAGGTGACTCTAGCGCCTTCCTGATTAAGCACCGCGGTTGACCAACGTACGTTGACAGGCTGGTCCGGACGGGTTTGCGTCTCCCGGTAGTGCAGCACCGCGCCACCTTCCCATTCCTGCACCGTAGCGAGCTCATCGATAGCTATTTTCAGGCCGTGGCGACTGCCGCGCTGGTTTTGCAGGAAGCCGGCCAGTGCCGCATGGTCCAGATGAGTGCCGCCCGGTGGAATCATCATAAAATCCGGCCGGAAGCGGGCGAGCAGGGCGGTGATGTCGCCTTCGCCTTCTCCAAGCCACTGCTCGAGCGCAACGTGAAGATCAATAATTTCTTTTTCGTACGGGGTCATGATTTCTCCTGTTGAAGCTGCATCAGCACCTTCGCATTGTTAAGACGAATAACGGTCAGCAGGGGCAGTAAGGTTACGCCAGCGGCAAAAAGAAAAGTACTGTGCCACGCCGTAATCGGCGGCAGGTAGTGCTGCGCCAGGCTAAGTAGCGCGGCCAGCACTAACGCCCCCAGAAAAAAACTCAGCTGACGGTTCAGGTTCCACAGCGCGCTGGCATCCGGCATCGCATCATGCGGGATAGTCAAAAACGCGCTGCTTTGCGCCGTGCTGCTGCACAGGCTACCGCCCGCACCCATAAGCGTAAATGCCAGCACCGGCAGTGCGAGCGGGCTCTCCGGGCCGACAGGGACAAGAAGCGCCATTCCCGTGGCCTGCAAAAGAGAGCCGAGGATAATCAGCGGTCGGGGACCCAGACGGTTGAAGTAGCGTCCGGTTGATGCGATCGCCACAAAAGAGGCCAGTGACCAGGGCAGCATCAGCGCCCCCGTTTCGGCAGGCGTCAGTCTGGCGACGCTTTGCAGGTAAAACATGCCTATCACGTTCACGCCAATGAACGTGCCGGGAATGCACAGGTAGACCAGCATAGAAAACCGCAGCAGCGGATCTTTCAGCAGCGGGAGATGAAGCAGTCGTCGCGTCACGATCTGCTGTGGTTTCTCGTCACGAAGCCATAGCCAGGCCAGCGTAAATGCGAGGGCAGCGACGGGCAGAGTCGCAAAAAATATCCATCGCCAGCCGAGCGTTTGCACCAGCACGCCGCCCAGCGCGGGTGAGCATGCCGGTGCCAACAGCGCCACCAGCATAACCGCCGAAGAGAGTCTGGCACGTTCGTGCGGCTTAAACTGCTGCCACGCCAGCGCCTGCCCAACCGGTATCAGCAGCCCACCGCCAAGCCCCTGCACGACGCGCCAGGCGATGAGGCTGTCGAGTGTGGACGCCAGCCCCGCGGCGGTAGAAGCGGTACTAAATAGTAAAAGCGATAGCAGGATCAGGCGTTTGGGGCCCAGCAGGCGCGCCAGCATGGCGCTGAACGGGATGACCAGCGTTAGCCCGGCAATATAGCCATTACTCACCCAGGCAAGTGCGGAAGGCGTGGCGTCAAACGCCCGGCCCATTGCTGGAAAGGCCACGCTGGCGATGAACATGTTAATCAGGTCGAGAAAAAAACCGAGCAGAAATACAACGGCAACCCTGGTGCGATAGGTCATGGGAACTCCTCAAGTGAGGCCGTATCGTAGCGGGCGGAAGAGAACAGATAAACGCGACAAAGCGCGATATACTGTCAAAAAAATTTTGACAATGAAAAGGCTGACGATGTTGAATTTGCAGCGTACAGGGATGTTTGTGGCGGTGGTAGAGAGCGGAAGTTTTACCGCTGCCGCAGACGTTATGGGGTTAACAAAAGCGGTTCTCAGTTTCAATATTCGCCAGCTCGAAGATGAGCTGGGCGTTACGCTGCTGCTACGATCCACCCGCCGGCTGCGCTTAACCGAAGCCGGGGAACTGTTTTACCAACGTAGCGTGGCGCTGCTTCAGAACGCGGAGAAACTCGCGGATGATGTACGCGCCAACCATGCCGGGCTGACGGGGGAACTGCGTATTACCAGCACTCCGGAATATGGGGCGAAGGTGGTGGTCCCCCTGCTGGCCGAATTTAGCCTTCAGCACCCGGAGCTACGCGTGCGGCTGGTATCATCTTCGCTGCACAGGGATCTTATTTCTGAACGTTTTGATGTCGCCATTCGGCTTGGGACGCTTGCAGATTCGCGCTACCACGCCGCGCTGATTTCGCAGTTTGCCATCTTGCCCGTAGCATCCCCGGCGTGGCTGCAGGCCCATCCTGTGGGATCACCAGAGGCGCTGGCGCAGGCTGACTGGATCATTCATGAACGCGTCGCTTCACCGCTGCGCTGGCAGCTACGTAACGCTGCCGGTGAGAGCGTCATGCTGGAGATAAAAAAAGCCCCGCGATTATATGCGGACAGCGCGCAGGCATTAATGGCCTTTGCCCTGGCCGGTAGTGGTGTGGCGCTGTTGCCTGCGTGGCTGGCACAAAGCGCGCTGGAGGAGGGGCAACTGCTCCCCGTTTTACCGGAATACACTTTTGCCCAACAGGGCATCTATGCTGTCTATCCTGATGCCCAGCATGTTTCAGCAAAGGTGCGCACGTTTATTGATTTTATGCGTACCCGGGTTAACGCGTTATGATCCTGGTTTTGATGCTTGCCGGGTACCGCTCAGGTTCTTCTTTGTGAAGGTGCCCTTCCAGCGCCCTCACCAAGCGCGGATAAAAAGAGAAAGCAGCGATGATGGTCGGCATGATTATGCTCGCCATTTTCCAGACGGCAGGTTCTCTGCTGCTCCGCCGGTTCGCTGGTATCGCTTTGGGCTCATGGTCATGACGGTGAGAGCCAGCGGTTCCACTCCTGGCTGCCAGAGAGTGATATGTGTTACTGCGGGTGAGTTGCCGTTAGGCGCGTCGCTACAACTGCCGCTGAAAAACGGTCGTGACAGATGGACAAAGCACAACGGCAACTCTGGTTGTCATGCCGATCAGTTAGCGCGGTGGAATCGTTCCGTTCACCTCATGTTCAGCGGAGTGTGGCATTACACCACCCGTGAACGTGACAAGGAGGACCGGCCGTGTATGAACCGGTCACATAGGTTACAGATCTGACTCAATCGGCCCGGAGACCGCTGAGCCCTAAACCAGGCTCTTCAACCGGTAGATCCACTCCAGCGCCTGACGCGGTGTCAGTGTATCCGGGTCGAGATTCTCCAGCGCCTCAACGGCAGGCGATGTCTCTTCTGCCGGCGCAAGCAAAGACATCTGCGTACCGTCTATCTGGGTTGCCGCCGCGTTTGGCGACAGGCTTTCCAGCTCGCGCAGTTTCTGCCGTGCCCGTTTAATGACCTCTTTAGGCACCCCTGCCAGCGCCGCTACCGCCAGGCCGTAGCTCTTGCTGGCCGCGCCATCCTGCACCGTGTGCATAAAGGCGATAGTATCCCCATGCTCCAGCGCATCCAGATGCACGTTCGCCACCCCTTCCATCTTTTCGGGCAACTGGGTTAGCTCGAAATAGTGGGTTGCAAAGAGCGTCAGCGCCTTGATTTTGTTTGCCAGGCTTTCAGCGCAGGCCCACGCCAGCGACAGGCCGTCGTAGGTTGAGGTTCCGCGGCCAATTTCATCCATCAGCACCAGACTGTTTTCCGTGGCATTGTGCAGAATATTGGCGGTTTCGGTCATCTCCACCATAAAGGTGGAGCGGCCGCTGGCCAGGTCATCTGCCGCACCCACGCGGGTGAAAATGCGATCGATGGGGCCGATCTCAACTTTTTGCGCGGGCACGTAGCTGCCGATATAGGCCAGTAGCGCAATCAACGCGGTCTGGCGCATATAGGTACTTTTACCGCCCATGTTCGGGCCGGTAATGATCAGCATACGACGCTGAGGCGACAAGTTAAGCGGGTTGGCAATAAAGGGCTCATTGAGCACTTGTTCCACCACCGGGTGGCGACCTTCGGTGATACGAATGCCAGGCTTGTCGCTAAAGGTGGGGCAGCTGTAGTTCAGCGTATCGGCACGCTCCGCCAGGTTAACCAACACGTCCAGCTCTGCCAGCGCGCTTGCGCTGAGCTGCAGATCGCCCAGATGCGGCATCAGCGTATCGAACAGCTCGTCATAAAGCTGTTTTTCCAGCGCCAGCGCTTTCCCTTTGGAGGTCAGCACTTTGTCTTCGTATTCTTTTAGCTCAGGAATAATATAGCGTTCGGCATTTTTGAGCGTCTGGCGGCGGACATAGTGGATAGGCGCCAGGTGGCTCTGCCCACGGCTAATCTGGATGTAGTAACCATGAACGGCGTTATAGCCGACTTTCAGGGTATCCAGGCCCAGGCGTTCGCGTTCGCGGATCTCCAGTTTATCGAGATAATCCGTTGCGCCGTCTGCCAGCGCGCGCCACTCATCCAGCTCTTCGTTATAGCCAGGTGCGATAACGCCACCGTCGCGCACCAGCACCGGCGGGGTTTCAACCACAGCACGCTCCAGTAACTCGCGTAACTCGCTAAATTCACCCATGGTCTCACGCAGCTTTTGTACCGGTGCGCTCTCAACCTCAGCCAACTGCGCCCGCAGGGTGGGCAACTGCTGAAAGGCATGGCGCATACGGGCTAAGTCACGCGGGCGAGCGGTGCGCAGCGCAAGGCGGGCAAGGATACGTTCGAGGTCGCCTACCTGACGCAAAACCGGCTGCAGTTCGGTAAAACGATCCTGCAAGGCGGCAATAGTCTGCTGACGGCCGACCAGCGTTGCGGTATCACGCACCGGCATGTGCAGCCAGCGCTTGAGCATACGGCTCCCCATTGGGGTGACAGTGCTGTCGAGCACCGAGGCCAGGGTGTTTTCAACGCCCCCGGCCAGGTTCTGGGTGATCTCAAGATTGCGACGGGTGGCGGCATCCATGATGATGCTGTCCTGCTGGCGCTCCATGGTAATAGAGCGGATGTGCGGCAGAGCCGTGCGCTGGGTGTCTTTCACGTATTGCAAAAGACATCCCGCCGCGCAAAGGCCACGTGGCGCATTTTCGACACCAAAACCAATGAGATCGCGGGTGCCAAACTGCAGGTTGAGCTGCTGACGGGCGGTATCGATCTCAAACTCCCACAGGGGGCGACGACGCAGGCCGCGACGACCTTCAATCAATGCCAGCTCGGCAAAGTCTTCGGCATACAAAAGTTCCGCAGGGTTGGTGCGCTGCAGCTCTGCCGCCATGGTTTCACGGTCGGCCGGTTCACTCAGACGAAAACGCCCGGAGCTAATATCCAGCGTGGCGTAGCCGTAACCTTTGCCGTCCTGCCAGATGGCGGCCAGCAAATTATCTTGCCGCTCCTGCAGCAGGGCTTCATCACTGATGGTGCCTGGGGTGACGATGCGCACCACTTTGCGCTCAACCGGCCCTTTTGAGGTCGCGGGATCGCCAATCTGTTCGCAAATGGCTACCGACTCACCCTGATTAACCAGCTTCGCCAGATAGTTTTCCACCGCGTGGTGGGGAATGCCCGCCATCGGGATCGGCTCGCCTGCAGAGGCGCCGCGTTTGGTCAGCGAGATATCGAGCAGCTGAGATGCGCGTTTCGCATCATCATAAAAAAGTTCGTAAAAGTCGCCCATCCGATAGAACAGCAGGATCTCTGGGTGCTGGGCTTTCAGCTTCAGATACTGCTGCATCATTGGGGTGTGGGCGTCGAAATTCTCTAGCGTGCTCATCAGCTTATGATATCCATTTTCTTAAATTTTAATGAGTTAGCGGTATTTGTTGTTCTCATTGAGTTTCACTTTGTCTCATTGGATCTCATGAAATCCTACATTTAAATGTAGGTTAAAGTGTAGCTTGCTAACCTATAGCTTGGTAAAATATAGGCATGTGCAGCACAACCTACATTTTATTCATGACTACATAAGGTGCATGATAACGGAGTCTTTATGGCAGGAAAACAAGAGGGCGCGCCACTTTCGTTTAAAGCGGTAGAAATGATGAAGCCTGGGGACAAAGATAAGGCTGATGTAGGCGAAAATCGAGGTTTACGTGTCTCCTGTGGTGCAACTGGGGTTAAGTCTTTTTTCTACCGTTACACAAGCCCTCTGACGGGCAAACTAGTTCAGGTCAAAATAGGCAACTTCCCGCAGACTTCTCTCGCCGCTGCCCGTCTTAAACTCCATGAATTAAAGCTTCTCCGTCAGGATGGTCGGTGTCCTGCATCAGAACTCAAGCAGGAAAAACAGCTTCGTGCAATCGAGGCTGAACAGGCCAAAGTACCTGAATTAACTGTGCAGGGATTAGTTGAGCTCTACCTGACTGAGCGGATTGAAGACCGCAAAACCAGGGATGGAAAAATCATTCCGGGGGCCCGGAAGAAGAAAGGCCAGGATGAGGTGCGCAGAACATTGTATGCCGATGCGGTAGATAAACTAGGTGAGCGTAATGCAGCTGAAATCACACGCAATGACGTGATTACGCTTATCAATGGCATTGTTGCCAGAGGAGCAAAAGTGCAAGCCGGTAACGTTCTACGGGAGCTGTCATTGGCCTACGAGTTTGCAATAGGGTTAGGTCGTTTTGATACCAGTTTTGCCAACCCAGCACTGCTGGCAAAATCCAGCTTACGCCAGACCCGAATCAAGCTTACCAATAACCGCGGTACGCGGGTGCTGAGTGAAGCTGAACTGAAGAAGTTTCTCCAGTGGCTGCCGGGCTCCGCTTTTTCGCCAACTATTAAAAACGTACTTCGTCTGACCCTCTGGACGGGTTGCCGTACCGGTGAGGTCTGCAATATGGCATGGAAAGATGTAGATCTCGATAAAGGGACAATACATCTCCGTGAGACTAAAACAGGCGTTGAACGTTACGTTCAACTATCGACGCAGGCCATAGATTTCCTAAAAGTACTCCGTCTTAATTCGGATATCTATTTATTTCCGTCTACACGAACAAGACTGCCAATCCAACAAAAATATCTTACAGAGAATGCCTGGCGCTTACGTGAGGCGGGGAAAATGTTAGATATACCGAGCTGGACGCCTCATGATTTACGGCGGACAGTGCGTACTGGGCTGTCGCGGCTGCAATGTCCTAACGAAGTGGCAGAGGCTATTTTAGGGCATACAAAAGGTGGTGTAGAAGGGATTTATAACCTCTACAAGTATGATGCTGAGTGCAAGCAATGGCTGCAAATTTGGGCGGATTGCTTGGATTCTCAGACATAAGTATGTCCGCTATATCAACTATTCATGTAACCTCAAGAAGCGGACATCAGCTCCTATGCTTATGCCCAGGTTGTTGATGAGCAACAATCAAGCTCTGTGTACTGTCCCCACCCCTGAGGCCTTTGAATAGGCCTCGTTGTTAGGACTGGCTATGTCTACGGTGGTGGAGGCTGTCCATTTTAAAGATAAGAAGGTTGATATAAAACGTTACTTGATTGGCGGTGGTGGTTTTATTTATATAGTTGTTTAATTGTTCGATTTATGTTTGAGCAATATTTTTTATCATGAAAACACAAACATTTAAATTAAATCTATGATTATTTACCCGAAGCTATTAATTCAGTTAATTAAACTGGAATTAATTCGATGTGGAATTGTATGTTGTTGTATAATATATTCCGTTCTTGGCGTTGTTATATAATCTGTAGTAGTCATTGCTGCGGGGGGTGATAATTTGCTTAGAAATCTATTATTAGGTTTTTTATTATTTAGTTATTGAATGGGGTAACTGTATGTTTTTGTTCAAATAGTTCGTGACTCATCATATTAAAAATCTTAACAAGCATATTACATTGGAAGGGACTTTTACGGTTATTATAATCGGATCTGGAAGAATTTCACTTGTAGTAAATTATTTTACTACAAACAGATAGGCACAACTACGTTTATATAAGGCTTCGGTTATAATCGAAATAAACGGTTTTTGTATCGCTATTCGAACGATTAACTTTGCTTCACTGTCTTATGATAATGTGCATAACAAAAACAAAACCCGTGAACTCATCTTAGCCACCCAAATGGGTGGTTTTTTTTGAGAATGATAACTAATGGCGTTTATGAAACTTTTGTAAAAGTTTCATACTTAATAAACAAAAAATGGAAGTGTGTATTAAATGTGCTAGAATCCATTTTGCTTTCTGATTTCTAGTTGAATCTGGAAGAATTACCATGCCTTACAATAAGTTATCATTTTCTCATATGAGTAAAAATGCGTAAACACAACGAAGAAAAGCGACTGCTTGCTTTATATGCAATGGGTATTCTTGATACCGAGTCAGAAGAGCGATTCGACAGATTGACCAGAATCGCAGGAAAACTTTTTAATGTTCCTGTTTCTCTTATATCCCTGATAGATAAAGACCGCCAATGGTTTAAGTCCAGCCATGGTATTGATATTTGCTCTACACCAAGAACAGAGTCTTTTTGTACGTATGTGGTCGAAGACGCTAGGCCACTTATCGTTAATGATGCCCAAAAGGACCCACGCTTTGAAAATAATGTGCTTGTTAATGGTTCGCCATATATTCGTTTTTATGCCGGATACCCAGTAAAGTTGCCAGATGGTGAAATTGCAGGATCTATTTGCATAATCGATACAAAACCACGCAATTTTTCAGAAGAGGAATTAGGTTTACTTCACGATCTTGCTGAAATTGTCGAAGATGAATTCCGTATGATAAATATGGCAACCACGGATTCATTAACCGCACTCAGCAATCGTCGTCTGTTCTCTCTGATTACGGCAGAAACACTCAAAAAGTCCTGTAAAAGGAGAAGAGTTTTTTGTGTTGCTATAATTGATTTAAACGATTTCAAGCCTATCAATGATATGTATGGTCATGCAGAAGGTAATCAGGCACTCATAAAGTTTTCAGAAATCCTGGAGAATGCTTCGCCAGAAAATAGTCTGGTTGCCAGACTTGGTGGTGATGAATTTGGAGTGTTACTTCCTTGCTCTACTATCCAGCAGGCAAATGAATTTATCAATCAACTTTCTGAAATGCTAATAAGGCATAATATTGATGCAGACAAACCTTATCAGTTGGTTTTCTCAGCCGGAGTTGTTGAATATGATGAGAAAATTCATCATACGTATGCTGATATTATGAATGACGCTGATGAGAAAATGTACTCAATTAAGAGAAACAAAAAACTATTAACATCATAATAAGGGGGGCAGAAGCCCCCCTGTCTTTTATACTTTGAATTTATTTGTCATATTGCTTAACTCTTTTGCCTGTTCAGAAAGAGCCACTGATGCTGATGTGGATTCCTGGACCAGCGCAGCATTACTCTGTGTAACGCTGTCCATCTGTGTAACTGCAACATTTATCTGAGAAATACCTGATAATTGCTCCCCTGAGGCTAAAGATATTTCATTTAATGAACCAGACAAAAGCTGTATGTTAGAATTAATTTCTTCAATTGTTTTTACTGTTGAATGTGCTGCCAGTTCTCCATCTGAAATTTTCGCGGCGGCATTATTTATCAATGTTTTAATATCTTTAGCTGACGTGGAACTACGTTGCGCAAGATTCCTGACTTCACCGGCCACGACGGCAAACCCTCTTCCGGCATCGCCTGCTCTTGCTGCTTCAACAGCAGCATTAAGAGCCAGTATATTGGTCTGAAAAGAAATTCCCTCTATCATGGCAATTATATTATTAATTTTGGAGGAACTTTCAGAGATTTCACTCATTGTTTTTGACATCATAGCGACTTGTGTATTGCCATGATATGCAAGTTTTTCAATATCCATAGAAAGGCGCGCAGCGTTTGCAGCGCTCAGGGTATTGTTTTTTACGGTTGCAGTGATCTCTTCCATACTGGCGGCCGTTTCCTGTAATGCAGCAGCCTGTTGCTCTGTTCTGGCTGATAATTCAACGTTCCCTTTCGCGATCTCATCAGAAGCCAGTGTGACAGAAGTGGAGGCCTGTTTAATATTTGCTATCATATCATTTAGCTCATCCTGCATTTTTTTGAGCATATAAATGAGACTGGAACTATCATCAGGCCTGGTTAATATTGGCTGAGTGAGATCGCCAGAAGCTATATCAGATGCGATTTTTTGAGCGACATCAGGTTCATCTCCCAGACGTCTGAACAAATCGCTGATGATGTAGTAAGCCGTAAAAATAGCAAATACAACCGCTATTATCGCAATTATCAGTAATGTAAAACCTGTTTTGTAAATAAAGCTGCTTAAATCACTGGAAGCAGCATTATTTTTTTGCATCTGTTGTTCTGTCAGGCTGTCAAGTAAAGCCAGCAGCTCCTTTTGTACAGGGCGGGCTTTGAACATCAGAATATCTGTTGCTTCTCTGGATTGATTCTTATAGGCAAGTTGAGCTGCTTCAGTAAAAGCCTGCAAGACGGATGCATTGATTTTTTCTATCTGTGCAACGGAATTTATTTCCTGGTGTGTTCCATGTGCTGAAACGAACGCTTTAAGTTCACTGATACGTTTCAGTATATTTTGGCTTTGTGTCTGAAAACGATTCCATTCAGGTTCCATATCCTGAGGATCGCTAAGTAACGCAAGGTTTCTGACCGCAATAGCAATATCTCGTGCTCCGCTACGGATGCTTAATGCTGTCTGATACTTTACCATATTGATACTCAAGATAGCGTTGATTTCATGGTTAGTTCTTTTTATACTGAAGACAGAAATTATTGATGATGTTATAATTAGCAGTATAAGTATTAAAAATCCAATCTGCAATTTAGTTTTAACTTTCATAGAGCGATCTCATTTGTTTTAACACCCCGGTGGTGCTTATAAGTTATCGGTAACAAGAGTCAAATGTTTAATTTATGATACAAAAATGCTGAAGTTTTTCACATATAAGGAGGCTGTTTGCTTAATATACAGACATTGTTAACTGCCATTGAGCTTTTAACCTTAAATACACCAGTATCAATAATGATAATCACAATTGTTATCATTATACTTCTGTTCAGGAAACACCTTAAAATCTTCTCTGTTCTGGTTTGCTCATTCCTGGGTTTTATTATTATTTTAAAGTTAACACTCAAAATCAGGCTCATGTTATAGTACGAGGTATTATTGATTAGATAAGAAATGAGTGAGGTTTTCTCTGTCTAAAGGTCTGGAGTAATAATATCCCTGGACCTCATCACACCCCATATTCTTAAGGATTGTAAACTGTTTAACGGTCTCCACACCCTCTGCTATGACTTGTAAATTAAAAGCCTTGCCAAGGCTAATAATACTTTTAACAATTCTTGCATCCTGTTCATTCTTCTCAATATCTTTAATGAATGAACGATCGATTTTTATTGCATTAAAGGGAAACTCGCGTAAATATCCCAGAGATGAATAACCGGTTCCGAAATCATCGATATGAATATTAAAACCTTTTTCTTTAAGCAGCAGTAAGGTGCGCCTTACTGAAGCAGGATTGCTTATAATTACTCCTTCAGTAATTTCAAATGTTATATTTTCAGGATTAGTACTGTACAGATTAAGATACCTTTCTATCTGATTGAATAAATCCGGGTTATCAAAGTCTTTCCCAGAAAGATTAATCGAGAAGGTGATCGTTTGCATTTTTGAGGATAGTAAAAAAACAGACTTAATGACCCAGTCTGTTATACGAAAAATGAGATCTGATTTTTCAGCCACAGGAATAAACTGAGCTGGTGATATAAAACCATACTCTTTATGGCTCCAGCGAATTAAGGCTTCAACCCCGCTTATTGACGACATATTGAAATTATATTTAGGTTGATACACAAGAGAAAAATTATCATTCTCGATAGCCTCGGTAATCAAAGTCATCATTTTTAAACGATCTTCATGTTTTTTAATATTATCGGTATTACTGAATATGATATTATCACCATTAATTTCTTTTGATTCACTATGTGCAATCTCTAAAAATTTAAGCACGGTTACAACGTCATTATTTTCATCATCATACATTAGGCAACCAGCACATATAACAGGTGTGATTGATTCTGTATTATTCCTTAACGATAATTGAATGTTATTAATAAGATTTGTGACGTATGACTTCCAGGCCTCGTCATAACCCTCCTGAACTGGAACGAATTGAAGGCAGCACAGAATATTCCCTGATTCTAATTTAGCCACAAAATCATACGTGGAACAAACATCATTAATTTTATATATAATTCTTTTTAATATATCATTGGTAAACGAATTGCCATAAACAGTAGAGATAAACGTCAAATTCCGCACTGATAAACAAACAAGTATTGTTTTATTATTGTCAGCTATGTTATGAGTAATTGCATTAAGCACTTTTTTTGATAATTCGCTGTCAGGAAGCGTACTTATCAGACAATTTGCCCTTTCTTTTTCTTCATTTATAAACGCGGAAATATCCGTCAGTACAATTGAGTATTGAGCTTTCTCATTACCTTCATTTTTTTTGGCTGTAAGATTAACAAATACTTTTTCTTTGTTAGTATTTTCAAGGTAGCATCCTGAAAGCGTTTTAGGTTGATAGCCTTCAATATTTAACATCCAGTCTTTTACAGATATATTGTCATGAGCGATTTTCTCATATATGAAACACTGGTTCCAGGTATAATAGTCCTGACTGAAAGTGTTTGTTTCTATTTTTAGAATCGCAAGGTCACTCTTTAGGTGTGCAAAGAGAATGACAGCTAATTCGGTAATTTCTTTTATCTTATTCTCAGAAAGATATAATGCCAGCTGATTATTATTTACCAACTCATTCATTTCGGCAAGTAAACTGTCTTTTTATTTTATTTTTGAGAGCAATATATAGCCCCCTGTTATAACTAAAAGATAAAAAATGAAAATTGAGGGTAGCGTTCTGTAAAATATATGCCTGCCTGAATTGCGATAATCCCATACTGCACCAAAGACTGTATTGCCAAAGCGTATAGTTTCAGCCGAATGAGGATTTGATATTTTGTTTAACTTCAGATTGCTGGCATCTACAGAATTTCCCAGGGAAATGACTTCATCTGCTTTGAAAAATTTAATGAATACGAGTGTCGTTGAAATATGTGATATATTTTGCCGACTTAATGGGTTGATTATCCTGTGGCAATAGATTACAATTGGCCGACCTTCTGTCTCCCCTTTAATCATTGTTAAAGAATTATTTCTCCCACATTCCTGTGAAAAAAACTTTTTGAATGATGCTTTCCTGGCCAGGTTAGCAAGTGAAAAATGTTCTTTTTTCCCATTTAAGACACTGTATATAGTATTGTAATTCTTGTCTAATATAAATACTCCGTTTATAGAATATTCTCTATACAGACCACTTCCGAGATTACCTTCTTCCCATGCCCATTTATCATTGATAACAGGAAAGGTATTTGTGTACATCTGATCCCATAAAGCATAGTCTTTAATTACTTTTCCGTAGGTTTTTATTGCTGAGTTAAAGCCTGACTCAATTACCCGAAGCGTTCTGTGCTTTTCTTTTGTATCAATCTGATAACAAATAAAATAAAACAAAAAAATCGGCGTTAAGAGTATAGTAAATACTATAATTCCCCCCCAGCGCTTAAAATGTAACAGCTCACGATTTCTAATACCAACAAAGCTGGTTTTCATAAGTACACCGACTCCTTATTATAATTTTTTAACTCTGATTTCATATTCTACTGGGTCAACCACATTCTCAAGCCTTCCTATTTGTACTAAATCTGAGCCCGATATTATACTATTTATATTCGCATCAGGATAACGCAGGTCTTTGACCACCCTGACTGTAACTGGCAGACCAGAGCTATCAATGTCGGTTACCCAGCCAAGAAAACCACCAGAGTATTTGACCAGACTACCAATCGGGTAAGTTCCGTATAATTTCATATAATACACTAACCATTTACGCTCATATTCAGCCTGTTGCTGATTAACTATACGGTACACTTCTAAAGGAGTGTATGATTTCAAATCATTCCGACGATAAGATAACTTATCAATTATTTTTAGTACTGAAATTAATTTCATAACAGGTGAAATTTGTGTATAGTTTTTTCCTGATGGATATCCTGAACCATCAAGCTTTTCATTGGCGTTTTCTATAACCCCTCTGCATACAGAGTCTGGTTGCCAGTTCAACTCATCAAATTTATCCAGGATTACTTTCACATGCTTTTTTAACAGGGTTCTTTGCTCATTTGTCAGGTTTATATCTAAGGAAGGTAATTTTTCGCTTATTAAAAGCGGTTTTCCCATGTTATGCAATAGTATTCCTAATACATACTCACGCAGTTCCGGGAAATGTGGACTATGGGATAATATGATATCCGCAAATCGGGAAGCCACATTAATCGAATGTCGTACCCAGGTAGGTTCATCTCTGATAAATGACAGAGAATAAAGAAAAGCTTTCCGGTCGTTGCTCAATAAAAATAGCAAAGCATCAGCACAGTCATAAAATTGCTTAGCCGGGAAATTTTTTTTCGTTTTAATAGTTATCAATCCAATCTGGAGTTGATGTGCTATTTCCATAATACCTTTTTCCATTGGTGACTGTTGCGCTCTTTTTTCGCGTTCCTGAATTTCCTTTAGCCGCAGTATTTTTTCACTTGAGCCCGGAATAAAAAGAGGGGATTTAGTAACTTCATGCCCAGACATACCACTAAGGTAAGCTATCTCTCTTTCAGACTCTGTAACCGTATGGAACAACATTTCGGATTGCTTTGGTGACAGGTTAGTAAATTCGATACCTGTAGCTATATAGCCATGATTTCCAAATAATCTTATATGGCGAACAATCCCTTCAGAAATAAATATATCACCATTTGGAAACTCAAGATAAATTTTTGGTATTCTTTGATTAATATCAAGGGCTGCGCTATCTATCAGTTGTAGTTCCAGAAGACATCCACCTACAGACAGGTTTTTGACTATTCCAGAAATGTTTAGATAATGCGTAAATACTTCAAGCCTTGCACGGCAATTCATTCCCAGAATAAAAGGAATTCTCACTGCTCCTCTTTTGTCGTAAGCAAAGAATGATTCCGGCAAAAGACACTCTACACGACACAGGTTAGCATCAGTTTCCAGTAAAATTGTAGGGATACTACTTATGCTATAACCTTCTCTTTCACTGGGGGGAACACCTTTAATGATTTCGATATCAATATTCAGGTTCCCGTTAAAAACATTCTCATCAACCTCACTCCCTGCATAATTGATATCAAGGATTAATATGCCTTCCATCAGATTAAGCTCAATCATCTCTGCTGGTAAAGCATCCGGCAGGGCTCCAGAGTAGATTGAAATAGTATGATTCTGTTTTAGAAGCGATTCGATGACGAATAGCGGAGGAGGCAGTTTTTTATTTATCACTTGCATAATTATGGGCTTTGGCTGCAAATAAATACGAAAAATTGTCTGTCATTAACTTAGGTTGTCAGTGCCCTGGTGTTGGCATGATATGAGTAAGGTTATTGTTAAAGTTGTTAAATTACATAACAAATAATACATTAAAATTACCGCTTATCAAGTTACCGTGAAAAAAAATACCAGTAATGAGTTGTATTCTCATTTTTGGTGCGTTCTTATTTTAAATATCTTTTCCTATCGTTATGATTGAAATCTATGAACATTGTTTATTCATTGATATATAAGGTTTTTTGGGCTTATTAGTTATTTGGGGATTTTAGTTTTCTTTTTATAAACCTGCCCGAAAGCAGGTTTCTGTTCACCGGATGGCCGGATATCATGTTCCGGTTACTTTTTACGCCATTCGTTTTCCACTTTATCCCCAAAGGCATCACACTGCCGGGCGTATTCCGGGTTATAGAGCAGCTCTGCCTGCGAAAGCTGAATCGCGCTCATGCTGCCGTTACGGGCATTTGATTCGAGCCAGGTTCTGCCATAGGTTTGTTCATCACCTGAAGCACCCTGTTGAATACAGGTCCGTTGAAGCCGCATCGAGATTTACACCTCTCAACTGAAGACCGTAGCCACTATGCTGGGTCAGTCTTAACGGATCGTATTCATGTGATGTTACTCACGGATTAATGCAGCCAGTAAAAGTATGGCAATGACTACTTTAGGAAGGGACGTTCATCACACCACTACAAACGAACCAATTAAATGCGAGAATAACCATAGTAGAAAATGTGCATATTTTTATGGGTTTTCTTTTTGCGAAAAATAATAATTACTCTACCTTAAGGGTGTTTAATTATTACTCAGGGATTATAAACCCGACACATTTATATAGAATTGTCCTTTTCCCTCATCCGTTTTCTGTATTCGATAGGTAATTGGTAATGAATTTTGCAGGTCTGGCTTTGTAAACGTTAAATCAGCGGCACACAGATAAACATCTAGACCTGATTCATGGCTAATTGTTCTGACACTTTCTACTGAAATATGCACATCCTTATCCAGTGTCATGCTTTTCTCGATTGTTTTTCTAGCTATATCCACGACCAGATTTTTAGCATCATTACTACTGCATTTTGGCGTTTTCTCATCACAACCAGCCAGTAAACCAGCGGCTATAAATACCAGAAGCGTTGTTTTTTTCATCTTGAGTTCCTTCATTAATTAACGATACTTTTATTTCTTATTAAATTGACCATCCATTGCGCCTGTCGCAGAATCTCCACAGTATCCTTCGCAACCACGAGTCATAACATTGGTCTTTCCGTTATTCAGTTCACTAATTACTGCAACACACTGACTGGTATTGTCATTCCACATCCAGCGACGTTTCTGGTTTTCTCCGGCAGCTATTTGTTGTGCCGTACCATCCATATTGCATAGGCCCGAGCCATCCCCTGTTGAGGCATTAATGCTGAATTCAGCCTTACCCTCTCCCGGATACACGGTTAGAATCGCTCCAGGTTTTACGTACTGCGCTGCCGCAGCTGGAAGTGCTATGGCTGCCATCAGCAAGGCCAGCAGTTTTCTGTTCATTATTGAATTTCCTGTTAAGTGATACGGATGTTTTTGGTGATTTTCCCCAGTGCCAACGGTCTGCGTTTTTCCACAAAGAAATAAACGACGTTGAATGCAGACTTGTGATGATTCCCTCGACCAAGAGAGGGCCAGTTGCGGAAAGATTCGATCTGTTCTTTTGAATAGGGCGTGTCAGAGAAGTCAAACAGCACAAGCAAGGCTTTGCCATCGTGCTTCATCAATTTCTTTACTTCTGTACTGTTGACGGTCGCGGAGACATTGGAACGTGCCGCAGTTGGTTTACGTACTGCAAACTCAACGGCTACAAAATCAATGTAACCGTGCCCGGATACAGTTCCTGGCAGCTTGCTTTTGACTTCCGGTGAAACATTATCTGCGAACCAACCCAGCAAATAGCAACGTACCAGAGGCAGTAATTCCCGCTCGCTACAGTCGTTCAGACGCAGGGTTTTGACGAACTCCCTGCGATAAAGAGAACTGAAAAAATACTCAAAGCATTCCGTTATTTCAGTGATGGTGGTTGCCATGGTTGCATTCTTTACCTGCTACTTGGTCCATTTTTAAGGGCATACCTTTCCGGCCATAATGTTTCCGGTGTCGTATCCAGAGCTCCGGCAATAATGCGCTCAGCTCTGGGGTAATGACGCTCTAAGGCGTTATTTAATGTACGTGGCGCAAGGCCGTGACTGCGTGAAAGCGACGCTAGCGTTAACCCTCGCTTGTGAAGTGCTGCCACAATATCGGCACGATGCCAGTTCCCTGAACTTCCTTTGCTCTGTTTTTTCTGCGATGCTGTTGAGTTACGCACAGTATTAACTCCATGGAATCAGTACATGGATATTAAATGCGAATAAAAGATACCCTTCAAGTTCTTTTGGTATCTATTTTTGTGTTTTTTATTAACGCATTGATATCTGGTGAAATTTATATGAGCAGTAAGAGAACAGTATCGGCTATACCGACCCATTCTGACGCTTCTGTTGAAGAGGCTAAAGACTGGCTGACAGCAGAGGAATTCACTCATATTGAGGGAATGCCGGGCACTGCGCGTGGCGCCAGGTTGCGCCTGGAAAAGTTGGCATCCCTGCACCCGGAAATACGTCGTAAAAGGACTGCCGGAAAAGGCGTTGTTTACCATATCAGCGCAGCCACAATGTCTCTTGACGATGAGAGAAGCAGGGCTAAGGGCGAAGCGTTTACTCTCACCGACAGCGATCGCCAGCTTAGTCTCTGGATACAGTTGTATCGCAATATGTCACCAGCTTCGCGGGCGCAATTGATGGAGCAGGCCCTCAGGCTGGTAAAGGACGATCTAATATCTCAGGGGCCTGATGTTTCTCAACTGGCGGTACAAATCATGAAGCTGCCCGAAGATGAGCGTAAGAGCCTGTTTGAAAAGCTGAACGGGAAGGTGTGATAGCGTCAGTTTTCCGCCATGCCAGACAGAAGGAACCACCCCGGAACCCTGACCTGTCTGACATGGCAGAATGGAAAGTATGCCATCACTTAATAATGAATAAAAATCTGTTGTCAGTTATTTCTTTTCTGAATCATAAATTAGTTTCTTTTGTTATTATTTGCAGTGAAAGTATATTGTTGGTATAATGTCATTGCTGGATAGTGTTATTACTTGCAGCCAGTATGTTGCCATGTACTTATTATTTATCAGGTGATTAAAACCCGCCGATACTGGTGCAGGCATGATGTCTTATTAAAATAGATTGAACAGGAAACTCACTGATGAATATTGTCCATCAGGAAGGGCTTGCTATGCCCGTCGATCAGGAATTAATAAATATCATATTAAATGAAGCGGGAAATCCATCGCCGCATAAAGCCAGAATTACAGCCGTCAGTCTGTTATTTAAAGACCTGAGTTACAGCGCTGAAAATGGCGGTTACCATCCTGTCGAAATACGGCTTATTTCTCGCAATGACGAATGGTATTTTGATTACATTACCGACTTCAGTTATATGGGAGTGGTATACCCCGAACTGGAAAAGGAAATTGATATCAGCTGGAGTCAACAATATGTCTTTCTTGCTCATGTTGGTGATCTGCCTGTTAACGCCGGAAGGGAGTTGTTTGAACTCTGGCAATCCAACTTTATTCAGTATCACGCCATGAACGTCTACACCATTACCGTCCTGTGGGAAAGCTAATCCCACCACACTAATCATCACTATCTTATGGGGAAATATCTGTGACTGATAACAGAGGGATACGTGCGTCTCAACAGGGCGAACTGGACTGTCTTTGCGGTGCTTATTGCGTGGTTAACATGCTGAGCTGGCTGTATGACGGCAGGGTGAAACGACGCCCGTTAATGAACCGGCTTATTCAGACTTATCAGCAGCGCTGGCCTTTGCAGGAATGGCTGACTGAAGGGATTGAAGAAGACCGTTTAGACTGGCTGATAGTGCAGGTGTTGCAGAAAGGACATTACAGCCGCCAGTTCCCGGTTCAAATCACCAGACCCTTTGCCGGGAAGCGGGGATTATCAGACGGGCGGCTTTTCAGGGTAATGCAGCGGTTTCTTGACGTCACTGACCACTCCCGTCTGATTATGCTCAGCGACCAGTTTCACTGGTCCCTTCTGGTCAAAATGGATGAAGAAACGCTCTGTTTCTTCGACAGCAACGGGCGAACCACAATGCCCCGTAAAGCTTTCTCCTTGCGTACTGGCGTAACCCGCCGCCAGCTGTTCCCCGACGCCATTTACTTCATTGAACGGGAGTTCTGACATGACCATGTTTACTCAGCGTGAAACCCGTATCCTCGACCAGGCGCGTGACATTATCAGTAGATACTACAAGCGTGGGGTTCAACTCTGTTCCCCTGATGATGTAAGGCGGTGTGTGATGGTTGAGCTGGCACCGCTTGAACATGAAGAGTTTGGCATCATCCTGCTCGATAATCAGAATCAGCTGCTGCACCGTGAAATCCTGTTCAGGGGGACGCTAAACTTGGTCAGCGTTCACCCCCGTGAAGTTATCAAGCGTGTGCTGAAACATAACGCCGCCGCCGTCATCCTTGTACACAACCACCCCAGCGGCGAGCCTGAACCCAGCCGTTGTGACATCCAGTTGACTAAAAAACTTCAGGAGCTGCTGGAAATGCTGGATGTGCGGTTGCTTGACCACTTTATCGTGGCAGGAACTGAAACGGTGTCGATGGCTGAACGGGGGCTGGTGTGATGCTGAAAGTTACCTGGTTTAATGTACGTTATTGCGGGTTAAACGTATGAGAAGGGCTGCGTTACGTCAGATTCAGCCAGTGGTGCAAACTACCGTGTTCGATGCGTATATCAACGGCCTTGCTCCCTCAGGGAGGCGGGGTATCACCAGCCTGTTAAACCGCAGCGCCGGCATACTTAAACGCGGTGCGGATGCAGCAGTTTATCCGTGGGAACAACTTAACTACGCAGCCGTCGCTAAAGTACGTGCGGCACTGCTGGATGACGGTTACGCCGTGTCATCGGTCAATATGGCGCTGTCAGCACTGCGGGGCATTGCGCAGACGGCCTTTAACCTCAATTGCATGAATGCCGAAACGCTGGCACGTATCCGTTCAGTTAAGCGTGTGAACGGTGATATCCAGCGTAAGGGAAGGGCGTTAGACAAACAGGAAATCCGGGCACTGATTCAGGCAGCAAAACAGCATCCGCAACCGGTGCGGCGCTGCCGTGATACCGCCATTGTGCTGACGCTTTGCGGAACGGGTCTGCGAGCCGGGGAACTGGTTAAACTTGAGCGCCGGGACTATGACAACGGCATCCTGACGGTGAGACAAGGGAAGGGGCGTAAATACCGCGAGATACATGTGGCGGATGCAGTGGATAAGGCTATCCGCGCGTGGCTGAAAGTTGGCGCAGATGAGGCTGACAGCGCACTGTTCAACCGTATCCAGCGCAACGGTAAGGTCGCCAGCCAGCCTCTGACAACAACCGGGTTAACGGGCATCCTGGAGCAGTTACAGCATACGTCAGGCATAGCACGTTTTACCCCACATGATATGCGGCGCACCTTCATCACCCGCTTACTGGAGCAGGGCGTGGATATCAATACCGTACGCCAGCTGGCAGGCCACAGCGACATATCCACGACGACGCGCTATGACTACCGTGGTGATAGCATGAAAATCAGTGCCAGCAAACGCATCAAGTGTTTTTAGCTTTTGAGCCGTTTCCAGATGCGGCTTTAGTTTTATCTTCAGCACTCAACCGCGCGTACTTTTGATTCTGGACGTTAATCAGTGCATTGATATTTTCAGGCTGAAGTACCCACGCAACATCTTCACGCGTCCATTGTTCACTGTCAGAGAAATGTTTAAATAACGGTTTCCCCGGCCCGCATTCATTAAGTTTTGCTGCCACCGATGCGCATTTCTCTCGATCTGACTCCCCCGTTTGAAGCTTGTCAAAGCGACCTTTAACGAGCTGGTAAACAGTGTAGATTTCCAGTGCCTTAGGGGACCTGCCCGGGACTATCACGGGGTGCTCCTCCAGCCCATAAATGCCGTTTAGCTCTCCCCCATTGAGCAGGTCATTAAACATGTGATTCACGCAGGCACTCAGTACATCCGCCGCTTTCTCTGCATCAAATTTATCCGGACTAAAACCCGATCCCGTCAGTTTTCTGGCAATCAACGCCAGCTTTTGCCGTGTATCCCGCCCCAGATAGAGCTTCTTCTCCAGAAATTCAAAGACCTCGTTACTGCTTTTCCGTTCCCGGTGGCATTTAGCATCAGCCTTGTTGCTTTGATTACCAATCATTGTCACCTCCATGAAAGTTGTTTGTACAAAATATCATCATTGAGCCTCAGCGAAAATTTCTTATTTATATGACCATTCTGGAGACAGAAATAGGTGCTATCGAATCACATTCACATGAAAGATGCCCTTAACGTGCTCAACGAAGGCATCGTTGAGTGAATCCTTGCTTTTTTGGTGGTTGTAAATCATTCCGCTCCTGAAACAGCTCAAAGGAGCACAAGCATGAGTACCAACCGTATTTTACGTAAAAAAGAGGTTCTTCGTCTGACTGGGGTCTCGTTAGCGACGTTGTACCGACTCATCTCGAAAGGAACTTTTCTTTTGTCAAAGAAGCTAACTGGCGACAGTAGCCGGGCGATGGGTTGGCTGGAAAGCGATATCAATAACTGGGTTAATAGCCGCATGCAGGCGGGAGAATAAGATGGCAATTATCAAATGTAATACAACTGGATTTGAAGAAATGCTGACTCCCTGGTTTGAAACTATGGGGCAACAATTGGGCCTGTCGGAACGGACCATAATTGCTGTACTGAAGGAAAATCAGTCGAGGATAAGTAAACTTAATAAGTGGTCAGCCCAGCATGTTTCTCGGTTGATTAAGGAAGGAGATTGGGATAATTACGAACAGCCGAATTCTTACTGTCGACTGGCGTTGATACTACAGCGATGTACGTATATTCCATGTGGTAGTCTGGCTTGTGCGCATTGCTCTGCAGCAAAACAGTTACACAACCAGTCTCTAGATTTGTATGGCGTATACAGTAAACTGGGCCATACTACAGTTTTTCTTGATTTTAAAAGCCCATACTACTCAAGGAAATGGTGTGCGGCCGGACTGGTCAATCTACACGATCCCTCATGGCCTGTTTAAAACCAATCATAGGCGGTTCATGAGATAATTAACGCTCCTAAGGCAAAGCATCCCCGTTGCTGGAATCATCAGCGGGGATGCTCCGACAAAAGGTAACTACTTGACTGAGAGGAATAGAAATTCCAGCTCATTCCAGCAATATACAACCAAGAATAAAAGCGTTCTCTTCGGATTGTCTTCGAAGCTTGTAATGGTTTTTTTGTTGTGGGAAAAGAGATCGTTATACATGTGGTTTACATATGCGCCTATGACATCTGCAGCTTTTTCTGCATCAAAATTATGTACATTAAAGCCTTCACCTGTCATTTCCTGCGCAATCAGAGCCACTTTATGTCTGGTATCCATTCCCAGATTAAGCTTCTTCTGAAAAAAATCGAATATCTTTTTATGGTCCATCCGCTTACGGTTACATACCGCATCCGCATCCGCATCCGCATCCGCATCCGCATCCGCATCCGCATTCCAGCTCTTCTCGCTCATCGTCATTACCAAATCTATCCTGTAGGTCGATTTATCACCACTGAGCCTCAATGGGAATGATGTCCTTGCATGACCAGTTTTAAACGTTTTGATGCGCCTAATAACGTAGTGATTTACCGAGGAAGCCAAAGATTGACGTCTGGAGGCCAATCCGAAGCAAATCCTTGAGATTTTTCATGCTTGTAAATAACGCAGCTCCTGAAACAGCTCAAAGGAGCACAAGCATGAACACCAACCGTATTCTCCGCAAAAAAGAAGTTCTTCACCTGACCGGGATCTCGTCCGCGACGTTGTACCGGCTCATAGCTAAAGGAGACTTTCCAAAATCGAAAAAACTGACTGGTGATAGCGGTCGGGCTGTGGGCTGGGGAGCAAATGAAATTCAAAACTGGATTGAGTCGCGCGGGATTAGCAATACGCAGTGATCTGTAAGCCTTATCCAACCCCTGACATACCAATCATAGAACCAGTAACAGTGATGATACCTGCATATGAAAGAGGGGATCACTGTTGCTGCTATGCACTATCGGAACAGAATATGACGCAACAATTTAATCGTGAACGGGTGACATCCTTACGTGACAAAACCTCACTTGGAGTTAATGGTGCAGGCCAGTCTACGCATGGAAGTATAGACAAAATAGCATGGGTAACGGACATGCATGACTGGGAAGAGAATCAGATACTCAGACAGCGTTTGTTTGGCCTAGCTTCAGGTGGGGGCTACCAGATCAAAGTTCGACCGGCTGGTAAGTATGAGTGTGGCGGGCACTATCGTCATGTAGTCGAGATCCGACTGAAAGCTAAATCGCGCAAACACCCCATATTGCTGGCAATCCATTTTGACCCAACCAGCAGACAGCGTGGGTTTCTGAGAGCAGAGCTTAGCCCCCAGCATTACTCACCGCTACAGATAACGGATTTGTTTCTGTGGCTGGGGCGGAAGGGACGCATCGGCAAGTATCTATATCGGGGATTACGTAATGCCTGGATAACAACTATCCACTACGCGCTGGATGTAGTGGGAATGAGGCTCCACGACTATTTAATCCGGCTGGTTGGTGCAAGGAGCGGCGACTTTAATGATTTGCATGGAGAGCAGGAAGGGTTACGGCTGGGGTCTACGACTATCGTCGCGTCAATATACGAAAAGGCCGATGCTCCGGGTCTGGCAACTGAGAGAAGGTATGAACAGGCTGTCCTTCTACTTGATGAGCAACAGTTTCGGCGGTTTCTGCGACTGGAATTGCGTTTATCACCCGGCAAGCAAAAGCTCATGCTTAACAACCTGCTAAACATGGAGAATTTGGTATCTAAACTCGCATTTTATGATCGTAATGCGCTGGTAGATTCCGAACTTGAGCCTGATTTTTCTCGCCTGCTACGTGAGTATGTTCCTTACCCGGTTGCCAGAGCGGATTACCAACCATCAGCGACCCTGAATGGTAAGCAGGTCAGCCCAGCGAAAAAAGCTGCTGATAAGCGCGTTGATAAACTCATGGAGCGCTATCGTGTTGAATTATTCGATTCAGAGGCTATATGGGCTATGTTACCGCTTGTGGTGGAAAAACTTGGGATTCTCGCGCAACCGCAATACTGGCAATTTAAGCATCGCCAGAAGTGGCTTCAGTTGCGACTGAAAGACGGGTAATTGTGGTTGGGCAGGGATGCCGTTTGCTTCAAAGCATGAAAATGGAGGACATGTTAAATCAGAAACCTGAAAGATGACGGTTTTAAACCACCCATTGTTGCAGAATTTTGGTGTGACAGACCAGCTAATTACCGCTGCTGTTTAGTGTCAGATTTGCACCTCGTACAATGGTAGGGGGAAACCGCCGATGGTTTTTTATTCCAAACATCGGCTTTAGTACCCTGATATTAACCGCAGGGATTAACGATTCTACCCATAGCACAGGATCCCTGTTTGTATTTACGATTCTGTATTTTTGTCAATTACATCGGTTAAAGCATTCCTCAAGGTAGTTATCAGATATAACTCTATATTACTCACTATATAGTATATGTATGTCACTGCCATATTAATAGTGATAATCAGCAGCAGCGGAAATAGAGCGAGAAGAGCGTGAGTGTTATGAGTGTGTTGGTAATATGAAAAAAATTGGCCTTCATTAAGGTATTCGTAATTGATGTTGTAAAAACAACTGTGTTTCTTGTGTTATGCAACTTTCAATCACGAGGTGTTCTGTGAAATGTTCTGTGGGTTATATTATTAAGCGTGGTATTCTGGTTACACTCGAGACTTATAATAAGTTCATTGAGGATGTACATAACATACCTTTCATTGGGAAAGATGGTCGCCAGTCTCCGTCATACTATCTGGATATTCAACGGTTTTTGCAGCATCTGGTTTGTAATAACTTCCTTTATGCTAAAGACACCCCGAAGGATAATCCATGGACGCATTACTCGCCAATATATAATGAGCTGGGTAAAAAGGAATTACCGTTTGTCTTTAAGCAGGATAAGTATCTGTGTTGTGACCGGGCGTTAGAGTTGCTGAAAGATGCAGGAATTATAGATATTAAAATTCACTCATGGGGGAATGGGAAAAGCCGCACTTTTGCTTTGTCTAAGGCATACCTCAAACGCTGGTTTGAAGTCTCGCCTGATGACTACAAACAGCGTGATGATCGCTATATCTATCTGTCTGTGGGTAAGCGTGTTCGTGACCAAAAGATCATGACGGAGGAACAATTGATCCACAAAGCGTTATCGCACTTTAATAAGCCCCGCCATGCTACGCGTCACGTATCCCGTGAAACCCAGCAATATATGCGTCAGGTGTATCTCAACATGGGGGCGTTGCGTATCAACCTTGATAAGCTACAGGCCTACGTTCCTGAAGACGAAAGGGAGGCTGCTCTGAAGTCTCACTTCCTCCAGCATCTGGCTGAGCGTGGTTGCAGGATGGTTTCAAGTGTTCCTTTGGTGGTTGAATACTTCCCTGAATACAAACTAGCGGAGCGGGGAACGCGTTCATTTGAGAAGAACGGTGGCTTTCAGGCGCTAAAGGCCGCTATAAAATGGGAAGTTGTTGTGGGTATTAATTACGATATCAAAAGCAGCCAACTGAATATCCTGAAACATGAACTGGATCGATACGGCATCAAATGTAAGCGGCTGGCAAAGATCACCAAGAAGAAGGTCATGCGACGGTTCAACGTTGATCAAAAGGCTGCTAAGTTGCTTATCTATACTCTGATTTACTCACTTGGAGAATTCCGTAAGCACAAGGACAGCGCTGCGTTTCGTAAGCTTTGTGATTTGTATGGTTACAATGAAGCGGTGTGTGTGGCTGATGAGTGGATTGAGTTTGTTCGGCCAGTGAGAAGGGCACTTAACAAGTTGGTTGCGCATTATCTTGATGAACATGTTAATTGCCCCGGTCGTGGCTGGGCCATACGCAATGCCGTTCGTCAGACTTATATGGTTAAACCTGACAAGATCACTGCAAGTGTTCGTCGATGTTTGTTGTCCCATATGATCCAAGGTATTGAGAGTAAGGCGGTGTATGAAGCAGTGCTGGCTAATCCCGGTGTATGCAGTTCGATTGAGCATGATGGGCTTGTGACCAACCGTGAGATATGTTGGAACCATCCTTATCTTGAATTGAAAAAAAAACATTAACCAACTCGATACGGCAGCCGTTTAACATTACCTACAAAGGTGTGACAGCTCGTAAACTCAGGAACTCGGATGTTATGCGCCGAAAGCTGCTGTCACACATGTTACAGGGGCTGGAAGGTCTGGCTGTCTACGATTATGTTACCAGTCATAAGGGGGGCGCTAGAACATGATGGGTTTGTTTCATATGAAGAGGTCACTGACTGGTCCAATCCATACCTTTTGATTGAGACAAAGGATTAATTACAGAGAGATTAAAATAAAAATCTATTTTAATATTTAGATATATCTAATTTCATATTGTAAGTTGGAAGAGATATTTTAATGAATACACATAATTCTACGTAAAATTAATAATAACTTCTGCCTAAATTATCACGTTTTTTCATGATAAAAAGGAGCGAGATATCAGTGTAGTCATTATTTTATTCTAACAATTGTTGATTCTTAATTGTTTGTTACTGCTTGAATTATAATTGCAGTCCAAGGGTGAAAAACAAGCTATGAATTTTGTTTATCTTTGTTTTTTAATCATGTATAATATTAAATGGAGATCCATTATGCGAGAGTGTTTCAATGGCTGAAAATAGTAATCCCACAATTAACAAAATAATACCTGGAAGTACTGTTGGAAGAGGGAGAAGCATTAAAATTGAAACTTCTCCTAGTGTACATGAATGGTGCAATAATGATGCGAAAATTCAACTTGGAAATAGCTTAGACTTGTACTCATCATGGGATGAACCTACCGTTATTATTTCAGATGGTGCTTATGGGATACTAGGTTTCGAAGGTGATACGGCTGATCATACCTCGATTGCTGAATGGTATGAACCTCATGTCATAGAGTGGAGTAAAAAGGCTACGGCGCAAACAACGTTATGGTTTTGGAACTCTGAAATAGGTTGGGCCTCTGTACACCCTATATTAGAGAAGCATGGTTGGCGCTATGTTAATGCAAATATATGGAATAAAGGCAAGGGGCATATTGCAGGTAATGTAAACACTGCAAAGATAAGACGATTTCCTGTCGTGACAGAGATGTGTGTGCAATATGTTTTTGAGCCTAAAATTAACGATTTATCTTTGCAACATTGGCTTTACCGTGAATGGAAAAGAACAAAACTAGCCTTAAAAAAAGCAAATGAAGCCTGTGGTGTTAAAAATGTAGCAACCCGAAAATATTTGGATCAGGGGCATTTATGGTATATCCCTCCTCCAGAAATGTTTGTCAAGTTAGTCGAGTATGCTAATGAGCATGGCGATGTTTCTGGTAAACCATACTTCTCTGCTGATGGCGTTACGCCTATGAGCTTCCAAGATTGGGAAAAAATGAGAGCAAAGTTTTATTGTCCTATGGGATTCACTAATGTTTGGGAGCGTAATACTCTTAAAGGTGGTGAAAGGATCAGCGTTCCAGGCCAATTAGCTAAGGCTGCTCATCTTAACCAAAAACCATTAGATCTGATGTCATTGATTATTCAGGCTTCAAGTGATGCAGGTGATGTGATTTGGGAACCCTTTGGTGGGTTATTTTCTGCTTCAATTGCTGCTCACCGGTTAGGTAGAAAATCTTTTGCTGGAGAGATAGACCCCACCTATTTTCAAATAGGTATGGAGCGTTTTCTCTCCTTGTAAAAATTATTCGACGGCGGTATCTCCGTCGTCGGATATACCAAAGGTATCGGATAACGCAATCAATATTTCAGATTCATTTCCTTTAGATAAAAGCTTGTTCCATGCGCCAATCGTTTTTCCGTGAAAACGAGTGTTATGAACTCGTGTTTTGAATTCTTCAATTTGTGGATGAACTATCCTATCCATTTTTGCAAAATTTGTATCTAACCGGTATGGGTATCTTGCAATTAATGTTCTAAGCATTTCTTGATATTCTGGTGTGGGGCTATATTCTTGAGCATGAGGTTGCCAAGATGCAACTAACTGCTGTGCTTCAATAAATTGTTCCTGAGTACCTTGAAACTTATATCCATTAGTATTAGTTTGTTGCAGGTTTCCTGTCCTTAATGTTGTATCTTCCGGTTCTAGAACAATATAGTCCGGTGGACGATGATAATGTAGATCTCGTGCTCTTGCGACGGACATTGCTGAAACTATTACTATATCAATTACCTTTGGTTTCCCAAAAATAAGATACTCTGGTAGCCATGCTAACATTGCTACATAAGTTTGATCCTCAGAAAAATGATTTTGACTATCCTTAAATCTGGCCGTTATCTCCGTAGCTAAAGGAAACCATGCTTTAATTTCAAATCCTGGCGTAGGAGTTATTTCATCGCTAACAAAAATTGTATCAGGGAAACCAGGGTCTTGACGAACCCAATGTCCTAATTCAGCATATGTGTCCTGTGAGTTGAGGTAGTCGCAAGTATGAAACTCAATTAGATTACCGACGATAGGTGATAGTTTCGATATTATTTTTGCAAGGTTTACAGCTGCATCAGGAGAAACTGGTTTTGATACTGTAATTACATCAAACTCCCGGCTTTCAAGGTTCAATAACTGTTCAGTAGCAATGTTAATTATATCAGAAGTTTTCATTGTTTCTAATCCATCAATATATTTTGAATCGTCAGGTAATGCGGTAGGTGAATATATTTCTCCCAATCCAAAGCAAGCGGGACACACTTGCTCATACTCACCATCACCGTAACAAGTGTGGCATTGGCCAAAAGGTTTTCCTTCCTTTGGCTCTCGACCAGTGCCAGAGCAGTTCTGACAGTCAAAAATCCCTTCTCCTTTACCACGACATTTGCGACATCTTTCAAATCCCATCGCCACGATCTTCCTTTTCAGTTTTCATTCAAGTTCAGTAACTGATTTCTTTGTAACTGCTGGGATTATAATCGTTTCATCATGATGACAGAAGCTATAGTTAGGGCTTTAAAATGTTAACTTCGTCAATAGATTACATCAGAAAAGTGATACTCCAGATATGGTCATCAAGAGCTTGTAGGGGTAGAGAGGGCTTGGTGATCAATGACAGTAACAAAGAACATACCGCTTATGTTAAATCTTCTCGTTCAGGCATTAAGAATTCTGTGGCGCACCATCGTTTGTAGAATTTAGTAAGTCATCAGCTAGCTCCGGAGCTTCGTTCAAAAAGCTCTCGCATCTTCGTCTTGCTTGGCTTAGTTATCCTTCATCTTTGCCGCTACAGAGTGCAAGGTATTTCGTGTTGTATTCGTTCAGCAGTTTTGGCAACTGCGCTGAGGGCGCAAACATAAAGCCGCCTTTGCTGATATTAACCGCTCTTTCTTGTCCAGCCCACTCGTAGATGTTACCTAACCAGCGGCGATGCCAGCTTTTTAGCATGGCTACGCTGAGCAGCCCTTCCGGGAACTGTTCTTCAAAAACAGACTGGTAGAGTTGTTCTAACAGGACAAGTTCAGCCTCATCCATCTCATCAGAAGTAGCGATCCCCAGCTTATTAGCCAAAACTTGTTCGCCAGAGTCTTTCTCATACTGGCCTTCACTGCTGGATACATGGTATCGGCTCATGGCGATGCCCTGTGTTATTAGAGAGATGGAAAACAGAGGGATTATAACGCTGGTGAGTACCGCAAACAATATTCGTAAAATCAGATGGTTACAAAGGTGTAGGTTAAAATGTAGTTTTTATAATTTGATGGAAAATTATCGTTAACAATCAGCATTAACACACCAATGCATCATCGGGGTGTGAGCGTCTAAGTTGTCGGTAGTGGTCATGGAGTGATGATGTCCATTTCTTTGAAAATAGTACGATTTAAGCGACGCAATGGTCATGAATTAAGGCTATTGTCGCATGAAAAAATGACCTCGCGCAGCAAAATGTGGCCCCTTTAGGCCGAGTTTTCGTTCATCAGCTCAATCACAATTTTGCCCTGCTCAACGCTAAGCTGCACCCGGGAGTGGGTTTTGAAACCTGCCGCTTCCAGCCAGTCGCCTTTCAGGTTCAGCGCGGCGTGCAGACTGTATCCTTTCGGCACTTTGGTCCGACGATCTTCGTGACGTCTGCGATAAGAACTTACGGTTAAATGACGAGACGGTTTTACAGTATTCAGTTCAGTCATTGCGGACTCCTTTCCTGGTCCTGAAGAAGAAAAAACACCTGTATAAAATGCCAGTAAAATCACCCAATGACAAACGCAGAGCTGCGAGACTGCTTCCAAAAACGGGATGCAAAAAATGAAATCAGGCTGAAACGCATAGCATGAAGAGGTATCATAGATGCAACTTATAAACAGGTATGCTCACATGTCCGGAAAACGCATTACGCGCGAAAAAGAGACCATCCGCAAAATGATTGCGCTCTATGAGGCGCAATGCCCTCAGGCTGTAAGCGAAGAGGGGCATTATCAGGCGCTGAATGCCTATGCGGACAAGCGTCTTGATAAATGTATTTTCGGTGAAGAAAAACCGGCCTGTAAACAGTGCCCTGTGCACTGCTATCAGCCGGCGAAACGGGAAGAGATGAAACAGGTCATGCGCTGGGCCGGGCCGCGCATGCTCTGGCGTCACCCGATTTTGACCGTACGCCACCTCATCGATGACCGCCGTCCTGTCCCGCCGCTGCCCGAAAAGTACCGCCCCAAAAAGTAGCGCTTAGCGTCGCACCGGCCGGCAGATAAATATCATCGCCACGGCGCTGCAGAGTGGGAAACAGGCCAGTTGCAGCCAGGGATAGACCGCCTGGGGCGACGGGGTAAGGGCGTAATCGAGCTGGCTGCCCAGCAACAAGTTCCCTGCCAGCACGGCGCATCCCCCTGCGGTGGCGAGCGCGCCATAGTGCGCCCCCAGCGTCGACTCGCTGGCAAACCACGGAATGATATCTTTAGCCGCAGGCACCAGCAGCATCTGTCCGAAAGTCAGTAGGGTAACGAAACAGGCCGCCGGCAGAAGACGCAGCCAGCCATCGGCCGGAGGATGGCTGGCAAACAGAGCCACACTCACGAAAGAAGCGGCCAGCACGGCAAAGCCGACGGGCAGAATGCGCACCGCACCGGCCCGGCGGGCAACGCGTGCCAGGGGTAGCTGGAAAACGATAATGAGCACGGAGGCCAGCATAAACAGCGGGCCAAGATCTTTCTCGCTGCCGCCGGCTCTCTGAATCTCCACCGGGAGCGCCAGGTAGAGCTGGTTATAGCTTAAAAGCCAGGCGCTGTAAGCGATGATAAAGGCGACAAAGCGTGGCTGCCGGAAGGTGGTCCACCAGGGTGTGATGTGTAACGGTTTTTTCTGCGCGGAGGTGGGCAGGCAAAAGTGCAGCACCATCAGTGCCACTACAAAGACCCCTGCGCCCGCCAGCGCAATCTGGCGAAAACCGATCCCCGCCAGCAGTGCGCCGGCTACGGGTCCGAGCACAGCACCCAACTCACCGCAAACCGCAAACAGTGCGAACCACTCAGCACGGCTGCGTTTGCCTTCCGCTTCGCTACGCGTGCCCGCTTTGGCCAGCAGGGCTTCTATGGAAGGGGAGAAGAGCGCACCGCCAATGCCCGTCAGACAGGCACCGAGGATTATCGCCCCGAGGGAGTCACCCAGCGCCAGCAGCAAGTAACCCGCCACCCGCACCAGGCAGCCGCAAAGGATAACGCTACGCGCGCCAAAGCGGTCAGAGAGGGCACCGCCTACGATAAACATCCCCTGCTGGGAGAAGGTGCGTAACCCCAGGACAAGACCAATCAGCCCGCCGGAGAGCTGCATGTCATCGCGCAGGAAGATCGCCAGAAAGGGGACAACGGCGTAAAAGCCGATGTTGAACACAAACTGGCTGCCCAGTAAAACCG
The DNA here is from genome assembly GCF_017348915.1 of Leclercia pneumoniae. Taxonomy (NCBI): domain Bacteria; kingdom Pseudomonadati; phylum Pseudomonadota; class Gammaproteobacteria; order Enterobacterales; family Enterobacteriaceae; genus Leclercia; species Leclercia pneumoniae. Next base: position 3,358,214 of record NZ_CP071383.1, on the reverse strand, counting down.
GCGGCCAGAGTTGTGTTGCCGGGCGCAAAGAGAGCATGAGCTTACCTGGCATCAGACGAGGAAATGGATATGTTTCTTGCCATGAAATGGCGATATTTCAATTTTCGTCTTCACGCGGAACACGTCCCACAGCAGATCTTCGGTGAGGATCGCCTGGGGTGAGCCGGTGGCAATAATCTGCCCTTTCTGCATAACAATCAGCGCATCGCAAAACATCGAGGCATGATTAAGATCGTGGATCGCCACAATGCTGGTGACCGGCAGTTCACTGATCAACTGCATCAACTGCATTTGATGGTGAATATCCAGGTGATTGGTGGGTTCATCAAGCAGGATCTCGCTGGGGGTTTGCGCCAGCGCCCGGGCAATATGCACACGCTGCCGTTCACCACCGGAGAGGCTTAACCAGCCCTGGGTGCTTTTTTCCAGCATATCCACCCGCTCCAGCGCCGCGTTCACGGTGGCATCATCGTGGCTGCTCCAGCCGGAAAACGCCGTATGGTGCGGAATACGCCCGAGTTTAACGACGTCACGTACCTGCATGTTGGCGTCGGTCATGCCGTGCTGTTCAACAAAAGCGACGCGCCGCGCCAGCTGCTTTTTATTGATACGTGCAATGTTATTGCCATCCAGAGCAACGGTGCCTGCGTGAGGGCGGCGAAGCCCGGCAAGCACGCGCAGCAGAGAGGATTTGCCCGAGCCATTTGGCCCCAGCAGGCCGACCGTCTGCCCCGGCGTGACCCGGAGCGAGACGTTATTAACGATGACCTTTTTGCCTACCTTCCAGGTAATGTTATCGGCGGTGATACTCATCACTTATTCCTTGAACGGTAGATAATGACGGCGAAGAAGGGTACCCCCACCAGGGCCGTGACGACACCCACCGGCAGGCTTTGCGGCGCAATCAGCATGCGGGAGGCGATATCGGCCAGCACCATCAGAATCGCCCCGGCCAGCGCACTGGCAATCAGAAGCGTACGGTGCAGGGGCCCAAAGAAGTAGCGCATCATATGGGGTACCACCAGCCCAACGAAACCGATCGAGCCTGCCATACTAACGATGGTGGCGGTAATCAGCGCGGTGACGGTAAACAAGAGCAAACGGACTTGCGGTACGGCGATCCCCAGCGATGCGGCGGCATCGTCGCCAAAGGTAAAGGCATCCAGCGCACGGGAGTAATAGAGACAAATCGCCAGCCCCAGCAATACCACGACTAATACCAGCTGGAATTCCGGCCAGCGCACGCCACTAAAACTGCCGAGCAACCAGAACATTACATCGCGTGCCTGCTGAGCGCTGGCGGAGGTGCTGATGGTGTATGCCGTGATGGCGTTAAACAACTGAGAGGCCGCGACCCCGGCCAGTATCGTGCGCTCATTGCCGCCACGCGCGCCGTTAGTCAGAAAGGCGACAAAGGCAAAGGCTGAAAAGGCGCCGGCAAATGCACCTGCCGAGAGGGTGACGGCCCCGGAGCCAATCCCGAGAACCACGACCGATACCGCCCCGGTGGAAGCCCCGGCAGAGACGCCAAGCACGTAGGGCTCGGCGAGGGCGTTTTTCAGCAAGCTTTGCAGCACGGCACCGCAGATAGCCAGCCCGGCACCGCAGCACGCTGCTACCAGAGCGCGGCTAAGACGGAAATCCCAGATCACGCTCTCGTAGATACGGTTCAGGGGAACGTCGGTCAGCCCGGCTTTGTTAGCAATCGCGTAGTAGACGGTTTGCAGGGGAATAGAGAGCTCACCCACGCTTACGCCCAGCGCAATCACCAGCAATAAAAGCACAACAGCCAGCACGGACGAGGTGGTAAGCAGCAGGCCTTGTCGACGTTGTTGCACCACTGCAGTCATCAATTCAGCCCCAGCTTTCTGAGCTGCTCACCCACCTGCTCAGCACCGTAAATCGTGCGGATGGTAGGGTTCATCGCCTGGCCGTCCATAACGACGATATGCCCTTTTTTCACGGCGTCGAGCTGGCTGACGGCCGGATCGCTTTTCAGGAATTTAATCTTCTCTTGCGCGCTATCCAGCGCCCAACGGTTGCGATCAAGGCTAGAAACAACAATCACGTCCGGGTTGGCAGCAATAATGCTTTCCCAGCCCACGGTCGGCCATTCCGTTTCAGAGGTGATGGCATTATGGCCACCCAGCACATTGGCGATAAAGCCGGACGCGCTATTTTTACCGCCGACATAGGCATCAGAGGAGGGGGAGGAGCTGGAGAACCAGAAGACGAGCGAAAGGTCTTTTTTATTTTTGCTGAACTCAGTGCGCAGATCGGCTTCGCGTTTTTTGAAGTCGGCAATCAGCGCCTGGCCTCGATCTTCTACGTTGAAGATTTTTGCGAAGTCTTCGATCTCTTTATAAAGGAAGGTCATGTCCCAGAGTTTCTGACGGCTGCCGTACATATCACCAATGTCTTTTTTGGTAGCGCACATGCCGGGTGACATATAGCTGTTAACGCCTACTGTCTGCAGGTCTTCACGTTTGGCAACTTTACTCTCTGGCCCCAGCAGCAGCGGAAGCTGTGCCGGTACGAAGTCCGGATTCTGGGCGAGGACAGATTCGAGACCCGGGATTTCGACTGTCAGCGTTTTGATTTTTTCGTTTTTCGCCGCCAGTTCCGGCAGGACTTTGGTTGGCCAGAAAGCGCTGGCTACGACGTGATCCTCTAATCCCAACAACAGCAAAATTTCAACGGTATTCTGGCCCAGGGCGACGACGCGTTCCGGTGCTTTTGTAAACGTCTCTTTATAGCCGCAGTTCTCAATCGTCAGCGGATAAGTGGTCGCAAAGGCGGAGCCCGCAGTGGCGAGGAACAATCCTACTGCGCTGATGATGTTTTTCATGGAACGCTATCCTTCATTAATTTTATGTTGCGCTGCCCTGGTGGTGAGCAAGATGTAAATGAAACTCATTATTATGGCGAAGCTTTATACAATGTAATATATTTGGTGTCAATGAATGACAATAACGCTATGAAATCATTGGGTATTGTAAGGGCGGAAGGGGCGAGGCGAAACAGCCGGGCGCACAGGTCGCCCGGTCGGGGAGGTTAGTCTAAATCGGCACCGTTGCTGGCGATGACTTTTTTATACCACCAGAACGATTTCTTGCGTTTACGATCGAGCGTGCCGTTGCCGGCGTCGTCGCGATCGACATAGATAAAGCCGTAGCGTTTGCTCATCTCACCGGTAGAGGCCGCCACCAGATCGATACAGCCCCAACTGGTGTAGCCCATCAGCGGAATGCCGTCTTCAATGGCATCGCCCATTGCGCGGATATGCTCGCGCAGATAGCTGATGCGATAGTCATCGTTAATCTCGCCGTTGGCGTCAACTTCATCCTTCGCACCGAGGCCGTTTTCCACCAGGAAAAGCGGCTTCTGGTAGCGGTCATACATCATGTTCATGGTAATACGCAAACCCAGCGGGTCGATGCCCCAGCCCCATTCGCTGACTTCGATGTGCGGATTTCGCAGAGATTTAACGATATTGGCCGCGCTGGTGTTATTGGCATTCATGTCGGCGGAAGCACAACGTGAGGCGTAATAGCTGAACGAGACGAAATCCACAGTGTTTTTCAGCAGTTCGTCGTCACCAGGGTCTTTAACAATGACCACTCCCTTTTCGCGGAACACGCGGGCGGAGTAGGCCGGGTAGCTGCCGCGCGCCTGTACGTCAATGAAAAAGAGATTTTCACGATCCTTTTCCAGCGCCATCCACACGTCTTCTGGCTTGCACGAGTAGGGGTAGAAGTTACCGCCTGCCAGCATGCAGCCAACCTGGTTTTCCGGGTTTACCTCATGCGCAATTTTGGTTGCCAGCGCGCTCGCCACCAGCTCGTGGTGGGCAGCCTGGTACTTCACCTGATCTTCGTTTTCGCCCTCTTCAAACACCAGTCCTGCGCCGGAGAACGGGCTGTGCAGCATGATGTTAATTTCATTGAAGGTGAGCCAGTATTTCACCAGACCGTTAAACTCTTCGAAACAGGTCCGGGCGTAGCGGGCGAAGAACTCGACCATTTTACGGTTACGCCATGATCCATATTCCGTTACCAGGTGCATCGGTACATCAAAATGACACAGGGTAACCAGCGGCTCGATGTTGTGCTTTTTGCACTCTTCAAATACCGCACGGTAGAAGGCAATTCCTTCCTGATTGGGTAAAGGTTCATCGCCATTAGGATAGAGGCGGCTCCAGGCAATCGAGGTGCGGAACACCGTAAAGCCCATCTCCGCCATCAGAGCGATATCTTCTTTATAGCGATGGTAAAAATCGATCGCGTTGTGGCTTGGGTAAAATTCATCCTCACGTAGCGCGAAGCGTTTTTCCTTGCCGACTTTCACCGCCAGTCGGTTGGCGCCGTGGGGGATCATGTCAACGGTGGTCAGCCCCTTTCCGCCTTCACGGTAAGCCCCTTCACTCTGGTTGGCGGCCAGTGCGCCGCCCCATAAAAATCCTTTTGGAAAAACTGACATTTTTACCTCGCTATTCACATTATGCTCGTGCTTTTGTTGCCTGCACCGGCGCAGTCTGCAGGGCGCGTGCTTTTTCGGCTTCGTCTTCTACCGGGATATCCTCAAAGCCGAGGAGCAACGTCAGCACAAAGGAGAGTACGACGGCCAGCGCCATCACGCCAAAGACCCAGACGATAGTCATTGGGTTGGCCGGATCAAAGAACTGCACGCTGGTAAACAGTCCTGGAGCGGCCATGGAGTGACTGGCAAGACCTGCGATACCGGCCACGGCGCCACAGATAAAGCCGCTGATCAGACTGGCGATTAACGGACGTTTCAGTCGCACCGCCACGCCATAGAGCGCCGGCTCAGAAATACCGGCCATGATGGCAGAGGCCGCGGCCGCCAGCGCCGTCTGGCGCAATTCCGGGTTTTTGGTCTTCCAGGCCACCGCCAGCGACGACCCGCCCAGCGACAGGTTGGCGCCGATTTCAGACGGCATTACCATCCCCTCTTTCCCGGTTTCGGCAATGGTTTGAATGATCGTTGGCGTAAAGACGCGGTGCATACCGGTCATAACCAACAGAGGCCACAGCGCACCCATAATGGCTACGGACAGCCAGCCCAGATAATCATGGATGGTGTACACCAGCGCAGAGATGGCGGTACCGATCCAGATCCCCAGCGGCCCAATCAGCACAATGGCGAGCGGGGCGGCAATCAGCACGATCAGCATCGGTTTCAGGAAGTTTTTCGTTACCGCCGGGGTAATGCGATCTACCCAGCGTTCGATGTACGAGAGACACCAGGTCATGACCAGCGCCGGGATCACCGTATAGGTATATTTCACCGCCGTCACCGGAATAAAGGCGAACTCGACATGCTCACCCTGGGCGGCTTTGGCCATCAGCTCAATAAAGCTCGGGTGTACCAGCACGCCCGCGATGGCTATCGCCAGCGACATGTTGGTTTTGAATTTCACGGCCGCCGAGGCTGCCACCATTAGCGGCAGGAAGAAGAACGCGCCGTCACCAATCACCGTCAGGATGGTGAGGGTTGGAGCGCCCTTCGGTAACGCGCCGGTCATCTCCAGGATCATTGCCAGCAGCTTAACCATTGAACCACCGATGATCGCCGGGATCAGCGGTGACATCGTGCCGATCAGCGCGTCGAGGATCCCGGCGCCAATGCGGCGTAAGGTCAATTTTTGCGGGCCCTGCGGCGCAGCCGGCTGTAAATCGGTCGGCAGCATGCTCACCACCTCGCGGTAGGCCTGCGAAACGGTATTGCCGATGATCACCTGGCACTGATTATCGTTACGTACCACACCCAGAACACCGCTGATTGTCTTCAGCGTTGCGCTATCAATGGCACTCTCGTCTTTCACAACGAAGCGCAAACGCGTCATGCAGTGGGTGACGGCGGTGATGTTATCTTTGCCGCCGAGCGCGCTGACTACGGCATTCGCCAGCGCAGCATAGTTTTTGGCCATCGGGTTATATCCTGTTTTAACTGTAAGGTACGTCTTCATCGAACAGCGGGATGAGACTTAGATAGGAAACCGGTTCCACAAAATCATGAAGAGTTTCACATGATCAAACAAGATCGCATTTTGCCCATTTTTTATATTCGTGATGATGATCACCAATCAGGGTGACAAGTGTGATATTCCCGCTGCGACAATTTAATCGCCGTGAAGTACACTGCCGCTCATTAGATTGAGAGGGAAAAGTGATGACCACGATGCTGGAAGTGGCGAAGCGGGCAGGGGTTTCGAAGGCGACGGTTTCCCGGGTGCTTTCGGGCAACGGTTACGTAAGCCAGGAGACAAAAGACCGCGTGTTTCAGGCCATTGACGAGAGTGGCTATCGCCCCAATTTACTGGCGCGAAACCTCGCGACCAAACGCACGCAAACCCTGGGGCTGGTGGTAACTAACACCCTCTATCATGGTGTCTACTTCAGCGAGCTGTTGTTCCATGCCGCGCGAATGACCGAGGAGCGCGGGCGGCAGCTCATCCTGGCCGATGGCAAACACAGCGCGGAAGAGGAGCGTGAGGCGATTCAGTATCTGCTGGATATGCGCTGCGACGCGATCATTATTTATCCGCGTTTTCTCAGCGTCGATGAGATGGATGCCATTATCCAGGATCACAGCCAGCCGGTGATGGTGCTTAACCGTCGCCTGCGTAAAAACAGCAGCCATTGCGTTTGGTCCGATCACATTGCCTCCAGCGAGGCCGCGGTGACGCAGCTTATCAAGCTGGGTCATCGCGATATCGCCTTTATCACCGGCTCGCTGGACTCCCCAACCGGAATCGAACGTCTGAGTGGCTACAAAGCGGCGCTGGCCCAGCATCAGATCCCGCTGCGTGAGTCGTTGATTGTAGAGGGTAAATGGAACCCGGCGAGCGGCGCGGCGGGGGTTTCAACGTTGCTGGCTCGCGGTGAGACCTTCAGCGCACTGGTAGCCAGTAATGATGATATGGCGATTGGTGCCATCAAGCAGCTGCACGAGAGTGGGATCGCCACCCCGGCGGCGGTCTCGGTCATTGGTTTCGATGACGTTGCCATCGCCCCTTATATCGTTCCGTCACTCTCCAGCGTCCGGGTGCCGGTCACGGAAATGATTAAAGAGACCATCAGCAGGCTGATCTTTATGCTCGATGGCGGCGATTTCACCTCACAGCAAAACTTTGCCGGCGAGCTGATATTGCGTGACTCGGTGGTGGCCGGGCCGCATCGCTAGCCTGCAGGCGGGGGAAGCCAGGCGCGGGTGAAATCGAGCCAGCCCCCTGCGGTTAAGACCATATCCTGCACATTTTCCAGGGCGTTGATTTGATAGCGATAGTGGAAAAGCGGCGTACAGGTTCCCTCGTCAAAAATCTGTTGAAATAGGGGCGCCAGTTGAGCGTTAAAGTGGGCTTCGCTGTCGCACATCTGCATAAGCTGCTGCTTCTTTTTCTGCCAGCGCGCCACGCCTAACGCGGTCTGCCAGGCGGGCTCGTAAATCAACCACTCCCCCAGCGCAAACCCGGCGTTTTCCCTCGCCAGATAATCCCCCAATAGCAGGTCGGCGTCGGCCAGCACATCCGGCTGATGCCAGCCATCACGGTCTCGCCATTCGATCTGCAACAGGCAACCGTGCCGCATCAAGTGTTGTCGCCATTTTTCTGCCAGCTCCCGCAGTTCGGGCGTGTGATAACACACCAGTTTCAGATGGGCTGGCAGCGGGCAGGCTGCCGGTTCCGGCGGTTCTTTCACGTGCAGGCCGGGCAGAATGTCGCTGCGGATCTGCAGGTCGCTGCGGGAGGCAAAGCAGCGCTGGTTAAGGCTTATCGCCTGGTGACGTAAGGCGGCGGCAAGCGCTTTGGGCAGTGCGCTAGTGACCATCAGCCAGGCAAAGCCGCTGCTGGTGGAGGTTACCGCCTCCCGGGTTGTATTGCCCTTGCCCACGGTAATCCACGCCGGTTTCTCCAGCATTGAGCCGGTGCGCCAGAACTCTATCGCATGCAGTAGCGGGTGATGGCCAAAGTACCAGGGCTGACGTTCCAGCCGCAAATAATGTGAATGATGGCGGGCAATGGCAAAGGGGCCCGCGCCGATCTCGGGCTGGCGTGGATGGGGTAACCGGCAGACCGGATGCGCCAGCCGCTGTGGTAACAGCGCATCGGCGCGAGTGAGCTCGATTTCCAGACACCAGGGGGCCACCCGCGTAAGCGAGGCGATATGCTGCAACCCGACATTACGCGTCGGGTCGGCCAGCAGCTGCCGCATCGCCGTCAGGATATCGTCGTCGGTAATAGGCTGGCCGTTGTGCCAGTGCGCGCCGCTACGCAGATAGAAATGCCAGCGCCGTTCCCCATCAAGAGAAGCATAGTGGTGTGCCAGATCGCCTATAGGGTGCGGTTGACCGGGTTCATTGCGGGTTAAGCCTGCATGTACCGCACAGATAATATGTTGTTCTGCGCGACGGCGTTGCAGTGCCGGATGCAGGGAGGTGAGGGGACGGTACCAGGGAATACGCAGCGTCGGCTGGTGCTTCAGCCATTTACCGCCCAGAAAGGGGGTAATGATGTGATGCAGGCTGGCGGGATCGCCATCGGCCAACTGCAGGGCGCTTTGGTAGTCACCCTTTTCCAGGCTGGCGCGCATCAGCGGAGCGCTCAGTTCGCTGGTGGTGCGCAGGCAGTGCAGCGTGGCGCGGTGGCCGCGTCCGGGCTGCGCCTCCCAGCGTAGCCAGCCGTTTTCCGCCAGCTGGCGTAACAGGGTGCGCGCATGCCGTTCACTGCAAACCGCCACCTCCGCGACTTCGGCAAGGGTCGTTTGCCTGGGCGAAGAGCCGTAATGCAGAGAGAGCCGCTGATACTGACGAATTTTTTGTAACAGGCGCATGGCTTTGATCGGCATCTAATGAGGTGTGTTGAGAGTGTAAGGGCTTTTCAGGAAGAAATAGGGTGGAGTTGATCAACCTGTTCCGCTTTTTGCAATAAAGCCTTTGAAAGCGTCACAACCCGGTTCGGGTCAGGATTTTTTCTCGCCGAGCGGCAGCATAAGCTCGCGTAGCCGTTCCATGCGCTGCGACGGGGTAAGATAGAGCCAGCGCCACAGCACGGGTTCGGCGGGCTGAACCTTCCTGAACCACCGCTCCAGATAAGCCAGATCCTGTTTGAGGTTTGTCATGTCACGCTCTCCCGCCGTTGAATACCGCTTCAGGTTAAGCAGGATAGGCGGCATAAAACAGGGTGAGGTTTTGCGGTTGTTCCGCATTTAGACAGAAAAAAGCCCCGGGACATCGGGGCTGCGGATAAAAGATCCAAAGGTTAAGTAAGAGTGGCAGAGAGGGTTAAGCGGGCAGAGATTTCAGCAGGGCAAAGGCCTCCTTCATGCGATCTTCGCTGACCACGAAGGCGCGTAGCTGTCCCTCGCTGTCAGCGCCTTTAGCCACCATGCCCTGTGGTTCGATGGTGATTTGCCAGTTAAGATCCTGACGCTGGGTTTCGCCTGCAAGGTGCAGGGGCAGTTCAGGCGTTTTCACCTTCACCAGCATCGCGGGTAATTTCAGGGGCGCGCTGCCCCCGAGCAGGTTTTTCGCCAGATACATCGCGCTAAGCTGTATCGGCTGCAGGAAGGGCAGAAGCTGGCCGTTGATCTCAGCGCAGTCGCCCAGCGCATAGATGTCGGGCTGCGTGGTTTGCAGGTAACTGTCGACCTTCACGCCACGGTTTGCCTCCGCTCCCGCGCGGTGCGCCAGCGCCGTTTCCGGACGCAACCCTGTGGCGGCAATCACCACATCAATATCTACGTTGCGGTTGCGATCGAGGGTGGCGCGAATGCCGGTTTCGGTACGGGTCAGGCTTTGCAGCTGAGATTTCAGCAGCAGGTGTACGCCCATATCGGTTAAACGGTGCTGTAAGCGACTGCTGACTTCGGCGGGTATCAGCGCCGACAGAATGCTGGCCGCGTGATCGACCAGCGTGACGGCTTTACCCGCCCGACAAAAGTCCATCGCCAGCTCGGTGCCAATCAGGCCGCCGCCAACAATCATTACGCGCTGCGCGTCGCGAAGCCACGTTTCGCTGGCCTGGTACTCCTGCTGGCTGTTCAGCGTAATCATCAGCTCGCGGCCTTCAACCGGCGGCACAAAAGCGGAGGCGCCCGTGGCCAGCACCAGTTTGTCGTACTGCCAGGTATGATCTTTCGCTTTCACGACGTGCGCAGCGGCGTCGATATCGGTGACCCAGGTATAGGGGAACAGGCGCAGGTTGTACTGTTCCGCGAACTCCCCCGCCGTCTGGCGGGTGAGATCTTCGGCACGCTGATTCTGGCTAATGACGTGGCTTAAATCAGGTTTGTTGTACTCGTCCATGCTGTCGGCAGCAATCACCGTCAGCGGAACGCTGGGATCCTGTTTGCGGATATTTTTCACCAGCTGGCGGGCGGCAAAGCCCGAGCCGATGATCACGATTCCGTTATTCATTTTGCCTCCGATGCCAGTTCGTCAAAGACGTCTTTACCCAGCGAACATTCCGGGCAGAGGAAGTTGTCTGGTACGTCACTCCACGGCGTGCCCGGCGCAACATCCTGCAGCGGCTCGCCCAGTTCCGGGTCATAAATCCACTGGCAGACGCTGCACTGCATGCGCGGGCCGAGATCGGCAGAAGCGGCGGCACAGCTGCTGGCAGGCTGTGGTTCGGCCGGTTTTGCTGTGGCTTCCGGCAGCGGAGCGAGCGCCCACTGACGGGCGATATCGCGACCGTGCTGGCGGCAGATTTCCAGTGCGTCGATGTCCGGGCGCCATTTGGCTTTCAGGCTCATGGACATTTCGAAACCGGCATCCTGCAGGCGGGTAGAGAGACGGTCAACCGCGCCGCCGCTCCAGCCGTGGGAGCCAAAGGCGCTGGCGCGTTTATTACGGAAACGCAGGCCGGTCATCTCCTCCACGAGGCCCGCGATTTTTGGCATCATCACGTTGTTCATGGTGGAGGTACCCACCAGCACGCCTTTGGAGCGGAAGGTATTGGTCAGGATTTCGTTTTTATCGCTGCGAGCCACGTTGAAAATTTTCACCGCCACGTTCGGATCCACTTCGTTGATCCCCTGGGCAATGGCGTCTGCCATCATGCGGGTGTTGTTGGACATGGTGTCGTAGAAGATAGTGATGCGGTCTTCCTGGTAATCCGCCGCCCATTTCAGGTACAGCTCGACAATCTGGGTGGGATTTTCACGCCATACCACGCCGTGGGAGGTGGCAATCATATCCACCGGCAGGTTAAAGCCGAGGATCTCGGTAATTTTTGGCGTCACCAGACGGCTGAATGGCGTAAGAATGTTGGCGTAGTAGCGCTGGCACTGTTCGAACAGCTCGGTCTGGTCCACTTCGTCGTTGAACAGACGTTCATCGCAGTAGTGCTGGCCGAAGGCGTCGTTACTGAACAGTACCGCGTCGCCGGTCATGTAAGTCATCATGCTGTCCGGCCAGTGCAGCATTGGCGTTTCCACGAAGATCAGCTGTTTGCCGTTACCGATATCCAGGGTATCGCCGGTTTTCACGGTGTGGAAATTCCACTCCGGATGGTGGTGATGACCGTTAATCGAGTCGATTGCGTTGGTGGTGCAGTAGATTGGCGTGTTCGGAATATGGGACATCAGCTCGGTCAGTGCCCCGGCGTGGTCCTCTTCCGCGTGGTTAATGATGATGTAGTCGATAGTCTCCAAATCAATTTCGCTACGCAGGTTCTGCACGAACTCGCGGCTGAATTTATGATCGACGGTATCAATCAGGACATTTTTGCCTTCACGAATGAGATAGCTGTTATAGCTGCTGCCGCGCAGCGTTTTGTATTCCGTTCCGTGAAAATCACGCACTTCCCAATCACGTTGACCAACCCAATGAATGTTATTTTTAACCAGAATAGACATAGCAACCTCGATAATTAAATGCGGCATGTTTAAAAAAGATGTATTGCCTATATCAAGATGCGTGCCAGTTTTTTAATTTATTGATTTTAATGGTTTTAGTAAATAATAACCCACAATGGGTAGTCATAATGACTATCTAAAATATTGTCAATATGACATTATGAATTGTCAAAATGACAACGAGGCAGATATGAGCTTTTCCGTAGACGTGCTGGCGAAAATCGCTATCGAGTTGCAAACCGGTATCGGTCATCAGGACCGTTTTCAACGCTTAATTTCGACCCTGCGTCACGTACTGGCCTGTGATGCCTCGGCGCTGCTGCGCTATGAAGGGCGGCAGTTTATACCGTTGGCTATCGATGGACTGGCGCAGGATGTTTTGGGGCGGCGCTTCTCGCTTGAAGGCCACCCGCGGCTTGAAACCATCGCCCGTGCCGGGGATGTGGTGCGCTTTCCCGCAGACAGCGATCTGCCCGATCCCTACGATGGCCTCATCCCGGGGCAGGAGAGCCTGAAGGTGCATGCCTGCATCGGCCTGCCGCTGTTTGCCGGGCAAAATCTGATAGGGGCGCTCACCCTCGACGGTATGTCGCCTGACCAGTTCGATACCTTCAGTGATGAGGAGTTGCGGTTGATTGCCGCGCTGGCCGCCGGGGCGCTGAACAATGCGCTGCTGATTGAACAGCTGGAGAGCCAGAATATGTTGCCCGGTAGCCCGGCGGCATTTGAGCCCGTGGCGCATACCGAGATGATTGGCCTCTCGCCGGGGATGATACAGCTCAAAAAAGAGATCGACATCGTGGCGGCATCTGACCTGAACGTATTGATCTTTGGCGAGACCGGTACTGGCAAAGAGCTGGTCGCGAAGGGGATCCACGAGGCTTCGCCGCGCGCGGTCAACCCGCTGGTCTATCTCAATTGCGCCGCACTGCCAGAAAGCGTGGCGGAGAGTGAACTCTTTGGGCATGTGAAAGGGGCATTTACCGGGGCTATCAGCAACCGTAGCGGTAAGTTTGAAATGGCCGACAACGGCACGCTGTTTCTTGATGAAATTGGTGAGCTATCGTTATCGTTGCAGGCCAAGCTGCTGCGCGTGTTGCAGTATGGCGATATCCAGCGGGTGGGGGATGACCGCAGCCTGCGCGTCAATGTGCGCGTTTTGGCGGCTACCAACCGCGATCTGCGCGAGGAGGTGCTGGCCGGTAATTTCCGCGCCGATCTTTTCCATCGCCTGAGCGTATTTCCACTCTCCGTGCCGCCGTTACGTGAGCGTGGCGAAGATGTGGCGCTGCTGGCGGGCTTTTTCTGCGAGCAGTGTCGTCTGAAAATGGGTCTTGCTCGCGTCGTGCTAAGCCCTGCCGCCCGTTCACATCTGTTGAGTTACGGTTGGCCCGGCAACGTGCGCGAACTGGAACATGCTATTCACCGGGCGGTAGTACTGGCGCGGGCTGCGCGCCATGGCGATGAGGTGGTGATTCAGCCCGGCCATTTTGCCCTGCAGGATGACACCCCCCTGGCGGTGACAGCGGATGCCCCGGCACCGGGGAAAGAAAACCTTCGTGAAGCGACAGAAGATTTTCAACGGCAGATGATTACCCGCGCGCTGGAACAGAACAACCGCAGTTGGGCGGCAAGCGCGCGGGCGCTGGAAACCGACGTGGCCAACCTGCACCGGCTGGCAAAACGTCTGGGGCTGAAGGGCTAGATAATTCCGGCCTGATAGAAGTCCTGAAGGTTGATGGCACCGCAGAGCTTGCCGTGCTCATCCACCACCGGGGCGGCGGCGATCTTACGCTTCAGTAGTACCTCTTTGGCCTCAATGGCCCGGCTGTCGGCGTTCAACGTCTGGCCGCCGGGCGTCATTGCCTCGCTGACGATGGCCTGCAGCGTGCCGCCGCCTACCAGCCAGCGGCGCAGATCGCCGTCGGTAAAGACGCCTTTCACCTGCTCGCGCTCATCACATACCGCAACCAGACCCAGCCCGGTACGGCTCAGTTCAAGCATTGCATCCATCACGCTGGTGGTGAGTTTCACCTGCGGGATGGCATCGCCGGTGCGCATCAGATGGTGCACTTTATTAAGCAGACGCGCACCCAGGGCACCCGCCGGATGGGAGCGCGCAAAGTCTTCCTCATTAAAGCCACGTGCCTGCATCACTGCCATGGCCAGCGCATCGCCCATCATCAGCGTATTCACGGTGCTGGAGGTGGGGGCCAGGTGCATTGGGCAGGCTTCGCGCTCGACTGAGATATCCAGCACCGCTTTGGCGGCCAGCGCTAGCGGGGAACGGGTTTTGCCGGTCATCGCCAGCAGGTCGACCGATTTTTCCTGCAGGCGTGGGATGATCAGATCCAGCTCTTTGGCCGAGCCAGAGTAAGAGATGAACAGCAGCACGTCACGGCTTTCAATCATGCCCAAATCTCCGTGCAGCGCCTCTGCTGCGTGGACGAAAAAGGCTGGCGTGCCGGTGCTGGCGAGGGTGGCCGCAATCTTCTTGCCGATATGGCCTGATTTACCAATACCCGAGACAATCACTTTGCCTTCGCAGTGGATAAGCGTATTTGCCGCACAGACAAACTCCTCCCCCAGCCTTTCAGGCAGGCGACTGGCCTCCTGTAGCTCCAGCATCAGGGTTTGACGGCCTGCATTTAACAGAAAATCACTCATGTTTCTCTCCGTTTACGATCCTTCCCGCGCCCCTGCCACAGCAGAAGGGGCGGCCTATCATAAAGCATTCACCCTGGGGCATTCATGGATAAAAATGAAAGATTTTGCTGGCGACCACAGAACCGCTTCCTTGTGGTGTCGGGGATGCTTTACCATACTTGCCACTTATCGAATTCGTTCAATGGATGTGCCATGTTTAAGCGTCGTTATGCAGCGCTGTTACCTGCGCTGATTATGCTGGCTGCCTGCAGCAGCAAACCAAAAACAGAGGAAGTTCAGCAGACGGCTGGTGCCCCTTCCGGTGGCTTCTTACTTGAGCCGCAACACAATGTGATGCAAATGGGTGGCGACTTCGCCAACAACCCGGCGGCTCAACAGTTCATCGATAAAATGGTGAGCAAACACGGCTTTAATAAACAGCAGTTGCAGGAGATCCTGTCGCAGGCGAAACGTCTGGATTACGTGCTGCGCCTGATGGACCGACAGGCACCGACAGCTCAGGTGCCGACCGGACCAAACGGGGCATGGCTGCGTTATCGCAAGCAGTTTATCACCCCAGATAATGTGCAAAATGGCGTTGCCTTCTGGAATCAACATGAAGAGACCCTTAACCGCGCCTGGCAGGTGTATGGCGTGCCGCCGGAAATTATCGTCGGCATTATTGGCGTGGAGACCCGTTGGGGCCGTGTGATGGGGAAAACGCGCATTCTTGATGCGCTGGCAACGCTCTCCTTCAACTATCCGCGTCGCGCCGAGTATTTCTCTTCTGAACTGGAAACCTTCCTGCTGATGGCCCGCGACGAGCAGGACGATCCGCTGGATCTGAAAGGCTCTTTCGCAGGGGCGATGGGCTATGGCCAGTTTATGCCCTCTTCGTATAAGCAGTACGCGGTAGATTTCAACGGAGACGGCCATATCAATCTGTGGGATCCGGAAGATGCCATCGGCAGCGTGGCGAACTACTTTAAAGAACACGGTTGGGTGAAGGGCGATCCGGTCGCCGTTCAGGCTAACGGGCAGGCCCCGGGGCTGGAAAATGGGTTTAAAACCAAGTACAGCGTATCCCAGCTGGCCGCCGCCGGTTTAATGCCTATGCAGTCGCTGGGTGACCACCAGCAGGCGAGCTTGCTGCGTCTGGATATCGGTACCGGTTATCAATACTGGTATGGTCTGCCAAACTTCTACACCATTACCCGCTATAACCACAGCACCCACTACGCAATGGCCGTGTGGCAACTGGGCCAGGCCGTTGCGCTGGCGCGCGTGCCTGCGGCGTCGCCGTTCAGTCAGTAATCTTTCGCCCCCTCCCCGGCAGGAGAGGGGGCTGTAACATTTATCCACACTCCCGTTAGCCGCCCGGTATTTACAATCACAGCACACCTCTTTATTGTTATGTTATAACATAATTTTATCGGGTGGCTGATGACGCACTCTCTCTTCTCTCTCTCTTCGTTAACGCGCGTGTTGTATGCGCTGACGCTGGTTTTAGCCATCGTCTTCGCGGTGCGCTGGGCGGTAGCACTCCCATGATCGAACTACAACGCCTCGTGGTGGGCTACCACCGCCAGCCCATCACGCGTCCGCTGGATGAGGTGATCCTGCGCGGCAGTATGACCGCCATCACCGGCGCTAACGGCTGCGGCAAATCGACGCTCCTGAAAACGCTGGCAGGATTCCTCCCTCCGGTCAGCGGGACGTTCCGCTGGCAGGAAAAGCGGCCTGTTATCGGTTGGCTTGCCCAGCGACACGAACTGGAGGCGCAATTCCCCCTGACGGTGAAGGATGTCGTAAGCATGGGATGCTGGCCAACCCTCTCGCTGTTTGCCGGAACCGGACAACAGGCGCGTGCGCGTATCGATCATGCGCTGGAGCGGGTAGGGCTGGCGGCGCTGGCAAGCACGGTGATTGACGAACTCTCCGGGGGGCAATTTCAACGCATGCTCTTTGCGCGGGTCATGGTACAGCATGCGCCGCTGGTCATGCTGGATGAACCCTTCACCGGCGTGGATGAAGCGACCAGTCACATATTGATGGAGCTGATACTTGAGATGGCGCAGCAGGGGCGAACCGTGCTGGCGGTGCTTCATGACAGCGAGCGCGTCACGCGCCACTTTTCGCAGGTCCTGCGCCTGGATGCCGCCCCGTCTTTAGAGACCGGCGTTGGGATGAGGGTGGCATGATGTGGCATCTCCTTTTTCAGCCCTTTGTTGAGTATGGCTTTATGCGCCGGGCGCTGGTCGTCTGCCTTGCGTTGTCGGTCAGTACCACGGCGCTGGGGGTCTTTTTACTGCTACGCCGCCTGAGCCTGATGGGGGATGCGCTCTCGCACGCCATTCTGCCGGGCGTGGCGGTGGGCTATCTGCTAAGCGGAATGTCGTTACTGGCAATGAGCGTCGGCGGGTTTATCGCCGGGATAACCGTGGCGCTGGTGGCGGGGCTGGTGAGCCGACGCACGCCGTTAAAAGAGGATGCCAGTTTCGCCGGGTTTTATCTTGGCTCCCTGGCGCTGGGGGTGACGCTGGTGTCGCTGCGCGGTTCAAATGTGGATCTCCTGCACTTGCTATTTGGTTCCATCCTGGCGGTAGACCGTGATGCGGCGCTGTTCGTGGCGGGGGTCTGCATCTTCACCTTATTAACGCTGGCGCTGTTCTATCGCGGGCTGGTTAGCGAGGCATTCGATACGGCCTGGCTGCAGGTGAACGCCCGCTGGCTGCCTGCGCTACTGCACGGTCTCTTTCTGGCGCTGTTAGTGCTCAATCTGGTCGCCGGTTTTCAGGTGCTGGGTACGCTGATGGCGGTGGGGTTGATGATGCTGCCCGCGGTGGCGGCCCGCTGCTGGGCGAGGACGCTGCCCGGATTGCTCCTTTTTGCCGGGGTAAGCGGCATTTTCTGTGCCTGGCTGGGGCTTAGCCTCTCGTGGGCGATCAGCCTACCGGCGGGGCCGGCGATTGTACTTACTGCCAGTGGTCTCTTTTTCTTTTCGATTTTATGTGGCACGCGCAGCAGGCTGGCTCACAGCCTGCGAGCGCTTTTTTAATGCAAGGAGAAATGATGAAACGTACAGGGGTTATGATGGCGCTCGCACTGAGCCTGCTGGCTCAGGGGGTGCAGGCGAAGACGCTGAACGTCGTTGCCAGTTTTTCAATTCTGGGGGATATCACCCAACAGGTCGGGGGCGACCACGTCAAGGTAACGACGCTGGTGGGGCCGGATGGCGATCCTCATACTTTCGAACCGTCACCGAAAGACAGCGCAGCGCTGAGTAAAGCCGACGTGGTGGTTGTGAATGGACTCGGGCTGGAGGGCTGGCTCGATCGGCTGGTGAAGGCGTCTGGTTTTAAAGGCACGCTGGTGGTGGCGTCGGCGGGTGTTCCAACGCACACGCTGGTTGAGGACGGAGAGACCATTACCGATCCGCATGCCTGGAATAGCGCCGCCAACGGTGCGTTGTATGCCCGGAATGTATTGAATGGGCTGATAAAGGCGGATCCCGAAGAAAAGATCGCGCTGGAGGCGGCGGGGAAATCCTATATTACGCAGTTAACAGAGCTCGATAGCTGGGCAAAAGCACGCTTTCAGCCCATCCCAACGGCGAAGCGAAAAGTGCTGACCAGCCATGACGCTTTCGGCTATTTTGGCCGCGCCTATGGGGTCACGTTTATCGCTCCGCAGGGACTATCATCGGAGAGTGAAGCCAGCGCTGCCCAGGTTGCCGCTATCATCACGCAAATTAAAGCCGACGGCGTAAAGACCTGGTTTATGGAGAATCAGCTGGATCCGCGGCTCGTGAAACAGATTGCATCGGCGACCGGCGCACAGCCTGGCGGCGAGCTCTATCCCGAAGCGCTCTCTGCAAAAGGGGGCGTGGCAGACACCTACGTTAAAGCGTTTCGCCACAACGTGGATACTCTCGTCAACAGCATGAAGTGATTCGCTATTCTGCCGATGCCTCTGCATCGGCATTTTCTGAAGCCCCCTCGTAAAAACTTCCCCTCGTCCCCATATCTCTGCTGAAAGTGCTATCTTGTGCTGCACGATTATCTGGAGCCTAAACGATGATGACTGACCATGAACTCATGCAGCTCAGCGAAGAAGTAGGGCGAGCGCTGAAACAGCGCGGCGCAACGCTCACCACAGCAGAATCTTGTACTGGCGGCTGGGTGGCGAAGGTGATTACCGATATCGCCGGTAGCTCCGCCTGGTTTGAACGCGGATTTGTTACCTATAGTAATGAAGCAAAAGCGCAAATGATTGGCGTTCGGGAGCCGACGCTGGAAGAGCATGGCGCAGTGAGCGAACCGGTGGTTATAGAGATGGCAATAGGTGCATTGCGTGCCGCCCGCGCCGATTACGCAATCTCCATTAGCGGCATTGCCGGGCCGGATGGCGGCAGCGATCTTAAGCCGGTCGGCACCGTATGGTTTGGCTTTGCGACGGCGCAGGGCGAGGGGATTACCCGACGCGAATGCTTCACCGGCGACCGGGAAAATGTGCGCCGTCAGGCCACCGAATATGCGTTAAAAACACTCTGGCAACAATTTCTACAAAAGACTTGATACTGTATGACCATACAGTATAATTGCGGCAACGAAACAGAAATCCACGGTGAAGCGCAGTTGCTTCTCCCGGCATGACAGGAGTAATAATGGCTATCGACGAAAACAAACAGAAAGCGTTGGCGGCAGCACTGGGCCAGATCGAAAAGCAATTCGGTAAAGGCTCCATCATGCGCCTGGGTGAAGACCGTTCCATGGATGTTGAAACTATCTCCACCGGTTCGCTTTCTCTGGATATTGCTCTGGGCGCAGGTGGTCTGCCGATGGGGCGTATCGTAGAAATTTACGGTCCAGAATCTTCCGGTAAAACAACCCTGACTCTGCAGGTTGTGGCTGCGGCGCAGCGCGAAGGTAAAACCTGTGCGTTTATCGATGCTGAGCACGCGCTGGATCCGGTATATGCCCGCAAGCTGGGTGTTGATATCGACAACCTGCTCTGTTCTCAGCCGGACACCGGTGAACAGGCTCTGGAAATCTGTGACGCGCTGGCGCGCTCTGGCGCAGTTGACGTCATCATCGTCGACTCCGTTGCGGCACTGACGCCGAAAGCAGAAATCGAAGGCGAAATCGGCGACTCTCACATGGGCCTTGCGGCACGTATGATGAGCCAGGCGATGCGTAAGTTGGCGGGTAACCTGAAGCAGTCCAACACGCTGCTGATCTTCATCAACCAGATCCGTATGAAAATTGGTGTGATGTTCGGTAACCCAGAGACCACCACCGGTGGTAACGCGCTGAAATTCTACGCCTCTGTGCGTCTGGATATTCGCCGTATCGGTGCCGTGAAAGAGGGCGATAACGTCGTCGGTAGCGAAACCCGCGTGAAGGTCGTGAAGAACAAAATCGCCGCGCCGTTCAAGCAGGCTGAGTTCCAGATCATGTACGGCGAAGGTATCAACTTCTTCGGTGAACTGGTTGACCTGGGCGTGAAAGAGAAGCTGATCGAGAAGGCTGGCGCCTGGTACAGCTACAACGGTGACAAGATTGGTCAGGGTAAAGCGAATGCTATCTCCTGGCTGAAAGAGAACCCGGCTGCAGCGAAAGAGATCGAGAAGAAAATCCGTGAACTGCTGCTCAGCAATCAGGATTCTAAACCGGACTTCGCGGTCGATGATGCCGACGTTGAAGAAACCAAAGAAGACTTCTAATCACTTCGTGTAAAAAAAGGGCTGCGATTGCGGCCCTTTTTTGTATTTGTTATTCAGCAGGTTCTCTATGAGCGAATCAACCCCACGACGACCGGCCTACAACCGCTTGCTGGATCGCGCGGTACGCATACTCGGCGTGCGCGACCACAGCGAGCAGGAGTTGCGCCGCAAATTAATGGCACCCGTGATGGGCAAAAAGGGGCCGGAAGAGATCGATGCCAGCGCAGAAGATTACGATCGCGTCATTGCCTGGTGCTATGAACACAACTATCTGGACGACAACCGCTTTATCGCCCGCTTTATTGCCAGCCGCAGCCGCAAAGGTTACGGCCCTCAGCGTATACGCCAGGAGCTGAATCAAAAAGGGATTAACCGTGAAGCCACGGAACGGGCAATGCGCGAGTGCGAAATAGACTGGTGTGAACAGGCGCGAGAGCAGGCCGTACGTAAGTACGGTGAGCCGTTGCCAAAAGAGTTTTCAGAAAAAGTAAAAATCCAGCGCTTCTTGCTCTATCGCGGCTACCTGATGGAAGATATTCAGGATATATGGCGTAATTTTGCCGATTGAGCGCATGCGGGATTTTACTTCCCTTAAAAGAAAACTTATCTTATTCCCACTTTTTCCAGTAGCTGGTCTGTCCAACACAGTGTGTGTCCAGGCTGGTTATGACATTTCGTTAGCTTGATTTCAGGATAATTATGAGCAAGAGCACCGCTGAGATCCGTCAGGCGTTTCTCGATTTTTTCCATAGTAAGGGACACCAGGTTGTTGCCAGCAGCTCCCTGGTACCAAACAACGATCCAACATTACTGTTTACCAACGCCGGGATGAACCAGTTCAAGGATGTTTTCCTTGGTCTCGACAAGCGTAATTATTCCCGCGCAACCACCTCGCAGCGCTGCGTGCGTGCGGGCGGTAAACACAACGACCTGGAAAACGTCGGTTACACTGCACGTCACCACACCTTCTTTGAAATGCTGGGCAACTTCAGCTTCGGCGACTACTTCAAACACGATGCAATTCAGTACGCATGGGAACTGCTGACCGGTGAAAACTGGTTCAACCTGCCGAAAGAGCGTCTGTGGGTTACTGTTTACGAGACCGACGACGAAGCATACGAAATCTGGGAAAAAAAGGTCGGTATCCCGCGCGAACGTATCATTCGCATCGGTGATAACAAAGGCGCACCTTATGCGTCTGACAACTTCTGGCAGATGGGCGATACCGGCCCTTGCGGTCCGTGCACCGAGATCTTCTACGATCACGGCGACCATATCTGGGGTGGCCCTCCGGGCAGCCCGGAAGAAGATGGCGATCGCTACATTGAGATCTGGAATATCGTCTTCATGCAGTTCAACCGTCAGGCTGACGGTACCATGGAGCCGCTGCCGAAACCGTCCGTCGATACGGGGATGGGTCTGGAGCGTATTGCCGCGGTTCTGCAGCACGTTAACTCCAACTACGATATTGACCTCTTCAGCACGCTGATTAAGTCTGTTGCAGAGGTCACTGGTGCGACCGACCTGAGCAACAAATCTCTGCGCGTCATTGCTGACCATATTCGTTCTTGTGCGTTCCTGATTGCGGACGGCGTCATTCCGTCGAACGAAAACCGTGGTTATGTGTTGCGTCGCATCATTCGTCGCGCCATTCGTCATGGCAACATGCTGGGCGCGAAAGATACCTTCTTCTACAAGCTGGTTGGGCCGTTGGTTAGCGTGATGGGCTCAGCAGGCGATGAGCTGAAACGCCAGCAGGCGCAGGTAGAGCAGGTTCTGAAAACCGAAGAAGAGCAGTTTGCCCGTACGCTGGAGCGTGGGCTGGCGCTGCTGGATGATGAACTGGCGAAACTCAAAGGCGACACGCTGGATGGCGAAACGGCCTTCCGTCTGTATGACACCTACGGCTTCCCGGTTGACCTGACGGCTGACGTTTGCCGTGAGCGTAACATTAAGGTAGACGAAGCGGGCTTTGAAGCCGCAATGGAAGAGCAGCGCCGTCGTGCGCGTGAATCCAGCGGTTTCGGTGCTGACTACAACGCGATGATCCGTGTGGATGGCGCGTCTGAATTCCAGGGTTATGACCATCTGGAACTGAACGGCAAAGTGACGGCGCTGTTTGTTGACGGCAAAGCGGTAGAGAGCATTACCGCGGGTCAGGATGCCGTTGTTGTACTCGATAAAACCGCATTTTATGCCGAGTCCGGCGGTCAGGTGGGCGATAAGGGCGTGCTGAAAGGTAACGGCTTTAGCTTCACCGTAAACGACACGCAAAAATATGGCCAGGCGATTGGTCATGTAGGTTCGCTGACCTCCGGCTCACTGAAAGTGGGCGAGGGCGTACAAGCTGTCGTTGATGAAGCGCGTCGTGCGCGTATTCGTCTGAATCACTCCGCAACTCACCTGATGCACGCAGCCCTGCGTGAAGTATTAGGGACGCACGTTGCGCAGAAAGGCTCGCTGGTTAACGATAAAGTGCTGCGTTTCGACTTCTCTCACTTTGAAGCGATGAAACCGTCTGAAATCCGCGCGGTGGAAGATCTGGTGAACGCCCAAATCCGTCGCAATCTGCCAATCGAAACTCAGATCATGGATCTCGATGCGGCGAAGCAAAAAGGGGCGATGGCACTGTTTGGTGAGAAGTATGACGAGCGTGTTCGTGTGCTGAGCATGGGCGACTTCTCTACTGAACTGTGTGGCGGTACGCATGCTTCTCGCACGGGCGATATTGGCCTGTTCCGTATTCTGTCCGAATCCGGAACGGCGGCGGGCGTTCGTCGTATCGAAGCGGTCACCGGTGAAGGCGCGCTGGCTTACCTGCACGCTGAGAGCGATCAACTGCACGATATCGCACAGCTGCTGAAAGGCGATAGCCAGAATCTGGGCGAGAAGGTGCGTAGCGTTATCGAACGTACTCGCCAGCTGGAAAAAGAGCTGCAGCAGCTGAAAGAGCAGGCGGCAGTACAGGAGAGTGCAAATCTCTCCAGCAAAGCGGTTGAAATTAAAGGTATTAAACTGCTGGTCAGTGAACTGGCTGGTGTTGAGCCTAAGATGCTGCGTACCATGGTCGATGACCTGAAGAACCAACTCGGTTCGGCAGTCATTGTGCTGGCGACCGTTGCTGAAGGTAAGGTTTCTCTGATTGCTGGCGTGTCTAAGGACGTGACCGACCGTGTTAAAGCAGGGGAACTGATTGGTATGGTCGCTCAGCAAGTGGGCGGTAAAGGGGGCGGTCGTCCAGACATGGCGCAAGCCGGTGGTACGGATGCGGCGGCACTTCCTGCAGCGTTAACCAGCGTTGAAAGCTGGGTGAGTTCCAAACTGTAATAACTAAAAAGCGTAAACAGACGCCATAACCTATGTGTTATGGCGTACTTCGCTCTACGCTATCGATAATGATAAAGTCAGGTTGAGTTTGTGTATATCGGCTAAACTTACGTTTAACAGAATGTGATGCCGTGACTGCTTACACTTTACGTGTTTGTCATCGCTTACTTTTTGGCGTTATATGATGGATAATGCCGGGATACAAGAGACCCGACTCTTTTAATCTTTCAAGGAGCAAAGAATGCTGATTCTGACTCGTCGAGTTGGTGAGACCCTCATGATTGGGGATGAGGTCACCGTGACAGTTTTAGGGGTAAAGGGTAACCAGGTTCGTATTGGTGTGAACGCCCCTAAAGAGGTCTCTGTACACCGTGAAGAGATCTACCAGCGTATCCAGGCTGAAAAATCCCAGCAGTCCAGTTACTGATATTATCGCGTCTCGCTTTCAGGCGAGACGCAACCCTCCTGCCATTCTTCCTGCTTAAAGTTACCTTTCTATTTCAATTTCGCTGTTTTTCACCGTCTCTCTTTGCTTATCTTCATCTTTATTCGCCTGGTTGATGGCACTTCGTTGCGTAAATGCCCGCAAAATCCGTTTATAAAACACCCTCTTTGCCTCTTTTACATGCGAATTGCCTGCGATTTGTGCAAACAGAAAAAGTGCATGGAAAATTGTTTGACTTATAAGTCTCAGAAAGTAATATATGCGCCACGCAGCGACGAGAAGCTCTTAACGAGTTACTCGAAGCACTCGAAAGAGGCGTTGTGTGGTGAGGTGGCCGAGAGGCTGAAGGCGCTCCCCTGCTAAGGGAGTATGCGGTCAAAAGCTGCATCCGGGGTTCGAATCCCCGCCTCACCGCCATTTTGCATCCGTAGCTCAGCTGGATAGAGTACTCGGCTACGAACCGAGCGGTCGGAGGTTCGAATCCTCCCGGATGCACCATCTTCTCTGAGATAGCAGCAATACTGTTGTTTCATGGTCTGCGAAAAAATTGCAGGCTCCAGAGAGGATAACGTTGCTTCAGCAACGGCCCGAAGGGTGAGGCGCAGCCGAGTAATCCTCCCGGATGCACCATCTTTTACTTCACGTCGTTTTCGAAACGGTGTGTGGTACCAGGCAGTACAGCAGTAAATCCCGATGCATCCGTAGCTCAGCTGGATAGAGTACTCGGCTACGAACCGAGCGGTCGGAGGTTCGAATCCTCCCGGATGCACCATCTTTTACTTCATGTCGTTTCAAAACGGTATGTGGTACCAGGCAGTACAGCAGTTAATCCCGATGCATCCGTAGCTCAGCTGGATAGAGTACTCGGCTACGAACCGAGCGGTCGGAGGTTCGAATCCTCCCGGATGCACCATCTATTACTTCATGTCGTTTTCAAAGCGGTATGTAGTATCAAGCAGTACAGCAGTCAATCCCGATGCATCCGTAGCTCAGCTGGATAGAGTACTCGGCTACGAACCGAGCGGTCGGAGGTTCGAATCCTCCCGGATGCACCATCTTCTCTGCGATAGCAGTAACACTGTTGTTTCCTAATTCTAAGTTTCCCCAGAACATCCCCCTTCATTCGTTTATTCCTTCACCATTTCGTCAGCGAACGCTTTGACTATCAGCGACAAAAACAGCTGTTTACGTTAAAGTAATGTTTTGTTAATCGTTTGGCGGAAGCTCGATGTACGCACAGTATGACGGTCTGATCTTCGATATGGATGGCACCATCCTGGATACCGAACCCACTCACCGTAAAGCCTGGGATGATGTTCTTGGCCGCTACGGGATGCGTTTCGATCTACAGGCGATGGTGGCGCTTAACGGTTCGCCAACCTGGCGTATCGCACAGGCGGTTATCGAATTAAATCAGGCGGATCTCGATCCGTATCTACTTGCCCGAGAAAAGAGTGACGCGGTAAAAGCGATGCTGCTGGATACCGTGCGTCCCCTTCCGTTAATTGACGTGGTTAAAGAGTGGTATGGCCGTCGCCCGATGTCTATTGGCACCGGGAGCGAAAGCGCGATGGCAGAAGCCTTACTAGCACATCTTGACCTGCGTCGCTATTTCACGGCGGTTGTTGCTGCCGATCATGTCCAGAATCACAAACCCGCTCCGGATACCTTCCTGCTTTGCGCAGAACGGATGGGTGTATCACCTGAAAAATGCGTTGTCTTCGAAGATGCTGATTTTGGTCTTCAGGCGGCGCACGCGGCTGGCATGGCGGCAGTGGACGTTCGCAGACTGTGAGTGAACTGCTGTCACTCGCTTCGTTATTCGCCAGCAGTTTTTTAAGCGCTACCCTTCTGCCCGGTAATTCCGAAGTTGTGCTGATCGCGATGTTGTTGTCAGGCGTGAGTCAGCCCTGGTTGCTGGTCTTAATAGCAACAATGGGTAATAGCCTTGGAGGGCTGACTAACGTTATTCTTGGGCGTTTCTTTCCTCTTCGCAAAACGTCGCGCTGGCAGGAAAAGGCAGTTAACTGGCTAAAACGCTATGGCGCTGCCACGCTGTTATTAAGCTGGATGCCTGTAATAGGCGATTTGCTGTGCCTGCTGGCGGGATGGATGCGCATCTCCTGGGGGCCGGTGCTCTTTTTTTTAACGCTTGGTAAAGCGTTACGCTATGTCCTTGTGGCGGTAGCAACCTTACAGGGCATGTCGTGGTGGCACTAATTGGACTGTTTGTGACCCTAAACCATTACAATTATGCTAAATAAAATGATTTTGACAGGCGGGAGGTCGAATTGATCCCGGACGTATCACAGGCGTTGGCCTGGCTGGAAAACCACCCTCAGGCTCTGAAGGGTATTCAGCGTGGTCTTGAACGCGAAACGCTGCGCGTAAACGAAGATGGTTCACTTGCAACAACGGGCCATCCTGAAGTGCTGGGCTCTGCGCTGACCCATAAATGGATCACCACGGATTTCGCCGAAGCGCTGCTTGAGTTCATAACGCCAGTAGATGGCGATATTGACCATATGCTAACGATTATGCGCGACATTCATCGTTACACCGCCCGTCAACTGGGTGATGAGCGGATGTGGCCTCTTAGTATGCCTTGCTACATTGAGCAGGGGCAGGATATTGAACTGGCGCAATATGGCACCTCCAATATCGGCCGCCTGAAGACGCTCTATCGTGAAGGGCTGAAAAATCGCTATGGCGCATTGATGCAGACCATTTCTGGGGTCCATTACAACTTCTCATTGCCGATGGCATTCTGGCAGGCGAAGTGTGGTGAAACAGATAAAGAGGCGATCTCTGCGGGCTATTTACGTCTTATCCGTAACTACTATCGCTTTGGCTGGGTCATCCCCTACCTGTTCGGCGCATCGCCGGCGATCTGCTCGTCATTCCTGCAAGGTAAACCGACCACACTGCCGTTCGAAAAAACCGATTGTGGTATGTATTACCTGCCTTATGCTACCTCGTTGCGTCTCAGCGACCTGGGTTATACCAATAAATCGCAAAGCAATCTCGGAATTACGTTTAACGATCTGACCGAGTATGTGGCAGGATTGAAGCGGGCGATTAAAACCCCGTCTGAAGAGTACGAAGCCATTGGGCTGGAACGCGACGGTAAGCGTCTACAGATTAATAGCAATGTTCTTCAGATTGAGAACGAACTCTACGCGCCAATTCGTCCTAAACGCGTAACGCGCAGTGGTGAAACACCTTCTGACGCGCTGCAGCGTGGCGGTATTGAATATATTGAAGTTCGTTCGCTGGATATTAATCCCTTCTCGCCAATTGGCGTAGATGAGCAGCAAGTCCGTTTCCTCGATCTCTTCATGGTCTGGTGCGTGCTGGCGGATGCGCCAGAGATGAGCGCTGATGAACTGTTATGTACCCGCACTAACTGGAATCGCGTGATCCTGGAAGGGCGTAAACCGGGCCTGACGCTAGGCATGGGCTGTGAAACGGCGCAGTTCCCGTTACAAAAAGTCGGGAAAGATCTGTTCCGCGATCTGAAACGCGTCGCGCAGACGCTGGACAGCGTCTACGGCGGAGAAGCCTATCAACAGGTTTGCGATGAGCTTGTAGAGAGCTTCGACAATCCTGAACTGACGTTTTCAGCCCGTATTTTGCGTTCTATGATTGATGAAGGCATTGGTGGCACAGGCCGATCGCTATCTGCGCAGTATCGTGAGATGTTGAAAAGCGAACCGCTGGAAGTGATAAGCGAAGCCGACTTTATCGCGGAGCGTGAAGCATCGCAACTGCGTCAGAAAGAGATTGAAGCGGCAGATACTGAGCCATTTGCAGCGTTTCTGGCGAAGAACAGCTGACAGAAAAGAAAAAGGCCACATCGCTGTGGCCAAACTTACATCTCTGAAGAACAGGGATGATGATAACAAATGCGCGTCTTTCATATACTCAGACTCGCGTTGAAACGAAGAGTTCAATTAATTTTAAAAAAATCACTTTCGGAGGTGACGTATGCCGTTATTAGATAGCTTTACTGTCGACCATACCCGTATGGAAGCCCCTGCTGTACGTGTTGCGAAGACCATGAATACCCCGCACGGCGACACAATCACCGTATTTGACCTGCGTTTCTGCGTGCCAAACAAAGAAGTGATGCCGGAGCGCGGTATTCATACCCTGGAGCACCTGTTTGCAGGCTTTATGCGCGATCACCTGAACGGAAACGGCGTTGAGATTATCGATATCTCCCCGATGGGTTGCCGTACCGGTTTCTATATGAGCTTGATCGGTCAACCGGAAGAGAGCCGCGTAGCGGATGCCTGGAAAGCGGCAATGGCCGACGTGTTGAAAGTAAAAGAGCAGAACCAGATTCCGGAACTGAATGTTTACCAGTGCGGAACATATCAGATGCACTCGCTGGAAGAGGCGCAAGAGATTGCACGCCACATCATCGAACGTGACGTACGCGTGAACAGCAACGATGAACTTGCCCTGCCGAAAGAAAAACTGCAAGAACTGCATATCTAGCGATCATACCGGCACTTTTTCATGAGGTGCCGGTTCTTATTATTACATCCTGTCATTATTCCCTTTATTAAATCCTAAAAAATTCTTCAGTAATGTGAATTGTGCCCGTAGTGTTTTACTATTGAGGTCGGTTTGCGGCTGACCAATAAAATTCTAACATTAAGTTGTCTTAAACTATCTGTTGTATTAATAATATCGGACCCGATTGTCGCAAATTAATGTTTATTTAGAGGAATTTATGAAAAGTTATGTTTCAGGCTCAGCAGTGCTAATTTCCGCATTTATTTTATCTGCATGCAGCACCGTTAATACCACCCCTATTGCGAAAGAGCCTGAAGCGCGTAAGCAGGAGGTGCAGTGCTACCAGGAGTTCTCCGCGCTCCAGAAGCTGGATCCTGCGGCTTATGAAGGCTACCGTAAACAGTTCGAAAACACTAACAAAAACTACAGAATTTATGAAACAAACAAATCTCTGGTTGATGCCAATGCCTCAGAAGTTATGCTGACGGAAATTAATAAGAAGGTCTCGTTAGTTTGCGTCAGAATAAAAAACAGCGTTTATTCCAATATGATGAAACGCGCGAACGAAATGAATAATCTATGAAAAAATACGTGACTGCTACTCTTTATTGTGGATTGCTTTTATCCAGTGGGAGTAGTTATTCAGCTAATACCGACCTGCTCGAACAGTTAAGTAACGAAAAAATCATCGGCAACGATCCCACGAGCCCTTTTAGTTCTACTGAGAGCTCGGCTGCAGTTCCTGAATCCCCGCCGATAAAAACCGCCCCTCGTCCAGCGAAGCCACAGGCAAAGCCGTTGCCTGTGGCTTCGCAAGACAGTTCAACCTGGCGTAAAAAAGTGGCCGGGCTGACCGAAGAACTCCGTAAAGCGAACGCCACCATCACAGGATTAGGCCACTCCCTCCAGGAGATTGAGCGTGAAAAATTGACTCTGGAACAGGCGCTGGCTAATGAAAAAAAACGTGTGCAGGCGCATGAGCAGTCACTTACAAAGCTGAAGCAGCAGCCGGCGGGTAATGCACAACAGTTAGCCCTGGACAGTCTTGCAGCCACGCTTCCAAATAGCGCTTCACGAGATAAACAAAAGAACCAGCAACTTACTGAACAGCTTAACCAGGCAAACGCAAAAAGCGATGCGCTGAATAAAGAGCTAATCGCCCTTCGTGAGCAGAAACAGGCGCTGGAAGCAAAACTCTCTGGTCTGGAGACGCGCAGCGGCGAAACAGCGCAAAAGAACACCCAGCAATCAGAACAGCTGGCAGCTGCTCTGGCCCAGAGCGTTGCGTTAAACAAAGCACTCACCGAACTGAAAAGCCAGAACAAGACTCTGGAAGAGCAGTACGCCTCTCTTAAAGCCGCCAGTGGCAACACGCAGCAGAAGAGCGCAGAGCTGGCAGAACAGCTTGCCGCTGAGAAAGCGCGCGTGACTCGCACGTCTGAAGAGTCAGCCGCGCTGAAGGCAAAATTGCAGCGTCAGGAACAGCAGCTTTCAGAACTGAAAGTACAGAAGCAAGCTACGGATACCGAGCTGGCGACCAAAAGCACGGCCCTGATTAAAGAACTCAGTGACCTTAAGCTTCAGAAAGAAGCGCTGGACGGTCAACTTGCGGCCCTGAAAACTGACAGCAGTGGCGCACAGAAAAAAAGCGCAGCGTTGGTAGAGCAGTTAGCCGCTGAGAAAGCGCGTTCCACCCAAATGGCCGAAGCGTCTGACGCCCTGAAGTCAAAAGTACAGCTTCTGGAAAAACAGCTCGCCGAACTGAAAAAAGGCAAACAGGCTGCGGATAGCGAACTGGCGACCAAAAGCACGGCCCTTGTCAAAGAGCTTGCCGAACTCAAACTTCAGAAAGAGGCGCTGGATGCACGCCTTATCGCTCTGAATACGGCCAGTACTGGTTCGCAGAAAAAAAACACAGAGCTGGCAGAGCAGTTAGCCGCAGAAAAAACGCGTGCTGCAAAGACGACTGAAGAGTCCGCAGCCCTGAAATCAAAAGTGACGCTTCTGGAAAAGCAACTTTCTGAGCTCAAAATAGCGAAACAGGCCGCGGATAATGAGCTGGCGACCCGGACCACGACGTTGATCAAAGATCTTGCCGATCTCAAGCTCCAGAAAAAAAATGTAGACGATCAACTCGCCGCGCTGGTCAGCGCCAGTGGCAATAAGGACCAGAAAAGTGCGCAACTGGCAGAACAGTTTGCTGCAGAAAAAGCGCGCGTTGCGCGTACCATGGAGGAGTCTGCCACCCTGAAGTCAAAAGTGCAGATGCTGGAAAAGCAGCTGACCGAACTGAAGGCGCAGAAGCAGAGTGCAGAAACTGCGCTGACCACCAAAGACAGGGCTCAGACTAAAGAACTTGCTGAACTCAAGTCACAAATTACGACGCTTGAGGGACAGCTCAGTGACCTCAAAGCGCAGAAAAAATCGCTGGACGATCAGCTCACCGCCCTGAAAAACAGCAGCAGCGGTTCGCAGCAAAAAAATGTTCAGCTAGTGGAACAGCTAGCCAGCGCGACAGCAAAAACGACGCAGTTGGCTAAAGAGTCAGAAGGGCTGAAAGCCCGGTCTCAGCAGATGGAAAAGGAACTTTCTACGCTCAAAACCCAGAAGCAAAGTGCTGAAAGCGAGATGGCAGCCAGAAGTGCCTCCATGCTCAAAGAGCTCGCCGAGCTTAAGCTGCAGAAAAAAACGCTCGATGAGCAGCTTGCTGCACTGAAAAATACCACTGGCAGCAAAGAGCAGCAGAGCTTGCAGCTGACACAGCAGTTAGCCAGTGCGACGGCGCGCGCCACGCAAATGGATGAAGAGGCAAAAGCGTTAAAAGCAAAATCGCAGCTGCTGGAAAAGCAGCTTGCCGACCTGAAAGCGCAAAAGCAGACGACTGAAACGACCTTTACCACTCAGGGCGAAGCGCTTAATAAAACACTGAACGATCTTAAAGCGCAGAAAAAAACGCTGGAAGATGAGCTGGCCGCGCTTAAAGCCACCCGTCTCACTGCGGATCAAAAAAGCAGCGAGCTGGCTCAAAAGCTGGCGAGCGCGAATACGCTCTCAGCCCATCTTTCCAGACAGGTTGAAGAGCTAAAAGCGAAGCTACAGGCGGGTGAACAACAGCTTTCCGGCCTCACCACGCAGAAGCAAACTGTTGCCGCGAAGCTGGCGGAGCAGGAGACCGCATTGAAAAACATGCAGCTGAAATCTGACATCACGCTCAGCCAGCTGGAAGATGCGAAGCGGGTCATCGCTTCTCAGGAGTCGCTGATATCCGTACAAAAAAATGTGGTCGGCAACGACAAGGCGGCTGCCGAACTGAGTAAGAAGCTGGAGTCTGTTAACAAAGAAAATGCTGCGCTGAATGAGAAATTGAAAGCGCAGGCCGCTTCTCTTACCGAACTGACGAACCTTAATGAGAAGCTGAAGACGGAACAGGCAGCCAGCGAAAAGGCAGCGAAAGAGACGAAGCCTGTTAGCGGACAGCCGCGCGTTAAAGTTGATACCAGTGCAGCAAAAGATACCCAAACCAGCTATGCCATTGGCAGTTGGTATGGTCAGGCCGCCGATCGTGAAAAAATAAAAATGACCGATCTGGGCAAGAAGTTCGATCTGAAAGCATTCACCCAGGGATTCAACGATAAGGTAAACAACCAGCTGCAACTCCCGGTGGCGAAGATCACGAAAGAACTGACCACGCTGGATAAACAGCAGCAGAAACAGCTGGCGTCTACGCTCTCTGAAAACGAAAAACAGAGTAAAGCGATCCTCAGCAAGGCGGCAAAAGAAAAAGGCGCTGTAAAAACGGCAGATGGTTCGATTTACCGTGTCATCAAGCAGGGTGAAGCACCACTGGTTAATGGGCAGAGCAATATTATTACCGAGCTTGATGAAGTACTGGGCACGGGTAAAGTGATGTCTAGTAAAGAGGTGCGCGCCAGCCGCGTGCAAGACCTGCCACCGCTGTTCCGGTTGGTGGCCACCAGACTTGGTCTCGGCGGTGAAGCCAAAATCATAATCCCCGCTAAGCAGGCTTACGGTGAACAGGGCGTGCCAGGGCTTGTACCGCCGGGCACGGTCTCCATCATTACGGTGAAGATCATCGGCATTAAATAGGCATAAAAAAACGGATCTGCATGCAGATCCGTTTTTGTTTTGATGACGCGCTTAGTGGGCGCCTCCGCCACCACCGCCTGCACCAAACGGCGGCTTCGCAAACCATACCAGCCCCAGCAAGACAATAAATACCCCCGCAGACATCCAGAAAATCTCGTTAGCCGAAATAATCAGTCCCTGGTTGGTAATTTGCTGGGCAATCCAGCCGGAGGCCTGCTGATCGGTCATCCCCATACCCTGCAGCTGACTATACATCTCTTGCGCGTTCGGGTTATACGGGTTCACCGATTCGGTAAGCTGCGCATGGTGCATCGATTCCCGGTTAGTCCATAGAGTGGTCGTAATCGACGTACCAATGGAGCCAGCCAGCGTACGGGTGAAGTTCGACAAGCTTGATGCCGCAGCCAGGCGCTCGGGCGGCAAGCCGGAGAGCGTAATGGTAGTCAGTGGCATGAAGAAGCACGCAACCGCGAAGCCCTGAATAAACTGTGGCCACGCAGAGGCACCAAAGTCCATTCCTGGTTCGAAGGTATACGCACGCCAGTAGAAACAGACCGCGTACATAATAAAGCTGAACGTCACAAGCCGACGCATATCCAGCTTATGGGCAAAGCGACCAATAATTGGCGATAACAGCACCGGAATGACCCCAACGGGCGCCGAGGCCAGGCCTGCCCAGGTGGCCGTGTAGCCGTACACTTCCTGTAGTAGCTGCGGCAACAGAACGATCGCGCCGAAGTAGAGCATATAGGCCAGGCTGATACATAAGCAGCCGATGGTAAAGTTTCGCGATTTGAATAGCGATAAGTCGACTATCGGGTTTTCATCGGTCAACTCCCAGACAATCAGGAAGCTTAACGCCACCACCGCCACCACGGTCAGGACGATGATCTCCTGAGAGGCAAACCAGTCCAGCTCTTTACCGCGGTCGAGCATGATTTGCAGACTACCAATACCCAGTACCAGTAACGCCAGCCCCACGCCATCAATACGCCGCTGTTCAGTACGGGTTTCCCGACCGCGCAGTGACTGTAACGTTAACAGCACCACAATGGCGCCGATCGGGACGTTGATGAAGAAGATCCAGCCCCAGTGGTAGTTATCACTGATAAAGCCGCCGAGGATAGGGCCGCAAATCGGCGCAACGATCACCGTCATTGACCACAGCGCCAGAGCAACAGATCGCTTCGCTGGCGGATAGTTGCTCAGGAGCAAACTTTGCGACAGCGGAATCAACGGCCCGGCAACAATCCCTTGTAATACGCGGAAGAAGATCAGCATATTCAGGCTGCTTGATACCCCACAGGCCCAGGAGGCAATCACAAATGCGATGGTGGACCAGAGGAACAGCTTCACTTCACCGACGCGCTTTGCCAGCCAGCCAGTAATGGGGATCGAGATAGCGTTCGCTACCCCGAACGAGGTGATGACCCAGGTTCCCTGGCTCAGCGACGAGCCCAGGTTGCCGGCGATGGTGGGGATCGCCACGTTTGCAATGGTGGAGTCCAGCACCTGCATGAACGTCGCCAGCGACAGCGCAATGGTCATAATGACCAGTTGCGCCCCCTCCAGTGGTTTTTGCGGTTTTTGCTGCTGCATAACGCTCACCTTCGGATTAACCGGCGTTCGCCTTCACGATGTCATTAATCAGCTTGTTCACAGGCTCAAGGCTGATTTCACGGGCATTACTTTCATACGCCGGGTTAGTGCGTACCTGGTTTGCCAGCATATGTCCGTCACGATCGGTCGTATCAACGGTCACGAGGGTCGAAAGTCCAATACGCAGGGGATGATCCGCCAGCTGTTTCTCATCCAGCTCGATACGTACCGGCAGACGCTGAACCACTTTGATCCAGTTGCCCGTCGCATTCTGCGCAGGCAGCAAGGAGAACGCACTGCCGGTCCCCATATCCAGACCCACCACCTTACCGGTGTACTTCACCTCGTCGCCGTAGATATCGCTCACCACGGTCGCGGTCTGGCCAATACGCATATGCGCCAGCTGAGTCTCTTTAAAGTTGGCATCGACCCACAGGTGCGTCGCCGGAACCACGGCCATCAGCGGTGTTGTGGTGCTGATCTGCGCGCCGGGTTGAACGGAACGACGAGAAACGTAGCCGGTCATTGGGCTGACGATTTTGGTACGCTCAAGCGCCAGCCAGGCGTTACGCACTTCCGTGGCGGCCTGTTTAACCGCCGGCTGTTGATCCAGCGTGGTATTCAGTATCATCGCCTGATTGGCGTTGTACTGCTGAATAGAGACGTCAAGCTGCGCCTGGGCGCTGGCCACTGCATCACGGGCGTGCTGCAGTTCTTCACGGCCAATCAGGTTGGCGGTGCCAAGCGGAACACGACGCTTGAAGTCACTCTGCGCCTGCGCCAGGGCAGTTTTCTGCACCTCAATGCTGGCCAGAAGTTGCTTACTGTTAATCATCTGCTGGCGCGTTTGACGCACGCTTGAGGCAAGCTCGGTCTGCGCTTTTTCAAATGCCTGCTGTGCATCGGTCGGGTCGAGCGTGACCAGCACGTCGCCTTTCTGCACAAAGTCGGTGTTGTCAGCCCAGACTTTCGTCACGCTGCCTGACACCTGCGCCATAATTTGTACCTGGTTCCCTGCCACGTACGCATCATCCGTCTCCTCAAAATGACGCAGTACTAAAAACCAATAGATCCCATATGCCACGGCAATAATAATAAAGAGCAAGGTCAGCAGAAGAAGGGCACTTTTACGCTTGCCTTTCTTACTGGCTGGTTGCTGCGGGGGGGTATTCTCCGCATTTGCGCTCATTGTTGTTCTCCACGATCTTTTTATTTTCACATCGGCTGTGCCGACCTGTTATCAGAAAGGCCAGCAGTATGACGTGCTGGCCTGTCGGTTTTCTTATAAATCTGGATTGTCGAGCGAGTCGTCGCGTTAGCGCAGTGCCTCAAGAATGACACCGTCTTCATCCATCTGATCCAGACGGGTGAGGAGCTTGCGAGTGATGTGCTCAAGCTGGTCGCGCTCGGAGGCGCTAAGAGCAGACCAGAGTTGGTGCAGACAATTGTGCTGAGGCGGTAATACCTCACGCAGGAATGCGTGACCTTTGTCGGTCAATTGCAAATGCAGGCAACGACGATCGTTGTCGCTTTCACGGCGTTCGATCCAGCCGCGTTTTTCCAGCTCATCAGCGATACGGGTTGCATTGGTGCGGGATGAACCCAGCGCGCAACTCAGTTCGGAAGGCTGAATACTGTGATTTTCCTGAGACTCCAGCGTAATCAACGCCATAAATAACGTCTCGTTAATCCCTTGAGCTTTCAGCATCTTATTGCGGTTATCCAGCAATTTGCCCTGCATGTGCATGCAGAGACGGGTCAGCAGAATCTCCTGATACGGGAAATCCTCATGACGACTGGCGCGAAATTTAAGCATTTGTTCAATGGGCGTAAACGAACTATCCATTTGGGCATAACCTCATTAATTACAGCCGATATAGTAACGACAGTGACAAATAATGTAAATGAATTATTTGTGCGGTTAAAATCCGCAAAGCTTATGTCACTGCCATAAAGTGCCGGGTGAATCCGTGTCCCGGTGTTTAAAGAGACGGTCGGGCGGGTGCCCAGAGAAAAGAGGATTGGGTGATCTGAAACAGCGTGAAATGTCGAAGAAGGTGCGATGGGCTGGTTATTCATGCGGTTCGTAAATATATCACCCACATTAAAATTTCAGGGATAAATGTTTCCGCCACCTTAACAGACTGCGGGGCTTCTTGCACCCAGAGAAGCCCCAAAGCAATGTAAAGCTTAAGTAATTGCCTCCTGGCGATGATAACCGCGCCACCAGACAAGCAGGTTCAGAAGTGCCATCACGCTACCCACCAGGCACACCCCAGCCCAGCCCGCATGTTGCCACGCCGAGGCAGAGATCAGCGACCCCGCCGCGCCGCCAATGAAGTAGCTGGTCATGTATCCGGCGGTCAGACGGTTACGGGCATCCGGCTTCACGCGATAGATGACCGTCTGGTTGGTGATGTGCACGCCCTGCACGGTGAGATCCAGCACCAGAATGCCAACAATCAGCGACAGTACCGAGAGATGCCCATACCAGATGGCTGACCAGGAGAGCAGCAGCAGAACCAAACTGGCTGATGTGGTGAGGTGTGATTTGCCCTTGTCTGCCAGTCCACCTGCAGGCCGCGCGCCCAGCGCTCCCGCCGCGCCTGCCAGACCAAACAGGCCAATTACCCCTTCGGAATAGTTGAACGGGGGAGAGGCCAGCAGGAAGGCCATGGAGGTCCAGAGAATACTGAAATTTGCAAAGGTGAAGCAGCCCAGCAGGGCGCGGGTACGCAGCAGTTTATCCTGCGTGAACAGACTGAATACGGAGCCGAGAAGCTGGAAGTAGTTAAGATGGTTTTCCTGCTTCACTTTTGGCAAGCCGCGCCAGAGGGCGATGGCCATGATCACCATTAATACGCTTGCCACCCAGTACACCGTGCGCCAGCCACCGAGACTGGCCAGTAATCCCGCCACGGTACGCGCCAGCAAAATGCCCAGCAGCAGGCCACTCATGATGGTACCCACCACTTTGCCGCGTTTTTCCGGGGCTGCGAGGGTAGCGGCCAGCGGGACGAGGATCTGCGCCACGACCGAGAATAACCCGGTCAGGGCGGTGCCGAGGATCATCATGCTCAGCGACTGGCTGCTGGCGGTGATCAGCATTCCGCCTGCGGCGAGCAGGGTCATGAAAACGATCAGGGAGCGGCGTTCAAACATATCCCCAAGTGGAACCAGCAGCAGCAGGCCGGCGGCATAGCCGAGCTGGGCGGCGGTCACGATAAAACCCGCAGAGCTCGCCGAAAGGTTAAAGGCGCGGGCGATGGTATCGAGCAGAGGTTGCGCGTAGTAGTTGCTGGCGACAGCCAGACCCGTTGCGACTGACATCAGTAAGATCAGTGCCGGGCTAAGTCCTTGAGAAGTTTTGGTCATTATGGTCTGAAATCATTAGTTAAGTGATTATCGATTCGGAAACCATAATAACGGATGAATGTGAATGTTGGGGAATTGTTACGTGATGGATTGTGCGCTTTGAATTTCCCTGACCAGGAGGGTGAGGGAATTCAAATACCCTCTCCCGGAGGGAGAGGGTGGGGGGAGGGGAGTTACTTCTGCGCGGCCAGCGCCTCTTTCACCCAGCCGTCAAACTGCTGCTGGTGGGCTTTAATCCAGCCATCAACATGGCCCTGAACGTCGGCTTCTGAGGATTTTCCTGCGTGCATCATCGCATTCTGAGCATTGATGTCTGCCAGCGGCAACTTCATGACCGAGAACAGCTTCGCCGCAGCCGGGTTCTTTTCAGCCCAGGCCTTGTTAGCCACGATGTGCATGGTATTCACCGGGAAACCATAGTTCATACCGTTTGGCAGTTTAGTGTCGATATCTTTCTGCTCGCCGGGCAGGGAGGAGAACGGTACCTGCAGCCACACCACCTCTTTACCCGGTTTCATCACATCGCTGACCCAGTACGGGGTCCAGGTGTAATAGATGATAGGCTTGCCCTCTTTGAAGCGGGCGATGGTATCGGCCATCATCGCAGAGTAGTTACCGTGGCTTACCTCAACGGTTTTCTCCAGGTCGAAGGCTTTGTTCTGGTGGTTAATAACCGCTTCGCAGCCCCAGCCCGGTGAGCAGCCCATCATGTCCGCTTTGCCATCACCGTTGGTATCAAACAGTTTGGCGATCTTCGGATCTTTCAGCTGTTCAATATTGGTGATGTGGTACTTATCCGCCGTTTTTTTGTCGATCAGGTAACCTTGCGCTGCACCGGTGACAAACGTCCCTTCACGGTAGAATTTTTTCTCGCCGCCCGCAGCAGCATACATATCATCATGCAGCGGCTGCCAGTTTACAGCGGTAAAGGTTGCATCACCGGAGGCGATCGAGGTGTAGCCCACGTTGTAATCCACTTCGCTCGGCTTATTAACGGTGTAGCCGAGTTTTTCCAGCGCGCGGCTGACGATAAGGGTCTGGAAGCTCTCTTCCGAAATGGTGCTCTGAACCGGTTGAACGGTAATGCCTTTGCCTGGCAGGTCAGCGGCGTATGCGCTGGTAGAGACAAGGGTGGCAAACGCTGTGGCAAATAAAATGTTATGTCGCATCGTT
This sequence comes from Leclercia pneumoniae, assembly GCF_017348915.1. Taxonomy (NCBI): domain Bacteria; kingdom Pseudomonadati; phylum Pseudomonadota; class Gammaproteobacteria; order Enterobacterales; family Enterobacteriaceae; genus Leclercia; species Leclercia pneumoniae. The sequence continues at coordinate 3,319,414 of NZ_CP071383.1, read as the reverse complement.
GTTCCTTCGTTTTTGGAGGGGTGCTGCTGGCCCGGCAGAGAGATGCCGCCGGGCAACAACAGGATTACTTCGTGAATGGACGAGTCAGCAGACCCACCGGGCCGGTGGTGTACCAGCGACGGTTTCCGCGACTGCGTGAATCGCGGCCGACTGCCTGAGTCAGGCGATCAAGGATGATGGCGAGGATCACAATGCCCACGCCACCCACGGTAGCCAGTCCCATATCAAGACGGCCAATGCCGCGGAGTACCATCTGGCCCAGGCCGCCAACGGCAATCATCGAGGCGATAACCACCATCGACAACGCCAGCATCAGCGTCTGGTTAACCCCGGCCATAATGGTCGGCATCGCCAGTGGTAACTGCACCTTGAACAGCATCTGACGCGGGCTGGCGCCAAAGGAGCGTGAGGCCTCGATCAGGTCCGCTGGCACCTGGTTAATGCCCAGTATGGTCAGGCGGATAATTGGCGGCAGGGCGAAGATAATTGTCACCACTACACCCGGCACGTTGCCGATACCAAACAGCATGACGATGGGCACCAGGTAGACGAAAGCTGGCGTGGTCTGCATGGCATCCAGCAGCGGGCGAATGATTTTTGCCGCTCGCGGACTTCGTGCCAGCCAAATCCCCATCGGCAAACCAATCACTACGCAGAAGAGCAGGGCGGTCAGCACCAGCGCCAGGGTGATCATCGCCTGCGACCAGGCGCCGATGGCACCAATGGCAATCAGGGATATCAGCGTGGCAATCCCCATTCCCGCGCTGCCAAACTGCCAGGCGATGAGCGAGAACAGCACGATAGCTACCGGCGCGGGCATACCCAGCAACATCTGCTGGAAACCATTCAGAATATAATCCACCGGGACGCGGATCCCCTGGAATACGGGGCGGAAGTGGGTCACTACCCAGTCGATCCCCTCGGTCACCCAGCTATCCAGTGGGATCAGGGTTTTATGGAAGGGATCCATAATATTAAAGTGTTCCGGTGCCGGCGCTGGCGCGCTATTCAGCCAGTCTGCCGCGCCGCCATCGGTGGGTGCGGGTGTGGATGAACCCCACGCGTCCGCAGATTGTGCAGCGCTATCCGCCGCTTCAGTGGTGCCCCACGGGTTTTGTTCAGCCATTGTTTGCCCCCTCGCGATCTAAAGCCTGCAGCAACATGCGTTTTGAGATGATGCCGACGTACTGTTGTTCTTCACCGATGACCGGTACCGCGCAGGGTGCCTGGCCAACGTGAGAGAGCAACTCGCTGAGCGGCGTTTCGGCATCCACGGCGAGCGGAGAGTCGATTAACGCCGCATCGATTCCCTGATTGTCGCCCAGGGCGGTTTTCAAAGAGTCGATGGAGACAACGCCTACAAATTTATTACCACGTTCAATGACGTAGCCGAATTCACGATCTTCGTCCTGCAGCAGTTTCAACGCCGAGCGCGGGCCAAAACCTGGCGTGCGGCGAATAATGCCGTTTGGAGTACGACGGGCAATATCTTTTGCGCTAAAGACCTGGCTAATGTCCACGCCACGGAAGAAGGTGCGCACATAATCATTGGCCGGATTATTCAGTATTTCATCCGGGGTGCCGACCTGTACCACTTCACCGTTCTGCATAATGGCAATACGATCGCCAATACGCATCGCTTCGTCCAGATCGTGGGAAATAAACACGATGGTGCGCTGATGTTTCGCCTGCAGTTTTACCAGTTCATCCTGCATCTCGGTACGAATTAAGGGATCGAGTGCTGAGAAGGCTTCGTCCATTAATAAAATATCGGGATTAATGGCTAATGCACGGGCTAATCCGACACGCTGTCGCATCCCGCCGGAAAGTTCATCCGGGTAAGCATGCGAATAATTTTCCAGCCCAACCTGACGCAACGCATCCAGCGCTTTTTCCTGGCGCTCTTGTGCGGGTACGCCCGCTAATTCCATGCCAAACGCGGTATTATCCAGCACCGTCATATGCGGCATGAGGGCGAATGACTGAAAGACCATTGCAATCTTTTTTCTGCGCACCTCGCGGAGCTCGGCATCAGATATTTTGGCAATATCTTCACCATCAATCAGCACCTGTCCGCGGGTGGGTTCAATCAGGCGATTGAGAAGGCGAACCATAGTGGATTTACCCGAACCGGATAATCCCATGATGACAAAAATCTCGCCTTCTTCAATGGCCAGACTGGCGTCTTTAACGCCAAGCGATAGCCCTGTTTTTTCCAGAATTTGCTCTTTCGAAAGTCCTTTTTCGATATATTTGAACGCACGCTGTGGATGCTCGCCAAATACTTTATAAAGATTCTTCACTTCTAATTTAATTGCCATGCAATAGAGAGTGTCCTGTTATTTGCTTATGTCGATATGATTACCATGGTAAATAGTTAACTGGCATTACCCTAACATACTCAGAATCTGAGACAACCCTGGGTTCGCTTGTGGTATGAATTTTGCGGTCAGCGAAACGGCGCTATTTCCCATGAATAAAGGGCTGAGCGTGAGTTGAATTTCTCTGATTTTTTTGCGGCTGCCAGCGGAATTTCACCTGAATCAGAGTGATTCAGGTGAATAGGGCATAGAAATTACAGTGTAGAAGGTGTGGAAATATTTGCGGGAAAAGAATGCGATTTATATTAAATTAATAAACGTTAATTCGCAGATTAAAAGTCCCAGTCTGTATCTTCCGTCTCCACCGCTTTACCCATAACGTAAGATGAACCCGACCCGGAAAAGAAGTCATGGTTTTCATCCGCGTTGGGTGACAGCGCCGCCAGAATGGCCGGATTCACTTCCGCCATTTCGGGGGGGAAGAGCGCCTCATAACCGAGGTTCATTAGCGCTTTATTGGCGTTGTAACAGAGGAACGCTTTCACCTCTTCTTCCCAGCCCGTTCCCGCATATACGCTTTCAGTGTATTGCAGTTCGTTGTCATAGAGATCCATCAACAAATCCAGCGCAAAGCTTTGTAACTCTTCACGCCTGGCGTCGCTGACTTTCTCCAGCCCTTTCTGGAACTTATAGCCAATGTAATAGCCATGCACCGCTTCATCACGAATGATCAGGCGAATCAGATCGGCGGTGTTGGTCAACTTGCCGCGACTCGACCAGTACATCGGCAGCCAGAAGCCGGAATAGAAGAGGAAAGATTCCAGAAACACGCTGGCGATTTTCTTTTTCAACGGTTCATCGGCGCGGTAGTGGTGCAGTATCAGTTCGGCTTTCCGCTGCAACGCGGCGTTCTCTTCGCTCCAGGCATAGGCCGCGTCGACATCTTTGGTCTGGCAAAGCGTCGAGAAAATCGAGCTGTAAGAGCGGGCATGTACCGCCTCCATAAAGCTGATATTCGACATCACCGCCTCTTCGTGCGGGGTGAGCGCATCTGCCATCAGCGCCGGTGCGCCCAGGGTGTTCTGAATCGTATCCAGCAGCGTCAGCCCGGTAAAAACGCGAATGGTCAGCTGCTGCTCGGCCTGTGTCAGGGTTTGCCAGGCTGAAATATCATTGGAGAGCGGAACCTTTTCAGGCAGCCAGAAGTTACTGGTGAGGCGATTCCAGACCTCCAGATCCTTATCGTCCTCGATTTTGTTCCAGTTAATGGCGCGAACCAGTGACAGTTTCATCCTCTCTCCTTACAGCGCGCAGGACACGCAACCTTCAATTTCGGTACCTTCCAGCGCAAGCTGGCGCAGGCGAATGTAGTACAGCGTCTTGATCCCTTTCTTCCAGGCATAGATTTGCGCTCTATTAATATCGCGCGTGGTGGCGCTATCCGGGAAAAAGAGCGTTAACGAGAGCCCCTGATCCACATGCCTGGTCGCCTCGGCGTAAGTATCGATAATCTTTTCCGGGCCGATTTCATACGCGTCCTGATACAGCGCCAGGTTGTCATTGGTCATAAAGGGGGCAGGGTAGTAAACGCGGCCGGTTTTGCCCTCTTTGCGAATCTCCACCTTCGACACAATCGGATGGATGCTGGAGGTCGCGTGGTTGATATAGGAGATCGAGCCGGTAGGCGGCACGGCCTGCAGGTTCTGGTTATAGATCCCATACTCCATCACGTCATTACGCAGCTGCTGCCACATTGCGCGGGTCGGCAACACAATCCCGGCGCGAGCAAACAGGTCGCGCACTTTGGCGGTCTTCGGCTGCCAGTCACCTTCCAGATACTGGCTGAAATATTCCCCGCTGGCGTAGCGTGACTGCTCAAACCCGGCAAAGCGTTGACCCCGTTCGCGCGCCAGCATCATTGAGGTGTTCAGCGCATGCCAGGTGATGGTGTAGAAATAGAGGTTAGTAAAATCCAGCCCCTCCGGGCTGCCGTAGGCGATACCTTCGCGCGCCAGATAGCCGTGCAAATTCATCTGCCCAAGCCCAATGGCATGCGAGGCGGCATTGCCTGCCTCAATGGACGGCACGCTGCGGATATGGCTCATGTCCGATACCGCCGTCAGGCCGCGCACGGCAGTCTCAACCGTGCGACCAAAATTGGGGGAGTCCATGGTATGGGCGATGTTCAGCGACCCGAGATTACAGGAGATATCCTTGCCGATATCGGCGTAATCAAGATTTTCATCGTAGGTCGAGGCGCTGTTAACCTGCAAAATCTCGGAGCACAGGTTGCTCATATTAATGCGGCCGGCGATGGGGCTAGCGCGGTTTACCGTGTCTTCATACATGATGTACGGATAACCGGACTCAAACTGAATCTCGGCCAGCGTCTGGAAGAAATCACGGGCATTAATGTATTTTTTGCGAATGCGATCGTCAGCAATCAGCTCGTCATACAGTTCGCTTATCGCCACGTCGCCAAAGGGTTTGCCATACAAGCGCTCGATATCGTAAGGCGAAAAGAGGGCCATCTCCGCGTTCTCTTTCGCAAGTTTAAAGGTGATATCCGGGATCACCACACCCAGCGAGAGGGTTTTGATACGGATCTTTTCATCGGCATTTTCACGTTTGGTATCCAGGAAGCGCAAAATATCCGGATGGTGCGCATGCAGGTAGACCGCCCCCGCTCCCTGGCGGGCGCCCAGTTGGTTGGCATAAGAGAACGCATCCTCCAGCATTTTCATGACCGGAATAACGCCGGACGACTGATTCTCAATGCGCTTGATAGGTGCGCCCGATTCCCGCAGATTTGAGAGGAGAAACGCGACCCCGCCGCCGCGCTTAGAGAGCTGTAACGCGGAGTTCACGGCCCGGCCAATCGACTCCATATTGTCTTCAATACGCAGCAGGAAGCAGGAGACCAGCTCACCACGCTGCGCTTTTCCGCAGTTCAGGAACGTGGGCGTCGCCGGTTGAAAGCGGCCGGACAACATCTCTTCTGTGAGTTGTTGCGCCAGCGTCTCATTCCCCTGTGCAAGGGTTAACGCCACCATCACGACCCGATCTTCAAAGCGCTCAAGATAGCGTTTCCCATCGAAGGTCTTCAGGGTGTAACTGGTGTAAAACTTCCAGGCGCCAAGGAACGTCTTGAAACGAAAACCGCTGGCGTGAGCGTGCTCGAAAAGCGAAACCAGAAAGCGGGGATCGTAGCGGGCCAGCACGCGCTCTTCGTAATAGCCTTCACTCACCAGGTAGTCGAGTCGGGCCGTTACGCTGGCGAAGGTCATGCTATTAGGGATCACATGGTGCGTGAAAAAGGCGTCCACCGCCTGGTGGTCTTTCTCAAACTGAATACGCCCCTCACGATCGTAGAGGTTAAGCATCGCATTCAGGGCGTGGTAGTCGGTCGTTCCCTGGTTTACGCGTTCTGCGGTTGTCGTTGCCAAAATTCGTTTACTCCTTTACGCACATTCTCTACGTCCTGCTGTGTCCCCATCAGTTCAAAGCGATAGAGATACGGCACGCCGCATTTTTGAGAGATAACATCCGCGGCGCGACAGTAGGCCTCGCCAAAATTGCGATTGCCCGCCGCGATAACCCCGCGGATCAGCGCCCGGTTATGCGGATCGTTAAGAAAGCGGATCGCCTGACGGGGTACAGCCCCCGCGGTGCCGCCGCCGCCATAGCTCGGCACCACCAGAATGTAGGGTTCGTCTACCTGAATGCGCTCCTGCTCGTTGAGGGGGATACGGATTGCCGGCAGCCCGACACGCGTGATAAAGCGGTGCGTGTTTTCCGAGCTGCTGGAGAAGTAGACAAGCAGGCTCATGCGCTGGCGGCCTGCGCCTGAAGACGGTTAATCATGTCCGGGCGGAAGCCAGACCAGCTGGTCTCGCCGGCGATCACCACAGGTAGCTGGCGAAAACCGCGCGCGCGGAGTGTCTCGGCGGCATCCGGAACCTGATCAACATTCACCATCTCGAAGGACACGCCGCGGTTTTCCATCGCACGTTTCGTTGCGAGGCACTGCACACAGTTGTTACGAGTGTAAATAGTAATGCTCATGATTCGTATTTCCATTTAGAATAACAGGGCGCCGCGAAAAAATCGCGAGCAGTAGTGTCTGTGTTGCTTAAAGGAATACTAGATGTAGTTATCTAAAGTTTCAACCATACAAGATATGGGAAAATTAGATTGATGGGCCTCTGTTGATGAGCACAGCGGGGGAGGGGGTGGTATAGCGGCTTTTCAGCCAAAAAAAGAAAACCCCCGCTAACGGAGGTTAGCAGGGGCAGAGTAATAGCCCGGATCCGTGACTATTTACGCAGGCTCAGCAGCGCACCGACGAAGATCCCGACAGCGGCCACGGTACCGACGGCACATAGCGGTTTTTCGCGGATAAAGGTGGTTGCACACCCCATCGCATCACACGCTGCTTGCTGGGTCCGGGAGCGACCCTGCATACGGGCGCGGGTTTCACGCAGTAACGCTTTCGCTTTGCGTCTGGCGACATCTGCGTCATCTTTCGCATCTGATCCCCAGGACTTCAGAACATCTTCCAGCGTGTCGGCTAATTTGCTGACATCGTTATGAATATCCTGAACGCCGTCATCCACATCATTTCGGTTTGATCTGTTAAACATACATTCCTCCCTTGAATTTGCGGTATTAAAGAGTTTAGTCCAGCTTTTTAATATCTGAAGTCTGTCACGGCATAATTGGCCGTTTATGGAATTTTCTGAAAGCACTGCTATTGCTGATTACGGTAAGGTTGCTGGGCAGGAAAAGATAATGAGGATTAAATATGTATTTACGACCTGATGAGGTTGCGCGCGTTCTTGAAAAAGCCGGATTTACTATGGATGCGGTAACGCAAAAAGCGTACGGCTATCGCCGTGGTGAAAATTATGTCTATGTAAACCGGGAAGCGCGTATGGGACGCACGGCGCTGATCATCCATCCAACGCTTAAAGACAAAAGTTTGTCTTATGCGGAACCTGCCTCAGAGATAAAAACCTGCGATCAGTATCAGCAATTTCCCCTCTATCTAGGCGGGGAAAGGCATGAACATTATGGTATTCCGCACGGGTTCAGCTCCCGGATGGCGCTGGAACGTTTTCTGACAGGTCTGTTCGGCGAACCGCAATAAAAACGCGACTGGCATCAGCCAGTCGCTGCATCCTGCGCTTTTACCGGGCTATACGGGCTGACCCGGAACAGGCGGCGGCAATAATCGAGAAAATAACCGTAAGCCGCACCCATCAGCATTGAAACCACAATATTTGAACTGACAGCGGCAGCAATCTGGTGCCAGTCAGCGCCCACCGTGAGCAAAATAGCGACATACACCGGCGACTGAAAGGTCACATAGGCCAGTACATCTGCCAGATTTTTCATCCAGCCCGTTGGGCTTACGCGGCGCGCATAGCGCATAATGGCATCGCGGTAAAAACCGTAAGGCCATGCAATAAGTATATTGACCGGCACCGCCACCAGCCTGGAAGAAAGCGACTGTTCAAAGCTCATCCCGGAGAGAAAGATCTCGATCAGCATGTTCACAACCGAACAGTAGACAACCATCGCAAAGGTGTCTGCTACCGCATGGCGCAGGCGAGACTGTCGAGAGAACATGTCAGAACTCCTTGGAAAGAGGGCTAAGAAGACGTCAAAGCAATGTTGCACGGTGCTTTAAGTTGCATTATTTTTCGCGTATAGATTATATCTCTGCCTGTTAACTCACAATTAGTGATTAATTTTTATTTGTTACGCTTTTGGCAACAAAATTCTCTAAAATTGGCGATTTTTGAACCTGGTCGTTATTTTGTCTCCTGCTGCTTATTTTGTTCTTTTAAAACAATAAGATAATCTTTAGCTTGCTGTGGGCTGACAATTGGCGTAGACCCCATTAAACGGGATACGCTTTTCTGGTATGCAGGAGGGGGCGTCTGCGTGGATTGTTTCTGATAAGTGGAATAATAAGTAGGATATGCTGCCTTTAAGAAATGTATTTTATGCAGATAATCTGAATAGATATTCCATGTCGTGCTGTTTACTATATTTAACATTAATAAATAAGATATAAACCAGGTCGACAAATAAAGGACTAATGGTGGCGAAATACCCTGCCTATATTTTATTATCGGCAGGGTAGGCGGCATTAATTATAATTTCGTGCGCTATAATCTGGATGTTCAAAAGCAAATAGATTACTATCGGACGGTAAATGATATTTAAACGATTAGAAAAGGTCTTCATATTATATGACTTCGTTGTTACAGAATTTGAATAATATCCGTACGCTGCGCGCGATGGCTCGTGATTTCTCTCTCGAGGTACTGGAAGACATGCAGGAAAAGCTGCGTATTGTTATCGAAGAGAAGCGTGTTGAGCAGCTTGAAGCTGAGCAGCAGCGTGCTGAACAGCAGCAAAAAATAGCTGCTTTGCTGGAGCGTATGAAAGCAGACGGTATTTCCGCCGAAGATCTGCTGGGCTCTGAAGCCGCTATTGGCGCAGCACAGCCGAAAAAACGTAAAGTTCGTGCGCCAAAATACCGTTTTACTGATGCCGATGGTCAGGAAAAAACCTGGACCGGCCAGGGACGTACGCCTAAGCCTATTTCCGTCGCACTGGCGAACGGTAAATCGCTGGATGATTTTCTGATCTAATTCGTGCGCACCGGGCGGCACTCACCGCCCGGTAGCGTCTGCTTAGCAGACGCCGAAATCCCCTTCTTCCTGATACGGCGTCAGGTCTGCCGCTTTTACGGTAAAGCGCTCGCCCGCTTCGTTACTGGCTTGCACCACAACCACCTGATCTTCATTCACTTCTAAGACTTTCAGTTTTGGACCGCCCATACGCGGTTGCACAAGATCGCCGACAGAAAACATACTTACCTCCTCATTGTTATCGTGACCCTAACATTAGCCCAGCCGCCGTCAGGGGTACAGTCTAACCTTTGATCTGGCTTTAAATGGCCAGCCTCAGTCAGTGTAAAGAGGGTAAAGGAGGGTAAAAGCGGGCGTCAAAAATGGCGATGCGCAGTAAACTCGCTACGCTTAGAGATAAATCTCTTTTTTTACAATGACCTGATTGCTTGCATGGAGAAATTATGGGTTTCTGGCGTATTGTTATCACCATTCTGTTACCGCCGCTGGGCGTGTTGCTTGGCAAAGGTTTCGGCTGGGCATTTATCATCAACATCGTGCTGACGCTGCTGGGTTACATCCCGGGCCTGATTCACGCCTTCTGGGTGCAGAGCCGCAGCTAGTCCCGCCACAGTAAATCGTTATAAATCCCGGTCAGCACCCCCTGGGGCTTAAACTGCTCTTTAATCCAGCGGGTCACCTGGCCGGTGGCCGCATGTTGCGTGGCCAGCAGCATGCGTGAGTCCTGGCGCGGATTATTAATCTTCCGCGTCACCAACAGGCCATCTCCTACCGCTTCGCGCGCCATGTATTCCGGTAAAAACCCAATCCCTTCACCCAAAATCTGACACTGGCATTTGGTATTGAAATCGGGAACCAGAATGGCTTCCTGTCCGTGCAGCAGCCAGCCGACTTTTTTGTTGATGGTATGGGCGGTGTCTTCCACCATGATGTTGGGATAGAGCCGTAGCTGACTTTCGGCAAGCGGCTCGGGGGCAAAGGCCAGCGGATGCGTGGGGGCGATGGCAAAGACCCAGCGAATCGCGCCGATTTCGGTGTAATCAATGCCACCGCCGTCGAGCAGGGTGTCCGGCGCGCCGATGGCGATATTGGCCTGATTATTAATAATCGAATCCCAGACGCCGTTGTAGACTTCAGTCGTGACCGTAATCTGCGTCGTGGGGAATTGCTTTTTCAAGACCTGGAGAAGGCGAGCCGTGTGCCGTGGGGTATACAGCAGCTGATTAATGCAGATCCGCACCCGGGCTTCAATGCCCTGCGAGATAGTGTCGATACTGCGCTTGATGGCGTGAAAGTCATTTAGCAGATCGGTAGCTTTGCGGTAGAAATAGAAGCCCGATTCCGTCAGTTCAATACTGCGGGTGTTGCGCACAAACAGCACTACGTCCAGCCCGGTCTCCATTCGCTTGATGGTGTAGCTAATGGCAGATGTCGTCACCCCCAGCTCATCTGCCGCCTTACTGAAGCTGCTAAAACGGGCGGCAGTAGTAAATGCCAGTAAGTTCTCTTCGGTAAAAATAGAATTCATCTCTCACCTTTCGGGCTTTTTGCATCGGTTGAATCTATTTATAAACCGCGTTAGCGGCAACCAGTTTTGAACAATATTTAACACTGCGCTTACAACTCATTTGAAGCAAATCACACTTCTGCGAATTTGTTGCGAGCCCCGCAGTGCAAGGGCTGACGAGATATAAGCAGAATGCTGTTTTAAGGCAGAAAAGGGCAGGAAACATAAGAAAAAGATTGCACAGACGCACATTATCACCGGATTGTTGAACGCTATTTAATAATCACTCTCCTTACGATGAATGCTTTTTAAGCGGATTCTTTTCCGGGATCGCTGTTGCTATTCTCAACGCATCAGAAAGGAAAACCAGGAGTGTGAATATGTCTGCGAATGAACTCGTCACGGAATTTCTCGTTGCCGCTGAACAAGGTGATACCGAGGGGCTTAAAGCCTGTCTGGCGAAAGGGGTAGATATCAATGCCACTAACCGTCAAAAACGCACCGCCATTATCATTGCCAGTCTGAATAAGCATTATCCCTGCGTTGAACTCTTAATTGCTGCCGGTGCGAATATCGACCAGCAGGATCACACCTGCTTCAACCCCTTTTTAATTAGCTGCCTGACTAACGATTTAACCCTGCTGCGAATCGTACTGCCCGCAAACCCGGATCTGGATCGCCTCACCCGCTTTGGCGGCGTGGGCATTACGCCGGCCAGCGAAAAAGGGCATGTAGAGATTGTGCGCGAGCTGCTGGCGAAAACGGATATCAACGTTAACCATACTAATTTCGTGGGCTGGACGCCGTTGCTGGAAGCCATCGTGCTTAACGATGGCGGGGCGAAACAGCAAGAGATCGTCAAACTCCTGCTTGATCATGGCGCGAACCCTCACATGACCGATAAATACGGTAAGTCTCCGCTCGAACTGGCGCGCGAAAAAGGCTTTAACGAAATCGCCGAACTGCTGATCGCCGCAGGCGCGTAATTCAGCGCGGCCAGCTGTCCGGCTGGCCTGAAATAACAGAACCCTTTTTACCATCATGCCAAATGGCAGGATGGCGGCCACCCTTTTGCCCGAATTCGGGAGGAAATCATGCCAACCAAAATCGTTGTGAAAAAGAACAGTTATTTCGACTCTGTCTCGTTAATGTCGGTTTCAACAAAAGCCAATAAATTACCGGGCGTAGAGCAGGCCTTTGTCGCCATGGCGACTGAAATGAATAAAGGGGTATTACGCAATCTCGGCTTACTGACCCCGGAATTAGAGGCGGCCAAAAACGGCGATCTGATGATTGTCATTAAAGGCGATGCCGCCAACGACGACACCCTGGCCGCCATCGAAGCCCTCTTCGTCCGTAAAGAGAGCGCGGGCGCTCACGAAGCGCGCTATGCGACGCTAACCAGCGCCAAAAAACACCGTCCGGAAGCAAACCTTGCCGTGATCTCGGTAAATGGCACCTTTGCCGCCCGCGAAGCGCGGCAGGCCCTGGAAAACGACCTGAACGTAATGCTCTTTTCCGACAATGTGTCGCTCGACGACGAGCTGGCGCTGAAGCAGCTGGCGCACCAGAAAGGGCTGCTGATGATGGGGCCGGACTGCGGCACCGCCATCATCAACGGCGCGGGGCTCTGCTTCGCCAACGCGGTACGCCGTGGGCCAATCGGTATTGTGGGCGCCTCCGGCACCGGCAGCCAGGAGCTGAGCGTGCGCATCCACGAATTTGGCGGCGGCGTCTCGCAGCTGATTGGCACCGGCGGGCGCGATCTGAGCGAAAAAATTGGCGGCCTGATGATGCTCGATGCCATCGACATGCTGGAGGCGGATGAGGGTACCCAGACGATCGCGCTGATCTCCAAGCCGCCCGCCCCGGCGGTGGCGGAAAAAGTGCTGGCTCGCGCACGCGCCTGCCGCAAGCCGGTGGTGGTCTGTTTCCTCGGGCGCAACGATCCCCCGGCCGATGAAGATGGGCTGCAGTTTGCCCGCGGCACGAAAGAGGCGGCATTAAAAGCGGTACTGCTTACGGGTATTAAAAAAGAGTCTCTGGATCTGCATCCGCTCAACTGGCCGCTGATTGAAGAGGTACGCACCCGCCTGACGCCGCAGCAAAAATACATTCGCGGCCTGTTCTGCGGCGGCACCCTGTGTGATGAAGCGATGTTCGCCGCGCTGGAGAAATTTGACGACGTCTACAGCAACATTCAGCCGGATACGACAAAACGCCTGCGCGACATTAATGTCAGCCAGGCACACACCTTCCTCGACTTTGGTGACGACGACTTCACCAACGGCAAACCCCACCCGATGATCGATCCCACCAACCGTATTAGTCGCCTGCTGCAGGAAGCGCGCGATCCGGAGGTAGGGGTGATCGTGATGGACTTCGTCCTCGGCTTTGGGGCGCATGAGGATCCGGTCGGCGTGATGCTCGACGCCATCAAAGAGGCGCAGGCGATCGCCAAAGCCGACCATCGCCCACTGGCGATCCTGGGCTATGTACTGGGCACCGATCAGGATCCGCAGTACCTGGCGCAGCAGTGCCAGTTACTCACGGACGCGGGCGTGATCTGGGCCAGCAGCAGTACCAACACCGGATTACTGGCGCGTGAATTTGTCTGCAAAGGGGAGAACGCATAATGACCACCTTATTCAACCAGCCGCTGAACGTGATCAACGTTGGCATTGCGATGTTTAGCGACGATCTAAAAAAACAGCACATCCCCGTGACCCAGCTCGACTGGACGCCGCCGGGGCAGGGCAATATGCAGGTGGTGGAGGCGCTCGATCAACTGGCGGATAAACCGTTGGCCGAGAAGATCGCTGCCGCCAATAAAGTGGCCCTTGAGCGCATCATTCAATCTCATCCGGTGCTGGTGGGCTACGACCAGGCCATCAATGTAGTGCCGGGGATGACCCGCACCACCATTCTTCATGCGGGCCCGCCTGTGACCTGGGAAAACATGTGCGGTGCGATGAAGGGGGCGGTGACCGGGGCGCTGGTCTTCGAGGGGCTGGCGAAAGATATTGAGGACGCGGCGCGCGTCGCGGCTTCCGGCGAGATCACCTTCTCGCCGTGCCATGAGCACGACTGTGTCGGCTCCATGGCGGGCGTCACCTCTGCCTCAATGTTTATGCACATTGTGGAAAACAAAACCTACGGCAACCGTGCCTTTACCAACCTCAGCGAGCAGATGGCGAAGATCCTGCGCATGGGGGCCAATGACCAGAGCGTGATCGACCGCCTGAACTGGATGCGCGACGTGCTCGGCCCGATGCTGCGCGATGCCATGAACATTATCGGTGAGATCGACCTGCGCTTAATGCTGGCGCAGGCGCTGCATATGGGCGACGAGTGCCACAACCGCAACAACGCAGGCACCACGCTGCTGATTCAGGCCCTGACGCCGGGGCTGATTCAGGCAGGTTATCCGGTTGAGCAGCAGCGGCAGGTGTTCGAGTTTGTCGCCAGCAGCGACTACTTCTCCGGCCCGACGTGGATGGCGATGTGTAAAGCCGCCATGGATGCCGCCCACGGTATTGAATACAGCACCGTGGTCACCACCATGGCGCGTAACGGCTACGAGTTCGGGCTGCGCATCTCTGGCCTGCCGGGGCAGTGGTTTACTGGCCCGGCACAGCAGGTAATTGGCCCCATGTTCGCCGGGTACAAGCCGGAAGATTCCGGACTGGATATTGGCGACAGTGCCATCACCGAAACCTACGGCATCGGCGGCTTCGCCATGGCCACGGCGCCGGCGATTGTGGCGCTGGTGGGCGGCACGGTGGAGGAGGCGATCGACTTCTCCCGCCAGATGCGCGAAATCACCCTCGGGGAAAACCCCAACGTCACTATTCCGCTGCTGTCGTTTATGGGGATTCCGACCGCCATCGACATTACCAAAGTGGCGGGGAGTGGCATTCTGCCGGTGATCAATACCGCCATTGCCCACAAAGACGCCGGTATCGGCATGATTGGGGCGGGCATCGTTCACCCGCCGTTTAGCTGTTTTGAAAAGGCGCTGTTGACCTTCCGCGATCGCTACATCCTATAAGGTAAGCATCCATGAAAAGCATGAAACTGGAGTGGAAAAGAGGTGACTGGGCGGCATATTTCGGGTTGATGACCAACAACCTGACCAATCTGCTGACCATGATGGGGCTGCTCATTTTTGTCGTCGGCATCCCGAAGGAGATTGTTTATGGACGCATTGCGCCAGCCTTCGGGCTGGCGGTACTGGTAGCGAGCGTCTGCTACACCTGGTTTGGCCTGCAGATGGCGCGCCAGACCGGACGTAACGACGTCACCGCGCTACCGTCTGGCCCGAGCGCACCGTCGATCTTCACCGTGACCTTTCTGGTGCTGATGCCGGTCTATCAGCAGACCGGCGACGCGGATTTCGCCATCCAGATTGGCCTGGTGTGGTGCTTCGTTGAGGCGCTGATCCTCGCGGGCGGTTCCTTCCTCGGGGAGACCATCCGCAGGATGATCCCGCGCACCGTGCTGCTGTCGTGCTTGTCCGGTCTGGGTCTGCTGCTGCTGGCAATGAACCCGATGCTGCAGGCCTTCGAAGCGCCGACCGTGTCATTCATTGTGCTACTGCTGATCTTCATTAACTGGTTTGGCAAAAAGCCGATCTTTGCCCGTATTCCGACCGGCCTGCTGCTGTTGATCGCCGGTACGGTGCTGGCGTGGATCTCCGGCCTGCAAAGCCCGGAGGCGATCAGGGCCTCGATGTCGTCGTTCGGCTTTAACCCGCCGTCCGTCCATATCGACGGCTTTATGCAGGGCCTGCCGCACGTGCTGCCGTATCTGGCCTCCGCCGTGCCGCTGGGGCTGGCGAACTACATCTTTGACCTGGAGAACATCGAGAGCGCCCATGCGGCGGGAGATGAATACCCGACGCGTAAAGTGATGCTGGCCAACGGCCTGGCGTCGATGCTCGGCTGTCTGATGGGTAACCCTTTCCCGGTGACGGTCTACGTCGGCCACGCGGGCTGGAAGGCGATGGGGGCCAGCATCGGCTACACCCTGGCCTCCGGCGTGACCATGTTCATCGTGCCGCTGTTCGGGCTGGGGGCCTTTATGCTCGCTATCATTCCGATGACCGCCATCGTGCCGATTCTGGTCTTTATTGGCGTGGTCACCGCTAACCAGGTGGTGAGGGAGACGCCGAAAGTGGAGGTGCCCGTGATCTTCATCTGCCTGTTCCCGTGGATCGCCAACTGGGCGCTGACCATGATGAACAGCGTGATGGGGGCGGCGGGGACGAACGCGGCGAAAATTGGCACCGACGTGCTGCACAGCAAAGGGATCTATTACGAAGGTTTAGTCCATCTGGGCAGCGGCGCGCCGCTCGCCAGTATGCTCTGGGGCTGTATCGCTATCTTCGCCATCATCAACAAACCTTTGCGCGGCGCCGTTGCGGCAGCGGGTGGGGCGCTACTGGCACTATTCGGGGTGATCCACGCGCCGGTGGTCGGCTTCGCCGAAGGCAGTTCGCTGCTGTTCGTTACGGCCTACCTGATGATGGGCGGTATGTTCGTGGTGAAGCATGTGCTGGATAGCCGGGAAGCGGCAAGCGCGGCGGCACCGGTTTCTGAGTCCTAAAACATTACCCCTCACCCTAACCCTCTCCCAAAGGGGAGAGGGGACATGAACTCCCTCGCCCCCTTGGGGAGAGGGTAGGGGTGAGGGGAAAATACCGCACCGTTGCGAAGGAAAACAAATGAAACAACTCATGGTCGTCGCCATCGGCGGCAACAGCATTATCAAAGATAACGCCAGCCAGTCGATTGAACATCAGGCCCAGGCGGTAAAAGCGGTGGCGGAGTCGGTGCTGGAGATGCTGGCCTCCGACTATGACATCGTCCTCACCCACGGTAACGGCCCGCAGGTGGGGCTGGATCTCCGGCGCGCTGAAATTGCCCACGAGCGGGAAGGGCTGCCGCTCACCCCGCTGGCCAACTGCGTGGCAGACACCCAGGGCGGTATCGGCTACCTCATCCAGCAGGCGCTGAACAACCGCCTGGCGGCGCGCGGCGAGCAAAAAGCGGTCACCGTCGTTACGCAGGTGGAAGTGGATAAAAACGATCCTGGCTTTACGCATCCGACTAAACCGATTGGCGCGTTCTTCAGTGAATCCCAGCGTGATGAACTGCAGCAGGCGCACCCCGACTGGCATTTTGTCGAGGATGCTGGCCGCGGCTATCGCCGGGTGGTGGCGTCTCCCCAGCCGGTGCGTATTGTGGAAGCCGATGCCATCAAGGCGCTGACGCAAAAAGGCTTTGTTGTAATCGGCGCGGGCGGCGGCGGTATCCCGGTGATCCGCACCGAGGAGGGGGATTACCAGAGCGTGGATGCGGTGATCGACAAAGATCTCTCCACCGCGCTGCTGGCCCGTGAGATCCACGCCGACGTCCTGGTGATTACCACCGGCGTCGAGAAAGTCTGCATACATTTCGGCAAGCCCAACCAGCAAGCGCTGGAGAGAGTTAACGTGGCGCAGATGATGCGCTATATGGAAGAGGGCCATTTCCCGGCCGGCAGTATGCTCCCCAAAATTGTCGCCAGCCTGGCGTTCCTGCAGCAGGGTGGCAAACGGGTGGTAATCACCTCGCCGGATTCTCTGCCTGCGGCGCTGCGCGGCGAAACCGGTACCCACATCGTGAAAGCGTAAGTAAAAGGAAAAAGACAATGAATGAGAATAAAAGCCGCCGTGAGTTTATTAGCCAGAGCGGCAAAATGGTCACCGCCTGCGCCCTGTTCGGGGCTACCGGCTCCGTCGCGTATGCTGCTGATACCGCCGCGCCCGCCTGTGAGACGGGCAAACCCATGAACATCACCGCCAGCCACTACTATCTGGATAACGTCCTTCTGGAAGCGGGCTTCCAGTTTGACAATAACGTGGCTGTCAGTACCCGTACCGAGCTAAAAACGCTGGAGATCAAAGACGGCAACATAGCCGCACTGCGCGATAACAAAAGCCATGCGGATGCAGCCCTGCCGCACTACGATGCGGGCGGAAAATTGTTGCTGCCCGCGATGCGCGACATGCACATTCATCTGGACAAGACCTTCTATGGCGGCCCGTGGCGTTCGCTGAATCGCCCGGCGGGGACCACCATCCAGGACATGATCCGACTGGAACAAAAAATGTTGCCAGAACTGCAGCCTTACACGCAAGAACGTGCGGAAAAGCTCATCGATCTGCTCCAGTCAAAAGGCTCCACCGTCGCCCGCAGCCATTGCAATATTGAACCGACCTCCGGCCTGAAGAATCTGGAAAACCTGCAGGCGGTCCTGGCGCGCCGACGTGCCGGGTTTGATTGCGAGATCGTGGCCTTCCCACAGCACGGTTTATTGTTTTCAAAATCGGAATCATTAATGCGAGAGGCGATGCAGGCCGGGGCGCACTACGTGGGCGGGCTGGATCCCACCAACGTGGACGGCGCTATGGAAAAATCTCTCGATCTGATGTTCCAGATAGCCCTCGATTACGACAAAGGGGTGGATATTCACCTGCATGAAACCAGCCCTGCGGGCATTGCAGCGGTGAACTACATGGTAGAAACCGTGGAGAAAACGCCGGAACTGAAGGGCAAACTGACCATCAGCCACGCCTTTGCGCTGGCGATGATGGATGAAAAACAGGTGGATGCTATTGCTACGCGCATGGCAGCGCAGCAGATAACCATTGCCTCTACCGTGCCCATCGGTACCCTGCATATGCCGCTGAAACAGCTGCAGGATAAAGGCGTGTTTGTTATGACCGGTACCGACAGCGTGATTGACCACTGGTCGCCGTATGGCCTGGGGGACATGCTGGAAAAAGCCAACCTCTACGCGCAGCTCTATATCCGTCCCAACGAGCAGACGCTCTCCCGGGCACTGGCTATCGCCACTGGCAATGTGCTGCCGCTGAATGATAAAGGCGAGCGGGTATGGCCGAAAGCACAGGACGAGGCCAGCTTTGTGCTGGTGGATGCCTCCTGCTCCGCCGAAGCGGTGGCGCGCATTTCGCCGCGTACCGCCACCTTCCACAAGGGCAACCTCGTCTGGGGCACCGTGGGCTGAAGTGCATCTCTCCCTATGGGAGAGGGTTAGGGGGCAGCCTGTCCCCCTCTCCCTGTGGGAGAGGGCTGGGGTGAGGGCAACACGCCGCACCGTCTGTCTCCCTCTCCCTGTGGGAGAGGGCCGGGGTGAGGGCAACAGGCCGCACCGTCTGTCCCCCTCTCCCTGTGGGAGAGGGCCGGGGTGAGGGCAACCGGCCGCACTGACTTCATTAATACCCCACCTGATAGATCCGTCCGCTTTGCACCCCCTCTACGCTGCGGCGATAGGCTTGCGCCACCTTCGCGGCGGGCACGCTTTCAAACCCCGGGAAGAAGCCATCATAGGCCTCTGCGGATTCGGTGAGCACCGTGGGGCTAATCAGGTTAATACGAATACCGTGCGGCAGTTCGCAGGCGGCGGCGCGGACAAAGCCCTCCAGCGCCGCATTAACCGTGGTGGCATTCACCCCCTGCGCAATAGGCTCGTGGGCGATAATGCCGCTAATCAACGTAATGGAGCCCCCTTGATTCAGATAGTGCTGGCCGGTCAGCGCCAGGCGCACCTGACCGAGAAGCTTATCCTGTAAGCCTTGATTGAAATCGCTCGCTTTCATGGTGGTGAGCGGACCAAAGTGCACGCCACCGCTGGCGGAGACAATCGCATCCACCTTACCAATAGTGTCGAACAGCGCCTGGACGCTCTCCTGCGAAGTGATATCCACCTGATAATCCCCCTGCGTGCGCCCCACGCGAATCACCTCATGGCGATCGCTTAACGCCTCTGTTACCGCACGACCCACCGTACCGCTGGCACCAATAATCACGATTTTCATAGCCGACTCCTCTTGTTGTGTGTCTCCATTCTTTAATAAATAAAAAGTCGGATAAACTGGGTTAAAGTTAGATGATTACTAACCAGAGGTTTGCAATATGGATAAGCTTCGCGGCATGGAGACCTTTATCGCGGTGGTGGAGAGCGGCAGTTTTATTGGCGCTGCAACGCGTCTGGAGATGTCGGCGGTAATGGTGGGCAAATACATTGCCCAGCTAGAAGCGCGTCTCGGTACACGTCTGCTGGAGCGAAACACACGCCGCCAGAGTCTCACCGACGCCGGACGGGTTTATTACGACGAGGCGAAACGCGTCATTGAACAACTCGGCATCGCCGAGAGCGCCGTCGAGCGCCTGCGCACCGCGCCGGCGGGCACGCTGCGGGTCAGTGCGCCCACCTCGTTTGGCGGTTGCGTTATTGCCCCGCTGGCGGCCACTTTTCTGCAAAGCTGGCCAGAGGTACGGGTAGAGCTGGATCTGACCAACCGGCTGGTCGATCTGGTGGAGGAGGGGATTGACCTGGCGATCCGCATCGGCGAGATCCATCAGCAGGATCTGGTGGCGCGATACCTCTGCGCCTACCGGATGGTGATCTGCGCCGCGCCGGACTATCTGGCGCGTCATGGCACACCGCAAACCCCGGCCGATCTGGTGGATCATCTCTGCCTGTCGCACACGGTCTGGACTGCCCGCAACGAGTGGCGCTTACCGGGTGTGGAAGGGGAGGTGCGCTGGAAGCGTGACGCCATTTTGCGCTGTAACGACGGATATGGATTACGGATGGCCGCGTGTGCCGGAGCCGGGCTACTGCTACAGCCAGAGGTGCTGGTGGAAGAGGAACTTAAAAACGGTAAGTTGATCAGGGTGCTGGAGTCGTTTACTCCGGCACCCAGGCCGGTTCACCTGCTGTGGCGGCAAGATTTACGCCCGCTGCCGAAGCTGACGCAATTTATTGCCCATCTCACCGCCCAGGCGGGGGAACCGAATTAGAAGCGGTAACCTACGGTCAGGTTCCAGCCGTTGATGCCGTAGTCGTCGCCCAGGTCTGCATTGGTGCCTTCGTAGCCCACGCCAATCGCCAGCTCCGGCGTTGGGTTAAACTGCACGCCCGCGCCGTAAGCGAAGGAGGTCGATTTTTCAGAGATGCTATCGCGCTGGGTGTAATTATCACCGCCGTTAACCCAGGTGGTATGACCGTCGGCTTTCACACGCGCCACGCCGCCCAGCGCATACAGAGATACGTAGTCGTTAATACGGTAAGCCGGGCCTACCAGCAGAGAGTAATATTTCGCTTCAATATGGTTTTTTACGGAGTCAGAGAACAGATAATAATGTTCATCTTCGTCGCCGCTCATATAGGTGAATGAGCCCATCAGGCTGACCGGAGAGTCCCACTCATAGCGATACTGAACGTTTACGCCGCGGATATTTTTAAAGTCTTCGACTTTACTCTGCGCATAACCGACAGAAACGGTTTGGTTATCTGCCAGAGCCGCGCCACTTGCCAGAGTCGTCGCCACGAATACCGCCAGCGATATTTTTTTCATTTTCCGTAATCCTTATTGCTATTTTTTTAGTGATGCCGGATATATCCAGCTAAAAATAGCAGGGATATTTCAGGCCAACTGAAGCGGCTAAAATTGTTGGTTTTTTTTGCAATGGATGAAATGGGGAATAATCTTAAAGACCAGATTATTCCTGGTATAGGGCCCCCCTTAATTAGTAGGGGAGTCCCTATTTTCAGGTAATTTGCCTTAAGGCCCGTAATAACCGGGCGCCCTTGGGTTCGGTTAATTACATTTCCCGGTGGGCGCTTTTAAAGGGCCACACGCATCGAAGCCCAGTACTACATAACCTTTCCCTTTCATGCAGCTTTCGACCTTTTCTACCCGGGCTACCATTTGATCAATAGTTTCACCCGGGTAGACCTCTGCTCTGAGCCAGGTTTTGCTATCCACATCCACGCTTTTCTTTACCCCGCAGGCATAGAGATCGGCTCTGCGCTGCACCCGATCCGTGTGGCCCAGCGTGGCCGGTTTCTGGAACGTCTGGGCATAGGGGACGGCGGTATGGTTCGTCGAGTCCATATCCGCCACGACGCAGCCCGTCAGTAACAGCACGAGACCAGGTGTAAGATGTTTCAACATATAAGCCTCACGCTATTGCGCCGTCGTAAAGATGAAATCAAGCAGCTCGGGTGAAACCAGTTCGCTCATCGCAAACGGCGTCGCCACCGGAATCGCCACTATCGTCCAGGTGTCTGCCGCCAGGTTGGTTAATGGCTGCCGATGGCGCCCGGTATTCCCCTGGCTGTCATAGAAGCCCGGCAACTGTCCTCCCACATAATCGTGCGTCCCCGCATAGCCTTCAACCAGCGAATCGAGCATATCGCCAAAGAAGGTGCCCGGTTTGTAGGTTAAAGGTCCCATCAGGCCGCCCGTCCCCTGGAATCCGCCCGTCGGGCCGTACAAGCCTTTTGCCTCTTCGTTCTTTTCAGTATTGAGCAACTCTTCAAAGTTGTGATACTTGTTGTCACCGGCGAAGTAATAGTGCCCCTTATCGTTAAGTGCAAGCGAACCGTCCGGATTAACGGCACAGCGGGTATTGTTATCCTTACAGAAGATATCCAGACTCACGCGCACGCCGCCGGCCTTGATCCCGTCGTACAACCCATTACTGTCGCCGGAAACGTTACTCAGCACCTCGCCGGTTTTATCTTCAATAGGGGGCGACAAGAACGAGTTGTTGATGGTCTCCTCGCGCATTTTGGTGGCCGCCAGAGCCAGCGTCCCCTGAGTGATAGCAACATCCGGCGAGCCGGCCACAATACCCACCAGGGTCTGCAGGAAGCGGCGTTGATATTGCAGTTTGTAGACTTCGGCCAACGCGGCTTCCCGTTTCTCAACGTCGCCGGAGTCTTTTGCCTGCTTCAGCGCGGCCCGTGCGGCGGCCTGTTTACCATCTATGTAGCGGCTAATCTGCTGATTTGCATTGTCGCGGAATTCACTCGTCACTTTCACCTGAAGATTCAGCTCTTTAAAGACGTCGTCTTTATCGAAATTATTCTCCAGGCGGCCGGAATTCGCCGCCGCGGTTTCGGTGGTGATATCGGTTTTCACCCCTTCAACCGCCTGCTGCTGCTCATCCGGACGGGTGATAGTGATATTGCTGGTGTTGATCCCGCTGCGGGTGACGGAGCTGTCGCTGCCGCTGTCATGTCCCAGACCGAAGCTGATGTTCTTATCCAGCGAGGCGTAACCGTCCGCCAGGTGGGTGTTGCCGTTTTTGTCAGTCACGGTTTTATCGCTTTGAGGCGCGGCGTTATCCCCCAGCCCCAGATCGGTATTCATGCTCACTGAGCCGCCAATCCCAAAGCCGTTGCCCTCATAATCTGAATGATTGTTGATATCGCGCCAGCTTAGCGTGCCGGTGCTGAACTGGTTTTTACCCGCCTGTTCGGCACTGTCGCTGGAGGTGATCAGCCCACCGACCAGGTCGGTATGATCTTTCACGTTGATGTTGTAGCCATCACTGCCGGCAAAGACACCGGACTGCTCCTGCACCGAGGCGTAATCGGCATTCACTTTCGACTGGCTATAGTTGCCGCTGGCGGAGAAGCCATAGCCCACGGTCACCTGGCCGCCCATGTTTTTCTGTTCGCCGCGCCAGGTCATGGTGTCCTGCAGACTTTCGATGTTCAGGTTTTGCGCCGTGATATCCACCCCTTTGCCCAGCAGCTGTCCGCCGCGCAGGGTGGTATCGCCGCCGCTGATAAGGGTGGTCTGGCTGTCCATATCCCCTACGTGGCTGTTACGCCAGCTGACCTCATCGCCGTTGCCATAACCTTTCCCTTTGTTGGCCCCCGCGGTGACACCAAAGGAGGCGCCCCCCTGGCCGTAGCTCACCGCGATACCGGCATTCCAGCCGCTGGAGGTGTTATCCGAACGGTTATGTCGTTGCTGCTCAGCGGCGAGGATATTGATGTCGTTGTCGGCGAACAGGGTCGTGCCCTGCTTACCGCTAACGTCGGAACCGATGATATTGATATCCGACTGCTCGCCGCCGGTGGCCACGACCACCGCCTTATTGCCGGCATTGACCTTACTCGCCAGCGCGGAGGTGCTGTCCGTGGTTTCGGTGTTGGTCTGCTTGCTCTGACCATAGGTTAAGGAGACGCTGACGTTTTGCGCCACCGCCTGCGCACCGTCTGTCATCACGCCCTGGGCTGCGTTCATCATGGTGCTGGCCGCGCGGGCGCTATCCCAGGCCGCATTCGCGGCGGCGAGCATATTGATACGGTCGTCGTTGCTTTGGCCAACGGTCTTCGTGGCGTTCAGCACGCTCTGCAGGGCTGACACCACCGGCACGTTAACAGCGAGGGTAAGGCCTTTCTGTTCAACCGTGCGTTTATACTGGGAGGCATAAGTATTTTCTGCCGCTTCGATGGTGACGTTTTTGCCCTGAATCCCTACGTTGCCGTTCGGCGAAGAGACGGTGCTTCCGGTCTGGCGGTAATCATTACCGGCAATCAGTACCGTATCACCCTGCAGGCTACCCACCGTCGTCCCCTGGCCTGCCAGCGCCTGGCTGGCCTGATCAACGGTCTCTTTACGCGACCCCACCGTAAAGCCGATGCCGCCGGAGGACATCAGCCCCGATTTTTTCTCTTCTTTAAGATGCGTTTCGTTCTGGCGCCCGCCCATGCTGGTGAGCGTCAGATCATTACCAGCACGCAGCGCCACATCGTCAGTGCCTACCACGGCGCTGCCCGCCACGGTGAGGTTGTTACCGGCGGCAATGTTCACTGAACCGGCGCTCAGTTCGCTGCCCTGTACGCTCTGGTTATCTACGGTATCACGGGTTTTGGTGGTGGTTTTCGACAGCCAGCCATTGCCGCCCACCACTTTATGGCGTTCGTCGAGCTGATCTTCGTTAAGCACGCCTTCGAGCGTGATATTGCGCTGCGCCGCCAGCGTCAGCGCACCGTCAGAACGCATGCTGGCGCCCCGTGCGTTGATGTCATTACCCGCCGAGACGATGACGCCCCCGGTACCGTTGACGATGCTCCCGGTCTGCTCCTGGCTGCGCTGTTTCAGACTGTTGTCCGCATCCCAGATCAGGTTGTCGCTGCGGGCGGTGGTGACCGTATTCAGGTTCACATCACGTCCGGCAACCAGCTGCGCTTTGCCATTCTCACCGCTGGCAATGACCTGCGCGCCGGTCAGAGTGATATCACGGCCAGATTGCAGCGCAAGCTTGCCGTCGTCACCCTGGACATAAATACCCGAAACGCTCTTGATGTTGGTACGGGCAAAGCTGTTTTCGCCGTTCTCGCTCTGGGCGCTGGTCGTGGTCGAGGTGAGGGTGATGTCACGCCCGGCGCTCGCCAGCACGCTGTTTCCGCCCACGATCGCGCCACCGGTGTTGATGATATCGGTGCGGGCCGTCAGGCTAACGTCGTTCCCCAGAAGGGTGCCGGACTGGTTGGTAATGTTGTTCGCATCCAGCTGCAGGACTTTACGCCCGGCAATGGTTCCGCTGTTAAACAGGTCGCCATTCAGCTTCATCGACACGTTGTTCCCGGCAATCAGCGCCCCGGAGCCGTCGATATCGCCCGGTTTCACTTTGGCGTAAACCTGCGGTACCAGCACGTTCTCCATTGACCCGTCCGGCATCTTCACGCGGGTATTCACCAGCCAGACGATATCCCCGGTGAGCAGCGCCATCTGTTCCGGCGTCAGCGCCACGCCGATTTTCAGGTCGTACTGTTTGCCGAAGGTGATGCCTTTGTCCATCAGCGATTTGAACTGCTCTTCATCGTTGCTGTAGCCGTCCAGATAACGCTGCCCGGTAATGCCAACCACTTGCTCGCGTACCAGCCGCTGCTCGTAATAACCATCGCCCAGCCGTTTCAGCGTGGTGTCGCCATCCTGCGTAAAGGCGCGCTGCATATAGTCGCTGCCCAGCCACTCGCGCTCGTTGGTGAAGCGCGGGTCGGTTTCGACCAGATACGGCACGTCCGCCGAAGGGTTAACGTTAAAGAGGCTGTTATCGGGCAGAGTCGTATTCGGCCCGATGATGCGGATAATGCCGTCCGCGGGCGTCACTTCAAACTGCTGCCCGGCCGGTGGGGTGACGGGTTGCCCCGGTGAAACGGTGATGGCGTTCGCCCGACCGATGGCCACATCCGTGCCCGTTAACACCAGCGGCGTGATGCTAAGCTGGCTTCCCTCAACGCTGCCGTTGCTCACCAGCTGGCCTGGCTTCAGGGCAATGCTTTGAATCTCGGTCGGCGGTGTGTAAGCGGTCTTGCTACGACCTTGCTCATCGTCACCTTTATGACGAATACGATAGTAGTGGGTAACGGTGCCGTTATCGGTGATGTGGCGTTCGCCCGTTACATCGTCATTCTGTACGGTGCCCAACTGGTCGATCAGCAGCGTTCCGCCGGCAATGACCTGGCTCTTGTCGTTAAAGAGCTTGTCGCCGGTGAGCTGTAGATTACCACCGGCGAGGATCTTCGCCGGATCGCTCTCTTTAATGCGCGTTTCGTCGATGGTGCGGGTGTAGTTGTACTGATTAAAGTTGTCGTGACCGCCGCCGGGCTTGTCTGGCGTGCTGAGGTTACGCAGACCATCGGCAGATCTATCATTCACCTCAACCCCCTCCTGGCCCGCCTCCCAGCGGGTGGTTGAGCCGCGGTGTTGATACTCGGTGCGATCTTCTTGCGACACCCGTACCACTTCGGTGCTGAAGTGATCGTTAATATTGTTGATTTGCGAGGCCGCAATAGCCATATCGCCCGCAGACTCAATGGTTGCGCTGTGGTTGTTAATGGTGCCCGCGCGCCCGGTGGCGGCGCCGTTGGCATCCAGCGAACCGCCAATCAGCAGCGAGCCCGCGCTGTAAATCAGGCTATGTGCAACGTTGTTCAGCGTCTGCACGCCGAGATCCACCCGCTCACGCCCGGCCAGCGTCGCCGCCGTGCCATTTTCAGCCAGGTTGTTAAAGGTGATGGCATTGACGTCTACCGCATCGCCGTAGATACGCCCGGTGCCGATATTGTTCAGCGTGTCGGCGTTAATGCGGGTGTGGATCCCGTCAATCAGGCCGTAGTTGATTACGCTACCGGTAGCGGTGAGGGTGTTGCTGCCGGCGTTGATTTCGCCGCTGGCAAGGTTGGTGAGCCCGGCGCTCTGTACGTTCAGGGCGCTGCCCGCCATCAGCTTGCCGCTGTTGATAAAATCGCCTGGTGTCGCAAAGGTGAGGTTGCCGTTGGCAATCGTCTCGCCGCTGTTATTAACGCCGTTGGCGCTGCTAAGCGTCATATCCCCCAGCGACAACAGTTGGCCGCTGGCATCGAGCGACTGCGCCTGGACGTTAAGGTTTTTGCCAGCTTTCAGGGTGCCGCCGCCATTCATCAGGTTCAGCGCCGCGCCGCTCACCTCCAGACTGTTGGAGGAGGAGAGGGCCCCGGCGCTGTTATTCAACACGCCGTTATTGCGAATCAGCAGGTCATTGCTGGCCAGAATGATGCCGCTCTGGTTGTCGAGATCCCCGGTATTGAGGGTGACGTTCTGCCCCTCCAGCCCCTGGTTGTCACCCAGCGTGTTCTGGTTGACGAAGTTCAGGGCGTTAAGCGTGACCGCTTTGCCGCCCCGGATCAGGCCAGAGGCGTTATCCACCATGCCCTGTGCGCCATCGATCAGCAAATCGCCCACGCTCTGGATCTGTCCACCTCCGTTCTGGAGGCTCGCGGTATGCAGTTCGCTATCCGCCATGCCAATCAGACGCCCGCCATTGCGGTTATCAAGCGCGTCGCCCGTAAAGGTGAGGCTGGCGCCGGAGAGGGTGGTCCCGCTGCTGTTATCCAGCAGGCCACCGTTCAGGCTCATATCGCCCGCCGATTTGACCGAGCCGCCGGCGTTACTCAGGGTGGTGAAGGTCGCGTTGAGGCGTTGATTCGCCCCAATCTGGCCCTCCGTGTTGGTGATATTACCGCTCGTCAGGGTGAAGTCGCCATCGCTGGCCAGGAAGCCGCCCTGGTTATTCAGCGCACCGCTCGACAGGGTCAGCGACCCTAATGCGAGCAGGGAGCCCGCCTGGTTATCCAGCGTGCCGCCATTCAGGGCCAGGGAGGCGTCGTCGGCGACCATCACTCCCTGCTGGTTATTTATCCCTGTCGCCTCGATGCGCTGAGTTTTCGCCGCCTCAATACGCCCCTGACGGTTGTTAATGGCCTGCTGGCTAACGATCTCGCCGTCGCCGGTGGTGGCAGAAATCAGGCCTTGCTGGTTATTCAACTCGCCAGCCTCAAGCCGGTTTTTCCCGGCGGCCGCGACAATCTGGCCTGCGGTGTTATTGAGGCTGCTTGCCTTCAGGTTGACGCCGGACGCCGCACCAATCTGCCCCTGCTGATTATCAATGCTGCCGGGTAGCGCCACCGCCAGGGTGCCGCTACCGCTCTGAATCAGTTTCCCCCGCTGGTTGGCGATATCATGCGCGCTGATCCTGAGGGTGTCGGCGCTGAGCGTACCGTCACGGTTATCGAGCAACTTGCTGGTGCGCACGTTCAGCTCGCGGGCGCTCACTTTCGCGCTGGCGGTTTTCACATCGCCTGCGCCGCCGTTCAGGGTGACGCGCTTGCCCTGGGTCTGGCTGCCGCGCATGTCCACCCCCTGGCCGCTGGCGCTCAGGTCACCGCCCGCCAGCGTCTGCCCTGCGGCTGTCAACTGTCCGCTGGTCGTAAGCGTCAGGTTTCCGGCATCCGCGAGTTGGCCGTTATTTTTCACCCCGGCCGCCAGCACGCTCTCTTTGCTGCTGGTGAGGCTTCCGGCTTTCGCCTGTACGTTGTTCGCCGCCGTCAGCACGCCGGTGTTGGTAAACGCGCCAGCGGTCTGTACGCTGACGTTGTCGCTGGCACGGACGGTGCCGCTGTTCTCGATGCGACCATCAGCAGTGAGGGTGACGCTGCCTGCCTGCGCGCCTATCGCTCCGGCGTTACGCACGCCCACGCCGCGCTCGGTGCCGACCATGCGGATTTTGCCTGCGTACATGCCGCCCAGACTGGCGACATCCACGGCCAGCTGTGGGCGCGTGGCGGGGTCATCGCTCCCTTTTTCGATCTTGTCATGCGCGGCGCTGACCGTGTTACGCCCGGTAGTCACTTTCAGATCCCTGGCCCACAGCCCGGCGTTTACCTTGACCGAGCGGGCGATAATGTCGGTGTAATCGGCGCCGGAGGTGTCCATCCCGGCCCCTTCGACCACCACTTCACCGCGATCCACTTTGAAACCGGTGAGGTTGCCATCTTTCATCTGCGCCTGACCGGTGGTCAGGGTAGCGCGGTTGGCGTTGATAAAGCCGCAGCCACTACAGGTAATGCCCGCCGGGTTGGCAATCACCACCTGCGCTTTTTGCCCGGCGACCTCAATCATGCCGTTCAGCTTGCTCGGATCGCGGGCGCTGACCTCGTTCAGGATCACTTTGGCTTCGCCGCGCGCCAGCCATGGGTTGCCCGCCACCATGCCGCCCAGATTGGTCTGCACGTTTTTGTGGGAGTTATTGAGGATGGCCCCTTTTTTATCCACATCAAACTGGGTGTAACTGTTGCGTGAAACGCCTGCTTTCGATGGCGTCTGGATATTCACCTGCGGTGTGCCGTTGGCGCTGTTAATCACCGTCGGCTGTTGATTTTTTGGCGCGCCGGTATTGGCCACGATGTTGGCCTGCGCAGGCTGAATCGCCCCCATCGCCAGCCAGAGCCCAAAGCTGATGGCACTGACTTTGCCAATCAGTCGGCTATGGGTATGACCAATACCGGAAGCGCGGGACGAACCGGCGCGGCCAGAGCGGGCGATATCCGCCACCACCATCAGCATGCCGCGCGCTTTGTTAAAGACAATTCGGTAGAGGTTCTTATTCATGGTTCGTTCCTTTAAACGCTTCCGGCAGGTTGACGGCGAGCGGGTGTTGCTGTTGCCAGACTCTTGCTTGTTCCCGGCTGACGCGATCGCCGTGGAACGTCATCACGCGCTTGCCGCGCTCGGCGCCCCGGTGATAAAGCGCGCGCAAGACGTGATCGGGGAAAATATCGCGGCGGATCAGGGCTGACATCGCGGCGGTGTGCCCAAAGGGGGCGATCCAGTCGCAAAACCAGATTCGGTCGCCGCTATCCCAGTCCTCCTCCGGCATCTCAATGGAAGCGCGCGTCAGATAGCGCGCCTCTGACTCCTCGTTCAGCCACGCCCAACTGAGGAAGAAAACCGGCCGATCCCCTTCGGCGATCAGCACATACTGACGGCGCTTGATAATGGGTAAGAGCAACGTCGGCAGGGCATGCAGCGGGGCATCCCGGTGCATCGGGGAGTGCATCCACAGCCAGACGGTGGCCCCCAGCACTTCGGCTTCACTCTCTTCCCCGCCGAGGATCAGCGGCGCTTTGATCTCCAGGTTTCCGATGCGCATCACCAACTCCAGTTGAGGTTAAAGCCGAGCGTGAGATCGCTGGTTTCAAAGCCGTCCGGCTTCGAGAACGGCGTACCGGCGAAGAAATCGTAACCGGTGTTAAACGCGCTCCCGCGCAGGCCGACCACGCCGCCCGCCAGATGGCGGCCAACCGGAATATCTGCGCTGTAACCGCCCACTTCGCCGTAGTCGGCGCCAAGATAGAGTTCCTGATTCGGCAGCGGCGTGCGCCAGGCCAGATCGTTACGCACGTACCAGCCGTGGCTGGCGCTCAGGGTGCGCTCACCGTCGAAGCCGCGCACGGTCCAGCGGTTACCGATGGAGAACTGATCCTGCGGCGTCAGCGGGGTGTTGCTCATCTGGCGCAGATACTGCACGTTGTAGCGGAAGTTTTGCGTTCCTATCTCAAAGGGCAGATCGAGCTGAGCGTTGAGCTGCGTGATTTTGCTGAGGGCGGTCGCCTCGCCCCAAAACTCTTCCGGCGCTGGCTGGGCACCAAACCAGCGGGTACCGCGTTGATAGCTGATGCCTGCATCCAGCGTCGCCTGGCCGATGTAATGGCGATGATCCAGCCCTACGCGCCATGCCGCCGTCTGGCGGCGCTGGACGCCGACTTCGGTATCGTCGAAAAAGTTGCGGGTTTCACGGGTCATCACATCGTATGTGAAAGTGGTTTTTTGTGAGCCGCTGCGGTGCAGCACGCGGCTGAGCTGCACGTTGAGATTTTTACTTTTGCCGCTGTAGCGGTAATCGCCATTCAACCCGGCCACGGTCTGGTGGTAGTCATAGTCGCTACCGGTTACGCCCAGCATCCAGTAGCCAAAAGGCACCGAGTAGTGGGCGGTGTAGTTTTTACTGCCTTTGCCGCTCTTGTCATTGAGATCGTGACTGGCAGAAAAATAGAGCAGGTCGCTAAGGGAGAAGGGGTTGTCCAGCGACAGGGTCACGCCGCCCTGGTAGCGGCCGGTGGTTTCGGTACCGGCATCGTCCAGCGACAGGCCCAGACGCCACATTTTGCGCTGCTTACGGGTAATCACAATATCGCTCTCGCCGGGCTTCTCCCCGGGCAGCAGCTCCATATTGGCTTCCACCGTCGGCAAGCGCTGTAAATTTTCCAGCCCCTGCTCAATGTCACGCAGATCCAGCAGATTGCCTTCGTGAGCCGGGAAGGCGCTGTAAAGCTGGATGTAGTCGTCGCTCTCGTCAGTGAGTTTCACGTGTCGCACATAGCCCGGCACGATCGTAAGTTTTAAGGTGCCGCTTTTCAGATCCTGCGAAGGGGCGAGCACGCGGGTCGTTATCCAGCCGTGGTCGACAATGCGGTTTTGCAGGGTACTCATCAGCAGGTTTATCCCTTTGCCGCCAATACAGCGACCTTGCGCCTGACTGGCGATGCGCTGCAGCGGTAACCAGTGCGGCAGAGCCTCCTGGCCGCTTAGCGCTACGCGTTTAATCTCAAAGCAGGGCGTTTCGATGGGAAAGTCGATGCGGCCAAAGCCCGACGACGGCTCAGACAGGCGAACATCCGGTACCGGCGGCGTTAATTGTTGTTCTAATGCTCTCTGACGTTGCTGCTGAATAATGAATTGGTTTTCGGGGTCTGCCGCATGGGCAGGGAGCATTAAAGACAGGCCAGTGGCTGTCGTTATTATCAACGCGAGACTGTGTCGGGCTATCATGGGAAATCCGTGCCGTGTAAGAAAAAAGGATGCAATGTGAATTTGTGTAAAATTGTTTAAGGAAAGGGCGTTGAATGAAAGAGGGATTAATCCTAAAGCCCGGAATATTCCGAGTTTTAATCTCCTTAAATCTGGTAGGTAAAGGGCGGCAAGAATATATTCAACAGTAATTAGCGGGTATGGGAGAAATACCCGCGCAAGACTTAAGTGAAATTTGGCTTATTTCTGGATATGGTCCACACGCACCACTGGCGGGTTCATTTTCTTATCCAGACTGCCGTTAATACTGATCATGTGATCGGGTTTTACCGTACGTCCATCAAATACGGCTTGCGGAATAATGGTATCAATGGTGCCCGTTTTATCGCGGAATTTAAATTTATCGCCGCCTGAGCCATCAATCAAATTCCCGCGCAGCGAGATAGTGGCACCATCGTGCATCTCTTTGGCCTGCGTGACGGTCATGATGCGGGCATCCTCTGTGCCACGATAGCCTTCATCCAGCGAGTGGGGCGCCGGGGGAGCAGCATCTTTCTTCAGTCCACCATTATCATCGGCCCAGGCCGCCGGGATTAAAAAACAACATAATAAGGGTGCGACGGATAATTTCATACTGCCTCCTTGGTTTACCTTGCTTGACTTATTAAGCCTGGTTGCTATTTTTTATTTTGCAAACAAGAACAGTCTTAATCCAAATTATCTATAAAAATCATCTGGCTGCATAATTTTAATAAACGAGACGGTGAGGTGATAAATGACGAAAGTAAAAGAAACTTCATCCCCCCTCCCCGGGGTTGATGAGGACCGCTTTGCGCTCCAGTTTGAGTCACTGTGTCACCGCTTCGGTTTAATTTTTTTGTTAATTATCGTTGTCGCCGCACTGGCCGGTTTTTTTTCCAACGGCTATTTTAGCGAAACGATACAAAAATCCCCGAATAATATATTGCAGGTGCACTACGAACGTTTTGGTCGATTGCAAACCCCGGTACAGGTGAAAATTTCCCTGCAACTGCAAAATAGCCAGCGCCTGACCCTCCGGCTGGGGCAGGATTATATGACCCATTTTGAAACCGAAAATATCTGGCCGCAGCCTGACGAAATGCGTAGTGACGGGACAGATATCGTTCTGGTCTATAACGAAGTCACCCCCCAGCAGCCCTTTACCGTCTGGCTCTACACCACGCCAGACCAGCCAGGAAAAGCCGTTACCACCGTCAGCGTTAATAACGAGCCAGGCATTCGCTTCTGGCAGTTTATCTATCCGTAGGGGGCCGAAATGGAGATGATTCTGAGGGCGGTGGCGATCTATTTGATCTTGCTGGTGGTCTTTAAAATTGCCGGGCGGCGCGCCCTGCTACAAATGACCAGCTTCGATCTCATCTTGCTGTTAATTATCAGCGAAGCCACCCAGCAGGCGCTGCTGGGGAATGATTTCTCCGTCACGGGAGCAATGTTAACCATTGTTACGCTGGTGGTGATCGATATGCTTTTTGGCGTGCTGAAAAAATATATTCATGGCGCGGAATCGGTGCTGGATGGCTCGCCAATTATTTTGGTGTCGCACGGGGAATTGCAAAATGACAAATTGAAGAAAGTCGATGTCTCCTGCGACGATATTTTGGTCTCCGCCCGCCAAAACCACGGAATTACTGAACTGAAAGAGATTAAATATGCCATCCTTGAACGTAATGGTCATATTTCTATTATTCCTGAAGAGAGTGCGTCATGACAGAAAATATCTGGAACGAAGCGAAAACACTTAAGGAGCTCACTCGGCAGGTTGCGACTGTTTTACCTGACCTGGGCTGGTATCTCACCACGGCAGAGTCCTGTACGGGCGGCAATCTGGCGTCGGCGTTATGCGCCGAAGCGGATACCGCCTCCTTCTTCGACACTGGCGTGGTCACCTTTAGCGATGACGCCAAACATAAAGTGCTGGGGGTGAGTAAAGCGACGCTGGATAAGTACACCGCCGTAAGCGGACAGACGGTGAGTGAAATGGCACAGGGTGCGTTAAAGCTGGCGGCAGCGGATTTAAGCATCGCCATTAGCGGCTACGCCGGGCCCGACGGCGGTGATGACGGCACCCCCGCGGGCACCGTCTGGTTTGCCTGGGGGTTTCGCGGCGAGGTGAGTACGGCGGTGCAGCATTTTACCGGCGAGTGTGAAGACGTTATCGAAAAAGCGGTGCGTTATGCACTGTCGGAACTGTTGCGGCGCATTCCGCACTGGAAAAAGCAGCTGCACTAAGGAGAGCAAGATGGGTGTTGTGGTAATTACTGGCGCGACGGCGGGGTTAGGAAAGGCAACGGCGCTGCGTTTTGCCCGGGCGGGGTTCAATGTGGGGATCATTGCCCGCGATGACCACAGCCTTGCGGTTGCACGTGAAGAGGTGGCGCGTCATGGCGTGAAATGCCATACGGTGAATGCTGATGTCGCGGATGCGCAGGCCATTATGACGGCGGCGCAGGAGATGGAGCAGCATCTTGGCAGTATTGATGTGTGGGTCAACAACGCTATGTGTGGCGTCCTGGCGCCGTTTCGCGCCATGGAAGATGACGAGTTTCGTCGGGTCACCGACGTCACCTATCTGGGTTACGTCAATGGCACCCGGGCGGCGCTGGCGGTGATGACGCCCCGTGATTCAGGGATGATTATTCAGGTCGGCTCGGCGATGGCCTATCGTTCCATTCCCCTGCAATCAGCCTACTGCGGTGCCAAAGCGGCCATTCGCGGTTTTACCGACGCGGTGCGGACCGAGCTGATTCACGAGAGGATCAATATCCACCTGGCGATGGTCCAGCTGCCTGGACTCAATACGCCGCAGTTTGCATGGGCGCGGAATAAATTTGCCTTTTCTATGCGCCCGCTGGGCCCGGTGTATGAACCGGAAGTGGCCGCCGAGGCCATCTACAACGTGGTACAACGCCCGGTACGTGAGCTCTGGGTTGGGCGCAGTACATTGCAGTCGATTGTCGGCCAATTCCTCTTTCCCGGTCTGCTTGACCGCATGATGGTGAAAAAGGCGTGGGAGGGGCAGATGACCAATGAGCTGAATGCGCCCGATCGGGAAGATTATCTCTCGGGGCCGGTCAGCGGTATGCATCAGGTTCATGGCCGCTTCTCTTCAGAAGCGAATACCCGGGCGACGGCCATCACCTCTGGCGTACCGGGTAAGGTGCTGGTCGGTACGGTGGCGGTGGCCGCCGGTCTGCTGGTCGCCCGGCTGTTTACCGGTCGTAAGCGTTAATTAACGCCGCGGGGGCTGGCGTAACCAGACCCCGCGTTAACCCTTTCAGCCCTGATGAGATAAGAAGGCCGCCCCCACCCTGGCGCAGCTTAGTGATAGCCTTCATTACCGGAGATCTTGCCGCGAAACACGTAGTAGCTCCAGGCGGTATAGACGAGGATCACCGGGATAATCAACAGCGTTCCCACCAACATAAACAGCTGGCTTGATGGCGGTGCCGCGGCATCCCACAGGGTAATACTCGGTGGAATGAGATTGGGCCACAGGCTGATACCCAGCCCACTAAAGCCGAGGAAGATCAGCCCCAGCGTTAAGATAAAGGGCATCACGTGGCTGTTGGGGTTCAGGCTGAGACGCCATATCCACAGGCTAAATATCCCTACCAGCAGCGGGACCGGCAAGAACCAGAAGAAATTGGGCAGCGAGAACCAGCGGTCGGAGACATACTGCCAGCCGAGAGGCGTCCAGATACTCACCACGGCAATGACTCCCACCAGCGCCAGCAGCACCCGGCGTGTAAGATGGCGCATATGGATTTGTAACGCCCCTTCGCTTTTCATGACCAGCCAGGTGGTGCCCAGAAGGGAATAGGCCACCATCAGACCCAGCCCGCAGAAGAGGTTAAAAGGCGTTAACCAGTCGAGGGAGGAGCCAACAAAACGACGTCCCTCCACCTCAAAGCCGTTGATCATCGCCCCAACCACAATGCCCTGGCTAAAGGTCGCCAGCAGCGAACCGCCTGCAAAAGAGTAGTCCCAGAATTTACGGTGTGACGGGGTGGCCTTGAAGCGAAACTCAAAAGCCACGCCGCGGAAAATAAGACCAATCAGCATGGCGGTGAGCGGTATGGTCAGTGCGTCAATAATCACCGCATAGGCCAGCGGAAATGCGCCAAACAATCCCGCGCCGCCTAACACCAGCCAGGTTTCATTGCCATCCCATACCGGTGCGACGCTGTTTACCATCACGTCTCGCGACTGGGGATCGCGCTCGAAATAAAAGAGCATCCCAATCCCCAGGTCGAAGCCGTCCATAATGATGTACATCAGGGTGGCGAATACGATTATGGCAACCCAGATTACTGAAATATCGACGCCCATCAGGGTTTCTCCTCTTCCGGTACCGGTTCCGCCGCAGAGAGCGGACGTGCCGGCCTGCCATCGGTATGCAGCGTCAGCGCTTCGGTCGGCTGCGGCCCTTTTTTAATCAGGCGAATCAGGTAGAGCAAACCCACGCCAAAGACGGAGCAGTAGACAACAATAAAGGCCAGCAGGCTGATGCTCATCTGTAGCGTGCTGTGCAGTGACACGGCATCGACGGTTCGTAGGTAGCCATAAACGACCCACGGCTGTCGGCCCACCTCGGTGGTGATCCAGCCCGCCAGTACCGCCAGCACACCGGCGGGGCCCATGCAGAGCGCAAACCAGTGGAAGGGGCGGGACTGGTACAGCCGCTTGCGGTAGCGCAGCCACAGGCTACCGAGGCCCAGGGCAATCATCAGCAGGCCAAGACCGACCATGGCCCGGAACGACCAGAAGACGATGGTGGAGTTGGGGCGATCCTCTTTCGGGAAATCCTTCAGCGCCGGAACTTGTTTATCCAGGCTGTGCGTCAGGATCAGGCTACCCAGCGCCGGGATCTCGAGGCCATATTTAGTCCGCTCTTCCTCCATATCGGGCAGGCCGAAGAGCAGCAGTGGCGTCGCTTCGCCGGGGGGATTTTCCCAGTGTCCTTCAATGGCGGCAATCTTCGCGGGCTGATGCTCCAGCGTATTCAGGCCGTGCATATCGCCGACCAGCGCCTGAACCGGGGCAACCAGTAACGCCATCCACAGCGCCATCGAGAACATTTTGCGCACCGCCGGGGTGTTGTTGCCTCGCAGCAGATGCCACGCCCCGGAGGCCCCCACAAACAGGGCGCTACTCAAAAAGGCGGCGATGGACATATGAATAAGACGATAGGGGAAGGACGGGTTAAAGATAATGGCAAACCAGTCTTGCGGAATGACCTGACCATTTTCAATGCTGAACCCCTGTGGCGTGTGCATCCAGCTGTTGGAAGCGAGGATCCAGAATGTGGACATCAGCGTGCCCAGCGCCACCATGCAGGTGGCAAAGAAGTGCAGCCCCGGCCCAACCTTGTTCCAGCCAAAGAGCATCACGCCCAGGAAGCCAGCTTCGAGGAAGAAGGCGGTGAGCACCTCATAGGTGAGTAACGGCCCGGTGATGCTGCCGGCAAACTGGGAAAAACCGCTCCAGTTGGTGCCAAATTGATAGGCCATCACTAGCCCCGAGACCACCCCCATACCGAAGTTGACGGCGAAGATTTTGAGCCAGAAATGGTAGAGCGATCGCCAGACGTCATTTTTGGTGCGCAGCCACATTCCTTCCAGCACCACAAGATAGCTGGCGAGGCCGATGGTTAAGGCGGGAAAAATAATGTGAAACGAGACAGTAAAGGCAAACTGCAGCCTGGCAAGATGAAATGCGTCGAGTTCAAACATGTGTTCTCTTCCCCATCAACGAATGCCCCGTGGGGACGGGGCATTTGGGTATGGCATAGTAGAAGGGGTTAAGCTTTTTTCTTACCGGCACCCAGTTCTGCGCCGGTGAGAGGGTCGGCTTTCGGATCCGACTCAGTACGTTTAGCCATCGCTTTAAGCAGGGCGCTTTGCTCTTTTGACAGAGACACAGACGCGCTGCCATCTCCCCCATCAACAGCAGGCTGCGGATTAGCGACGTATTCAAAGTTATTGTCGCTGTTCCAGCTGCCCCGTACTTCACCACCTTCAGACATATTGTAGTAGGTGTTGGCGTATTGCTCGATGGGTGGCAATTTCCCCGGTGGGAAATTATTGCGAATGGACTGCAACGCCTTCTCAAAGGAGAGCTGGTGTGCCGCTTCGCGGGTCATCAGAAAAGCCAGCGCATCTTTCACGCCCGGATCGTCGGTGACGTTAATCAGACGCTCATAAATGATTTTCGCGCGCGCTTCTGCCGCGATGTTGGAGCGCAGATCCGCCGTCGCCTCACCGATGGTGTCGATATAGGCCGCCGTCCAGGGGACGCCCGCGGAGTTGGTCAGCGGAGGACCACCTCCGTACAGAAGCGAGGTGATGTGGCTGTCGTTACCGTTCGCCGTTAGCGAACGATAGAGTTCAGCTTCACTTTCGGTCCCTTCTGCCAGTTCACCTTTGGCGCCTTTATTAAGCATGCCAACCAGCGTCCCGATAATCTCCAGGTGGCTGAGCTCTTCGGTGGCGATATCCATCAGCATATCTTTACGCCCTGGATCGTCATCCCCCAGCCCCTGGGTGAAGTAACGGCAGGCGGCAGCCAGTTCACCCTGAGGGCCGCCAAACTGTTCGAGCAGCAGGTTCGCCAGGCCCGGATTGGGCTCGGCGACGCGCACGGTATATTGCAGTTGTTTTACGTGTCGAAACATAGGCTCTCCTGTGGTTTATTTTTTCGCTTCCACGCCATCGGCGTCGGAGCGCAGGAGGAACTGTTCCGTGGTATCCGGGATATGACGGATTAGCCAGTCGGCCATTTGCTGTTCTTCGGCAAGAATTGATTCAATCGCAGGCACTGACGCGGTATCGCCAGCCTTCTTCGCTGCCGCCAGCAGAGAGGTATAACAGGCTATCTCGAACTGCTCGAAAACATAGCCGCTGATGGAGCCTTTAACAATCTCATCTGACGGGAACATACCGCCGATGGACTGACCCAGGGCTGCCATTTTACTCATGGAATCTTTTACCAGCGAGCGCGAGATATCATTGCGATCAAGGATCTCTTCCAGCACAGTAATTTGATGTTTGGTTTCGGTGATGTGCTGCTCAATACGCGCGCGTACATCGGGATAGTTGTCTATGCGGCTGGCCATCGATTCGAGCATGGATTCGGCTTGCTTTTCCATCGCGTGAGCATCGCGTAGCCAGTCATGGTAATGTTCTACGTGATTCATAGTCTGTTCCTCAGTGTGTTTGCAACGTTATTATTTACCGGCTTTCTGATTGATGTTGCCTACGGCCAAATCAGTCAGTTTAATATCTGTCGCTTTCTCTTCTTCCAGCGTTTCAGCCAACAGTTTTACCGCCTTGCGATAACCTAACTGTTCGGCGAGGGTCGCCAGGGTGCCGTAGCTGGCAATTTCGTAATGTTCGACTTTCTGCGCGGCAGCGATTAACGCCGCGTCGCGGACTTCATTTTTCTCGGTGCTTTCGATGACCTCATTGGCTTCTTCAATTAAGCCTTCCATCGCAACACACTTCATTCGTTTGATTTTCAGGTTTGGTTCAGATTCAACAACCTGATCAATACGTTCGATCTGTCCTTGCGTCTCTTCAAGGTGCGCTTTAAAGGCGGCGCTCAATTTTTCACTTGAAGCCTCACGAGCAAGTTTCGCCAGCGCACGTGTCAGCTGCTTTTCTGCGCTGTAGGTGTCTGATAGCAGATGAATAAAAACATCTTCCATAGATTTCATATTCATAAGATCGCTCCGTTATTGATGACAGTAAAATACTGCGAGCCCGCAAGCCCGCAGCTCTCTCATTTTTCACTTCACTAGTAAGATGAAAAACTAATTAGGAGTTGTCAGATTTCCGTCCGCCACCATGGCTATTCTGACCTCCTTTTTTGCCAGCTTCAGAGGCGCGCTGCGGATCGTTTTTAAAGTTACCGCCGCTTTGCTGACCACCTTTTTTCCCTGCTTCAGACGCTTTTTCACGGTCTTGAGAGAAATTACCTGAACCACCACGTTGATCTGCCATATTTCAACCCTCACATGTTGCATTTATGTCAGTTAAGATACGATGTGTTCGTATCAATATGTCGTTCAGGATTAAATTTAGTTTTTATTTGGCGGGAGTCAAATCGATGTTTTTAGATATTTCACTAAGGGTTTTAGTTTTTTAACACATTATCGCTTCGGTTGTTTTTATAATAAACTGCGGCAAGATGATGTATTACATCGCTCTTCCGCTTAAGCGCAGCGATAAATTACTTTTACGTTGCGGTTCAGCATTGAGTGCCAGACGCGGCGGGGTTCTTTACGTAAGTTTACATAACCCATGCAAGGGTTTATAGCCTATAGAAAAATA
This sequence comes from Leclercia pneumoniae, assembly GCF_017348915.1. Classification (NCBI taxonomy): domain Bacteria; kingdom Pseudomonadati; phylum Pseudomonadota; class Gammaproteobacteria; order Enterobacterales; family Enterobacteriaceae; genus Leclercia; species Leclercia pneumoniae. Next base: position 3,279,542 of record NZ_CP071383.1, on the reverse strand, counting down.
AAATTGTTGAGACAATTCTTAATTATCTTGAAAGGTTTAAAATAAAATAAATTCACCGTGTGGTAGGGGTGTGAAGGGCTTAAGAAATGATATCTCATGGATTATTGACCTCAGTCAATTTTCAATAGAGATGTTTAAATTCTTATTGGCCAATATTTGTCGAATATATTTTGTTTATAAAGTGAGCTTGCCTGATGAGGAATATATTTAAAACACTTTCTTTTTAAGAAATATCCAGAAATGTCATCAGGCTGTGGTAAGGAAATACAGGATACAGAGTGAGCCTGGTTAAGGTATGCGGGCTGATGCAGTGCATAAGGACATAGAATGAGTGTCGATACTCACCGGGCATTGCCCCTTTGCCTGCAGTCTGTACCCATAAGCCAATGATCTACCGGAGTGACGTCACTTGTTGACATCACTCCGGTGCGGTAGCTAGAATGAGTGCATGACAGGACGTCAACAGGATGCAGGATGATACAAGTCAGTGAACTCAATTCCAGACATCGTAAAACGTTTGATGACGTAATGACTGTGCCGCCTAAATCAGGCATCAAATGGGATGATGTCGTCAGTCTCATCCAATACCTCGGCGGTAAAGTCAAAAATGGCAATGGTTCAAGACGTCGTTTTGTCCTTTCAGGTTCACTCTGGCTGACGCATCAACCGCACCCGGGGAGTGTAATGGATAAAGGGGCGGTAAAAGGTTTACAGGCATGGTTCGAAGAGTCGGTAGGAGTTAATTATGATTAAAACCAGTAATATCATGATGATTATGGAGCAGCCTGCGGTAATAAATTTTGAGGCCGAAATTGGCGCTTTTCGGGGCACATTTCTCAATGTTTCCGGCTATTGTGATTTTGTCGCTAATAGTATCGATGGCCTTCGCCAGCAGGGTGAAATCTCACTCACAGAATATCTTAAGGATTGCGCAGAGGAGGGCATTGAACCCTACTGTCAGGAGCATCTGGAGCGTCTGACATTGCGCGTTTCAAGCCGTCTGGGATCGCGTTTAACAGCGATAGCTAAACAACATGCCGTTTCAAAGAATCAGCTCATTGTTGATGTTCTGGAGCGCGAATTTGCTTGACTAAAAGGGCCACTCTCAGGCCCTTTTACATTTTTGCTTACCGCTCTCTCAGCGCCTCTTTTGCGCGGTTGAACGGCTTGATCATATAGTCGAGCACCGACTTCTCACCGGTCTTAATATCCACAGTCGCAATCATTCCGGGCACAATCGAAAAGTGCCTTCCTGCCTTGTTCACCAGATAATCCTGATTGGTGCGGATAAAGACCCGGTAGTAGAAGACTTCGGGTTTGGCTTCGTCCTGAATCGTATCTGAATCGCCACGGGTTTAACAGACACCTCAGAGTCATTTAAGATGACTTAAAGAGAGGTGCCCATGAGCGGTAAGCGTTATCCCGAAGAGTTTAAAATTGAAGCGGTAAAACAGGTTGTTGATCGCGGCCATTCTGTTTCCAGCGTGGCAACACGTCTCGGTATCACCACCCACAGTCTTTATGCCTGGATAAAGGCATATGGCCCGGATTCCTCAACCAATAAAGTCCAGTCAGACGCTCAGGCTGAGATCCGACGCCTCCAGAAAGAGCTGAAGCGGGTTACCGACGAACGGGACATATTAAAAAAAGCCGCGGCGTACTTCGCAAAGCTGTCCGACTGAGGTACGCCTTTATCCGTGACAACACCTATTGCTGGCCTGTCCGACTGCTTTGTCGGGTGCTGGATGTGCATCCGAGTGGTTTTTACGCCTGGCTTCAGCAGCCGGATTCACGGCGGCATCATGCTGACCTGAGGCTGACGGGGCTGATAAAGCAGTTCTGGCTGGAGTCGGGTTGCGTTTATGGTTATCGCAAGATCCACCTCGACCTGCGGGATACCGGACAACAGTGCGGAGTTAACCGTGTCTGGCGACTGATGAAGCGTGCCGGGATAAGGGCTCAGGTCGGGTACCGTAGCCCACGGGCACGTAAGGGTGAAACCAGCATCGTGACGCCCAACAGGCTCCAGCGGCAGTTCAACCCGGAAGCACCGGATGAGCGTTGGGTAACGGACATCACCTACATCCGGACTCACGAAGGCTGGCTGTATCTGGCTGTGGTTGTTGACCTGTTCTCGCGCAAAGTTATTGGCTGGTCAATGCAGCCCCGGATGACAAAGGATATTGTCCTGAATGCACTTCTGATGGCCGTGTGGCGACGTAATCCTCAAAAGCAGGTGCTGGTTCATTCTGATCAAGGCAGTCAGTACACAAGCTATGAGTGGCAGTCGTTCCTGAAATCACACGGGCTGGAGGGCAGTATGAGCCGTCGCGGTAACTGTCATGACAACGCAGTCGCAGAAAGTTTTTTCCAGCTACTGAAACGTGAACGGATAAAGAAAAAGATCTACGGAACGCGAGAAGAAGCTCGCGGTGATATTTTTGATTACATCGAAATGTTTTATAACAGTAAGCGTCGGCATGGTTCGAGTGATCATATGCCACCAACTGAATACGAAAAACAATATTATCAGCGGCTCGGAAGTGTCTAGATTATCTGTGGCGATTCAGGTGCCATAACTCGTGGTTCTCAGCAATTCTCACTAGACGACAATAGACGTAAAAAAGCCCGCAGAGCTTGTGCCGTGCGGGCTTAGTAGACTTCATTGTACTTCAAACAACTAAAAAGTGGTGGGCTGGCGGAGTCTGAATAAATTTCTCAATGTATTAAATATAAAGGATTTTTTTGTGTTCAGCTTTCAATCGTGTACCTAAACGTGTACCAATTAAAGAATCTCAGGTTTAGCAACCTTGCTCCAACGGAGGCTACTAATTGACTTGAATTTTGCAATGCCTAACTGATTACGCTCGTTTCTTGCTCTTGATCCCGGAGCTTCCAGGGCTGCGACGATTTTATCTCGTGGTGCTTCATACATTGCAAAAGCATCATAATTTTCATCCAGTAAAACCAGCAGTACCGAATCGAAGGGTTTCGAAATATCTATAGCGCCAACACGTGCAGAAACTTTCTTTGGATCAGGCATATAGCGGCCTTTGATTTGAACTCGATGCTCTTCCCCGTTCAGAATTTCGATCGCGTCATACCCGGTCTGGCGTGCCGTACACAGTGACATTCCGAGAATAGTTGCTGCTTCAAATTCAGCTATTTCACCAGTTATACCGAGGGGTTTACTGGTTAGCTTGTAATACCTTAGCGCCACATCTTTGGCTTCATTAAGTATGTTTACGATTTTGTCATGGTTATCAGAAAGCAACGCTGTTTCCATAAAACGTCCTTTTCTATGTTATGGATTATTTCGAGCCCTTGTTAGGACATACACATAGCTTGTGCATTTCCTTGAAGGAAGATAGCAACATCATACTTAAAAAAAGTTTTTTTGCTGATAACTGTTCACACTGTTCACCATCTGTTTTTATTCAATTATTTCAGTTTGTTAGGTGGTGAATAGATGGTGAAGAGTGAACAGTGGATTGTTCACCTTTTATTAGTGTCAGATATAAAAAGACCGGCTGTTGCCGGTCTGAGGTTGGCTATGTTGCTGTGGGTTCGTCGCACTTCGGCAGCCAGTCGCCGTTGCTGTCCTCCCTGAGCGTCAGATTGGTCTGCGTCCCCTGTTTGGTGTGTCGCTTCTCGTAATTTATCCCGTACTCTTTCAGCATCATCGGCAGCCCCAGCCCGAACATTTTCAGGCTGAGTACGTTCCTGTATCCGTTAGCCTCCATATAGACCAGATAGGCGTGATAGAGATAGTTACGGGGTTGTCGCGGGATGATATTGGCATTCCCCATAAACATTCCGCTGGTTTGCGGCAGCGCCTCCAGATAGCCGCAAAAATCAAACGTCGGGTCGGCGTCGCGCTTGATGCTGAGCGCCTCGTTAGAATTCTGTTGTGACTGGAGCAGTGCGCGTGCGGTCATCGGGTCGCTGAACTGCTGCATAAGCTGTCGGACAATAACGGCCAACTCGCAGGCAATTTTGTCCTTAAGCTGCGGGTCGCGTTCTTCTGGCGCAATCTGCTCCGGGAAGTGAATAATCACCCGGCGTCGGGACACACCGCCGCTGCGGTCGGTGAAGCGCATCGGGTTATTGTTTACGGCAATTATTACAGCCGGTATATGCGTCGAATAAGGGTTCTGGTATTTCGGGTCAACCGAAACCGCATCGCCGCCGGTAATGGCTTTTAACCCTGCGCCGTCACCGCTCCATTTTTCCTGGTCAGGCAGGCGTATCAGTGAGAAGCCAATCAGAGATGCACGCTTGCGCGGGTCTTCCAGTGTGTCGATATCGGCAGAGGTGGCGTTATCCTCTCCTGCGAGCAGGGTTGCGATTTCAGCCAGGACACTTTTACCGCTGCCACCCGGCCCGGTCACTTCGAGAAAGAGCTGCCAGTCGTAGCGGTTCGCCAGCACCATAAAGAGCGCGGCGAGTATAACGTCACGTTTATCAGCACTGCCACCGGCAGCGCGGTCGAGCCAGCGCCAGAAATTCGGCGCATGGGTTTCCAGCGTTTCCCCCTCAACAGGCGGAGTAAAATCGACATCGCACAGCGTGCGCAGCCAGTGCGATTTGCTGTGTGGGCTGAATATCCCGCTTTGAGTATCGAGCACCCCGTTACGAAAACCTATCAGCCGACGCGCCGGGGTGGCCTGCTGGGGAATAATCAGTTTCAGCGTCTCCACCACCGAGGCAATTCTCCCCGACGAGAACGGGGCGCGCAGGCGCTGGAACAGCCCGGCCACGTCGCGTGCGAAATCCGAGGACGGTATCACTTTCCAGATGCCGTTTTCGTAGCGGGAAAGGAGCTGGCCGTTCGCATCCACGGCCAGCGATTCGCCGTAATGCTCATGCACCCGCATCGCTTTTTCGCTGGCGCTCATGGCGGTAAATTCCGCCTCGCTCATGGTGTCGAACGGACTTTGTGCGGCTGGCTGGACGGCACCATAGATAGCTTTGCGCGTGGCGTCCTCACCCTGCTTCATAAACGCATCATTCCAGTCACCAAATACCGGCGGCAGGGCAACAATCCCCTCACAGGCTCGTGCGGCGGCTGCGGCTTTGGTCTGGCCGTCACCGCTGAGGTCGCGGTCGGCGGCGAGGACAATCTGACACGCCGGGTGCTTTTGTCGGGTAAGGCTCGCCAGAGAAAGAAGGTTCACGGAGGACAGCGCCACCATGACGGTTTCGCCAGTCAGGTGATGCACGGTGAGTGCTGTTGCATAGCCCTCTGCTATCCACAGGCGTTTTCCTGCCTGTTTCTGCCCTTCGATGATATGGCATGCCCCTTTCACTGCGCCGCCCTTCAGGGCTCGTTTGAGACCGTCAGCATTGATAAGCTGAAGATTAACCAGGGCGCCGGAATGGTCATGCAGCGCAACAACCAAATCACCGGCACTGTATGTCACACCGCCGGTTTTATGCGTGGCCGTCAGCATCACACACTCATTATCGGGGAAGCCCTTGCGGGTCAGGTAGGCGTTGCCGGTGCCCGTGCAGGTTTTCTCCATGAGTTTTACGGCCATCGCGGCGGCCGCTTTGCGTTCAGCATCGTTTTCCGCCCCTGCGGCCGCAATCCCTTCCGGGGCAACCGGCGGCAGGTTGCCGGTCAGGGCACTGACCTTTCCTGCTGCCTCTGAAGCCGATACGCCGAACACCTTCTCTATCAGTTTCAGGCCATCACCTGCGCCGCACTGGTTACAGAACCACGTCCCGCGCCCCTCTTTATCATCAAAACGGAAGCGGTCTGAGCCGCCACACACCGGGCAGGCCTGATGACGGTTTTTGACCACTTTCACCCCCAGCGCCGGGAGAATGCGCGGCCAGTGGCCGCACGCCTGTTTAACGGTGTCCGTTACGTTCATTTTCATCGTTGTTTTCTCCCTCAGTGCAGTACAGGCGATGTGATATGGCGGGCGCAGAGTTCATCCATCACGGCGAGCCCCAGAAAAGACAGTGACGGGGCGGCCTTAAGCGGCCCGGCTTCCATCAAATCTTCCAGCAGTGCGCAGGCAATCTGACGGCCTTTTTCCTCGCCATGCTGGCGCAGGTAAAAGCCCTCCAGCTCGGCGGCAATGGCGCTTTCCAGCGCGTCGAGGGTGAGATGGGGATAGCGGCGCTGACGTTCGCACACAATCAGCCATGCACAGGCCACGGCGCGGCGGTAGAGAGCAGCACGCAGTACGGGCGGTAACGGCTGTTTCATACGTTGCCCTCCCCGGTCAGCCAGCGCTGATTGCACTGCCCGACCACGCTATCGAGCTGGGCGGTCATGAGATAAATCACAGAGGTGAGCTGCGACTGCTGCGCAGGGTCGCGGCGTACCGTGGAGCAGTCCTGCTCCTGCATCAGGCTGTTAACGAAGTGGCCGACGTTGCGCAGATGCTCCAGACATTCGAGCTCCTGAATCGTGATGGTGGTGTGTTTCATGCGCACACCTCCGCTACCGGCAGGCGGCCAGCGAACGAGAGAACGTAATCGCGAACGAGGGAAAGGCGTGCGGCCTGTTCATTACCGGCGATAGTGCGGAGCATGCAGATACGGGGTTTACGGTCTGCACGACGAACAGCGGCAAACACAAAGATAAACTGCGGATGTGACGGGGTGAGGGTCGTAGCCATGATGGCAGCCTCCATTGAGTAACGGTTATTGCTACCACCGGAAACGCCAATTTCACTGGTGGCAGCCCGAACGGGGTTGGCGTAACCGGCCTCAATGGATACCGGCCAGCCCGAAGGCTGCCCCGCCCGGACTACCATTATCTTGCTGGAACCGTAGTGCACAAATAGACACCACAGCCCGGAAAATGGGTGTGCCTGAGCTACGACGAAAAAAAAGACGCATGGCGCGTCTGGTGTCGCCATTGAGTTTCGCGGAACGCCAATTCCGGCTGCCGATTTTGCGACAGCAAAAAAACTGTACCAGGAAACATACAACGGATGCAAGCCAGAAAAAGGGGTTGTTTGCTGAACGGCCATCATCATGCGTCATAGCCCCGGTTACGTTCAGCAATGCGATCTGCCATCCATGCGGTGATTTCAGACTGCGCCCACGCCACGTTTTTACCTCCGAGCGAGATTTGCTTCGGGAAAGCCTCTCGGCTGATGAGGTCATAAATCGTCGAGCGAGAAAGGCCGCACAAGTGGATCACTTCGGGCAGGCGGATAAAGCGCTCCTGAACGGCGTCAGATACCGGCATCAACGGGGCTACTGGGGCAGAAGACGGGGAAGAAAAAGCGGTGTGCATCGGGCTACCTCATAAAGTCCATACAGTGCCGGTCGTGTCCGTCCGGCTTCGGGTAGCTCTCTATTTTGTGAATATTTTTGCTCAGGGCAACAAGTCATTTTTTTGTACACCACCACACAACAGCCTGATTTTTATACAGTGGTTAACGCTGGCAATGTTCTCGCACATCCTGAACATGTTCTGGCACATCCTCACACATTGAAATAGAAGTAAAAGTGGTTAATTATTTTTTTGGTTATCTAAAAAAAGATTAAGGATAAAAATCTCTTATCCGAAAAAGGTGAACAGTGGTGAACAGACGGTGAACAGTAATACCCTCAACTGTTCACCCTTTAATTTACTGTATTACTTATCTTTTTTCTTAAGGTGAACAGTGGTGAATAGTTATAACTAAAAAAACAAACAGTGAGTCAGGGTTTCCTGCGACCTTTCTCTGGCAAGCCGGGTTTCAGGTGGTGTTTGTGTCAGCTTTGCCACAACTGCAATGAATCGAGTTGTTGTGCAGTGAGCGGCAGAATGACGTCAGGTTGAAAACACAGAGAGAACCAGACGATGAAAAAAGACACCCTCACGGCAATGATGAATACCTTTGGCAGCACGCAGGACGAGAAGACCCGGACGCTGCTCGAAAACATCATGAAAACCGTGAATGCCGAGGCCAGCCAGAAGGCAACTGCCAGCATGGACAACGCACTGCAATCATTCAGCCAGGCAAAAGCTGCCCACACTGAGAGCATGCTGAAGCTGAACGATATCGGGGCGGCCATCACCCGGAGTGAGAAAGAGCGTCAGAGCGCGCTTGATGAAAGTGCCGAGGCAGAGCAGAACTGGCGCACCCGGTTCCGTCAGTTGCGCGGGGTAATGACGCCGGAGCTCAAAGCCGAACACAGCCAGCGGGTGGCCGGTCGTGAGCTGGCAGAAGAATTCACCGCCCTGATTGGTGAGCTGGAGACGGATAAAAGCAGTGCCATGCTCGATGCCTGCCGGAGCGGAAAGGAATATGTCATCGCCCATCAGGAAGCATTTTCTGTCTGTGCAAATAATGCCTGGTCTGCGGTGATGGAAAATATCAGTCCGGCTCTGGTACGGGCATTTTCCCTGCGTCTGCGTGAGCTGGAAATGAAAGGGGATGAGAACGCCAGCAGTACGCTGATTCAGGAGCTGGGCGTGCATTTGCTGACGCAGAGCCGTTTCTACTCATTCAATATGGAGCAGGAGCCTGTTCTTTCGCAGCTTGGCCTGCATCGCCCGGCGCTGACCGGCGTTGATATGGAACTCTATAAAAGCCCGGCACGCCGTATGAAACTTGGCAAAGAACTGGCTGAAAAGAAGCAGGCTCAGAGGAATAACAAATGATGCGCTGTCCGTTCTGCCGGAATGCCGCCCATGCCCGAACCAGTCGTTATCTGTCAGATACGGTTAAGCAGACCTATCACCAGTGCGTAAATGTCTTCTGCTCTGCTTCCTTCCGCACGCTGGAATCCCTCGACAAGGTGATAAGTCCGCCAGCGGAGAAAGAAGAGGAGGCACCGGCTCAGGTAACACCCGCAGCCCGGATTGCAGACCGCGCGCGCCCGTCCGTGCGTCACTGAGGAGAACAGGATGAATGAGATAACACTGGAGCAGGCATTTCAAACCTGTCAGGAAAATAAAAGCACCTGGCTTAGCCGTAAAAGTGAACTGGCGGAGGCTGAGCGGAAATATCAGGAACTATTTGCGGCCGGGAATGACAACGGTGCCCGGTCACTGCAAATGCTGCGCGATATTATTGATGTAAAAAAATGGGAAGTGAACCAGACCGCCGGGCGCTATATCCGTTCGCATGAGGAGATGCAGCGTATCAGCATCCGTAACCGGCTGGATGATTTCATGGTGTCGCATGGTGCTGAGCTGGCCGCCGCGCTGGCACCTGAGCTCATGGGTTATCACGGGCAGCACAGCACCGTAAAACAATGCGTCATGCAGCATTCAATGCAGTATCTGCGTGAAGCACTTGTGGTCTGGCTGGCCAGAGGCGAAAAAATTAATTATTCAGCACAGGACAGTGAATTATTAACGGCAGCAGGATTCAGGCCTGACGCGGCTTCGCGGGCTGATAATCGTGAAAAATTCACCCCTGCACAAAATCAGAATTACGTGAATAAACGCGCTGAACTGGCCGCCCGGTAGTTCACGAAAAAATATCCAAAAATCCCGCCATTTTTTCATTAAATAGCCATGCACGCATCAGGTGCATGGTTTTGCATGCGTTTTTGACCCCCTGTAAACGCTCTTCCGCGCCAGTCGTGCAGCGGCCTGAGCCCACTGATGCACCTGCATTAAAAGCGACCCATTAAGCGGGCAGGCGTGGCGGGGAGAGCATTGCGCGCCAGCGGTAATGTGTATTTTTTTGCGTCCTATGGATAACGTTGTATCGTATAGAGGCTCGGGGGTAAGACTGTTGATGAAATGGGATAGGTTTAAACCATCCTCTAACCTGTATTTGAACCGTCCCATGGAACTGGCAGGTGTGGCGTGGGTACTCCTGCGGGTTAACTTGATAATATATTTTTGAATGTTGCTCGGTTTTTTCTATAAAAGCGTTGCAAATGAACTTTTATAAATGTTCAAATGTCTAGCGGATATGTCCTAAAGTTGGACGTCATAATACCATTATCAATTTGTAATGTGGAATGAATAAATGAAAAATGAAGATTTTTATAAAGTTATAGATAGCCAGCTAATGGATGTCATTAATAGTGAGGTGTATTCGAACTATTTTTCTACATTCAATCAAGACAATCAAAAAAAATCCTTTGCTTTTCTTATCTGGTTTTTAAGAAACTACGCAGACATTAGTAATGTTGAGGATTACATTACTGATGGTTGTGATGATTCGTCTTGCGATATAATCCTTGAACGAGTTGATTCTCAAGGTGTAGTTACTTATTATGTTGTCCAGTCAAAATGGAATGCAATAAATAATTGCGAGTCTGAATTTGAAAGCAAAGAATTAAAATCTTTTTTGAGCGACGTGCAAAGTGTATTAAAGGGAGATAAAGCAAAAGGTACCAATGAAAAGTTCAATAATCAATATGATAAATTAAGAGAACACATTAAAAAAAATGGTCGTGTTAAAGTTATATATTTATCTCTTAAAAACAACTGTGATAATTGCCAAGGGAATATCGATTCATTTAAAAAAACTATGGATGGGGATATTGATATAGAAGGGTTTGATATTAATCGTTTGAAAATAGATTATATAAGTAGAGAATTCAAGAAAAGTTACCCGCCAAATCCGCTTGAAAATATTTACGATCCCAGTTTAGATAAGATTAGAATTGAAATTTGTCGAGATTCAGGCAATAGCTGTGTGGAGATAAACTCACCTTTTGATGCTTATGTTTTTTTGATTAAACCAAAATTGTTATTTGAGTTGGTAACAAAGTATGGTGTTTCTCTTTTTAACAAGAATGTAAGGAACCCATTACTTACATCTGCGATAAATTCTGAAATTAAGAATACAATTCATAAAAACCCAGCATATTTTTGGTATTACAATAATGGGATTACTGCGATAACTAGAAAAATACCAAAGTTAAGCAACGAAGCAATAGAGTTTGAAGTGACAGGACTTCAAGTCATTAATGGCGCGCAAACTGCGTACTCAATTTATACCGCGTATAAGGACTGCAGTCCGGCGGAACGTGCAATTTTAGATGAAGAGGCAAGAATTACTTTTAGGTTACTAAAATCAGGCGGTGATGATTTCGATTTGAAAGTTACAAAATATACAAACTCTCAAAACCCTGTTTCTGATCGTGATTTTTGGTCCAATGATATGCTTCAAAAAAGAATTCAGGATTATTTTTTCAATACTAATTATTGGTATGAAAGAAGAGAGGGTGAATTCAGGGAGTTGCCTGCTGGTATTGCTGTAATATCAAATAAATATTTTGCCAACGCTCACTTAAGTTTCAATCTTGGAGGGGCTGTTGATGTTGTTAAATCTGCTATGCAAGATAGGGTTGATGATTTAGATCTCGTATTTACTTCTCGGTTAGATAATAAGGATGGTTTATATGAGAAAATATTTAATGAGGGAACCATGCCTGAGGATGTACATGCATCATTTATTATGTTGGATCAAGTTACGGAATTACCATCTTTTAAAAAATCTTTTTCTCAGTTAATGTATACAAATTGCTTTCATGTTTTAAGTATATCTAGAGTTGTAATGGATAAGTACTTAAGAATGAAGTATGGATCAAATGCTAAAACAACACCATTTATACTAAAAGTTTCAAAGAATGTTGACATTGGTGGTGAGATCGAAATTATACGTAAAATCATTGCTTTCTCAGTTGAATTGCTTGGGAGTAATGTCAATAAACGTGATGATGATGAAGTAAATGATTATATATTCAATCTTATGACAAAGTCAGCTTATTTTGAAATCATACTCGATGAAGTTAGAACGTTGGATTTTACAGTCGAGGATATTGAAGGCCAAGGGTTGGAATTGTATTTAGAAGATGAAGATGAAGATGAAGATGAAGATGAAGATGAAGATGAAAAAGAAAAAGAAAATGATTTAGAGAAAAAGGTTACTGTTAATAAAACTTCCATTCATTAAACATGTGCCCCACATTTGTAGTTGTGGGGCATTTAATTATATGCTTATAGATTTAACATTCTTACCCCACCAGTCCATTAAGTCCCTCCTTTGAAGTAAATATATAGATCTATTATAAGCTCGTCTTACTTCATTTTTGTCGCTATGTGCCAGCGACGCTTCAATTATATCAGGATTAAAACCAGCCTCATTCATAGCTGTACTTGCTATGGATCGTAAACCATGTGCTACTAGTTTCCCGCTGTACCCTATCCTCTTGAGGGCAGCATTCGCAGTCTGACTATTCATTGGTTGTTTTGGATCATTCCTGCTTGGAAAAATATGTTCGCGATGAGCACTGATAGGTTTCAACACTTCAAGAATATCTAACGCCTGGGATGATAAAGGGACTATGTGTTCCCGCTTAGCCTTCATCCGTTCGGCTGGAATCGTCCAGAGCTTTTCCTCGAGATCAATCTCTTTCCATCGAGCACCGGAAGCCTCAGAAGGACGTACAAGAGTAAGGAGTTGCCATTCAATCAGGCAGCGCGTCGATACAGAGAGATTGGACATCACCAAAGAACGCATCAGTTTCGGCAATTCTTCTGGTCGCAGTGTCGGCATATTTTGCTTTTTGGGCTTCTCAAAGGCCATACCTACACCTGATGCCGGGTTGGCATCAATCAGACCAGTGTTAACAGCATAAATCATTATTTCGTTAATACGCTGTACCAGTCGGCGAACAGTCTCCAGTGCCCCTCGTGCTTTGATTGGCTCAAGTGCTTCAACAATCGTTCTGGCTTTTATCTCCTGAACGGGTATCGCACCGATTGCCGGGAACACGTCTTTATCCAAAGAACGCCAAATATCCTTTGCATAATCCTCTGTGACACTTCTGCTTTTAATCTGGAACCAGTTTGCAGCCACAGTTGAGAAAATGCTGTCTAACTCAATCTGGCGTTGTTCTGATGCTTGCTCCTGTTGCTGTTGTGGATCCATGCCTTGCGCGAGTGTGGTTAAGTGCTGGTCGCGTATCTGACGAGCTGCTGCGAGTGTAAGGGCAGGGTATGAGCCGAGACTCAAATTTGTGCGGCTGCTGCTTCCCGGTCGTTGATAACGGAAGCGCCAGAGTTTTTTACCGGAGGTTTTGACGAGTAAGAACAGGCCATCACCATCATGCAGGGTGAAGTCTTTTTCGCGGGGTTTCGCTTTGAGGATTTCGTTGTTAGTGAGGGGGCGTGTAATGCGCGCCATGTCTGGATCCCTTCCATAATTGGTACACGTTTAATGGTCCACAGTATAGCGTGTACCTAAACGTGTACCAATTTTCTCTGGATTTAGCCGGATGTTCTCGGACAACGACAGACACAAAAAAGCCCGCAGGGCTTGTGCCATGCGGGCTTTCTGTACTTCACCGGACGTATCCGGATCATCATTTGGTGGAGCTGGCGGGAGTTGAACCCGCGTCCGAAATTTCTACATCCTCGGTACTACATGCTTAGTTTGTCTTTACATTCGCACGCCAGCTGCGGACAGACACGCCACTAACGAACTAGCCTGATTAGTTTTAGCACTTCAACCCCAGGCAGGGCATCCGCGCGATCTCTTTTGGGTTTGACCTCTCTTGATCCCCGTCTTAAGAGCGGAAGCTAGGGAGAGAGGGCTCAGAGCAGGTTATTAAGCTGCTAAAGCGTAGTTTTCGTCGTTTGCGACTATTTTTTTGCGGCTTTTTACGAGGCAAACCGCCCCTCGGCATGCACCTTGGGTTTCGCAAATCCCGTCGAATCCAGAATCAGCCCCAATAGTGTTGAACGCAGTATACCAGATTTGTCGTCCGGGATACCAGCCCATAACCTAACTTATTGAATTGACCAATAAGTGCGCAGGATTTATCGGCCTGCGTTTTTCATGATACGTGCTTTGTCGACCTGCCACTCGCGCTCTTTCACATCAGAGCGTTTGTCGTGCTGTTTCTTACCTTTCGCCACGCCAATTTTGACTTTGCACCAGGCGTTTTTCCAGTACAGCGACAGGGCAACCACGGTATAGCCTTCGCGATTGATGCGCCCGTAAAGGGACTCCAGTTCGCGCATGTTCAGCAGCAGCTTACGGGTGCGGGTCGGGTCGCAAACGTAATGCGTCGAGGCGACCGTCAGCGGCGTAAAGTTGGCGCCGAACAGAAACGCTTCGCCGTCTTTAAGAATGACATAGCTATCGCCGATGTTAGCTTTACCGGCGCGCAACGATTTTACTTCCCAGCCCTGCAGCGCAAGGCCGGCTTCGAATTCTTCTTCAATGAAGTATTCATGGCGGGCACGCTTATTGAGCGCAATGGTTGCCGAGCCGGGTTTATGTACTTTTTTCTTCGTCATAAGTGTCGTGAAGCCATAAGTAATCTGATGTCAAAAGTCACCTCATTGCGTCCTGTGAGGCCTAACGCGCTATCTTAGCACGAGATGAGGCTTAGCGTTTTTTTAACAAGCGATAAATGTTATTATTTAGTGGTTGTGTGATCATGGAAAACGCTATGCCTCAGATTAGTCGTACTGCGCTTGTTCCGTTCAGTGCGGAACAAATGTATCAGTTAGTGAACAATGTGGATGCTTATCCAGAGTTCCTTCCGGGATGTACCGGAAGCCGGGTGCTGGAATCTGGCCCGACGCAAATGACCGCCGCGGTTGATGTCTCGAAAGCGGGCATTAGCAAGACGTTTACGACCCGTAATACGTTGACCAACAATCAGAGTATTTTGATGCAGCTGGTGGATGGCCCCTTCAAGAAGTTGATGGGCGGCTGGAAGTTTACTCCGCTTAGCGCTGATGCCTGTCGTATCGAGTTTCATCTCGACTTCGAATTCACCAATAAGCTGATTGAGCTGGCGTTTGGTCGCATCTTTAAAGAGCTGGCGGCGAACATGGTGCAGGCGTTTACCTCGCGCGCAAAAGAGGTTTACAGTGCCAGCTAAAATCGCTGTGGAGGTAGCCTACGCGCTGCCGGAAAAACAGTATCTCCAGCGCGTTTCCCTGGAAGAGGGGGCGACGGTGGAAGAGGCTATCCGCTGCTCCGGTATTCTGGAACTGCGCAGCGACATCGATTTAGCGAAGAACAAAGTCGGTATCTACAGCCGTCCGGTAAAACTGGGCGATACGCTATACGATGGCGACCGGGTAGAGATTTACCGCCCGCTGATTGCCGACCCGAAAGAGCTGCGACGCCAGCGTGCTGAAAAAGCTGCAAAATAAGGTCCTTATGCCATAAAAAAGGTGCTCACTGAGCACCTTTTTTGCATTCCAGACAGCCTTACTCTTTGGTGAGTGCAGGTTTGTTATCGATATTGGTCAGCACACCGCTGCTGTTAAAGGTCAGCGTCAGCGTTTGCTGGGTCACGCTCTCGTGGCCAGGCTGCTGACGAAAGACGTAGAACCAGGTCTGGGTGCCGAACGGATCGGACATCATCGGCGTACCCAGGGCATAAGCAACCTGTTGCTGCGTCATACCAACACGAATTTTAGACACATCATTGGGTGCCAGGTAGTTCCCCTGGTTGATGTCTGGGCGATAAACCACACGTTCCAGGGTGGAGCAGCCAGCGGTCAACATCAGGAGAACCGCTGCGGCAGCGGTCAGCGTTTTACAGCGCATAGTGATTTGATTCCTTTTCGGGCCCGAGCAATACGCGACGGCTCATATGTAATATGCCGATGATAATAGACCTTTCACCACTTTAAAACCTTTGGTGCCAGGTCTGGCGGCGTTTTTATTGTTCTGTATGACTCTGAGATCCCGAAAAAGTTTAGGCAGCCAGCAGTTCTTTCGCGTTCGCGAGCGTATTACGTGTTACCTCGCTACCGCCCAGAAGGCGCGCCAGCTCTTGCAGGCGGGCTCGTTTGTCCAGCGGCTGCATATGCGTTTCGGTCATTTCACCATCGGTCTCTTTACTGACGTAGAAATGGTGATGTCCGCATCCTGCTACCTGAGGCAGGTGGGTCACGCACATGACCTGGGTAGATTCTCCCAGTTGGCGAAGCAGTTTGCCGACTACGGCTGCCGTCGGGCCGCTGATGCCCACATCCACTTCATCAAAGATAAGCGCCGGGGTTTCCATCTTCTGCGCGGTAATGACCTGGATTGCCAGCGCAATACGCGACAGTTCACCCCCCGAAGCCACTTTAGAGATGGCCTGCAGCGGCTGCCCCGGGTTGGTAGTCACACGGAACTCGATGCGGTCTGCGCCATCTGCGGTGAGATGGTTGGCTTCGAACTTCACCTCGATGGTGAAGACACCGTGCGGCATGGAGAGGGCGTGCATACTCTCGGTAATATGCTGGCTCAGCTCCTGGGCATAGCGCTGGCGAACCTCATGTAGCTGCTGCGCCGTCTCCAGCGCCTGCTGGTGATGAACGCTCACCGCCAGGGAGAGCGTCTCCTGGGAATCGGCCTGATCGTCAAGGAGCTGCTGCTCATCAAGAAGTGACTGGTGGTAAACCGGTAACTCTTCCGGCGCCACGTGATGTTTACGGGCCAGAGAAATCTGGCGCGAAATACGCTGCTCAAGTTCAAACAGACGATTCGGGTCGAGATCCAGCCGATCGCAATAGTGGCGCAGTTCATCTCCCGCTTCAGAGAGCTGAATGGCGGCCTCTTCCAGCATATCCAGCACGCCAGAGAGTTTGCTGTCCATTCCCGTCAGCTCGGTTACCAACTGACGTACGGTATAGAGCTGGCTTTGCAGGTTAACATCTTCGCCATCGGCGAGCAGACTCAATGCCTGCTGGCTAACCGAGAGCAGCTGTCCGCTGTTGGCCAGACGTTTGTACTCTTCGTCGATTTGTTCGAATTCGCCCGCCTGCGGGTTAAATTCATTCAGCTCTTTCAGCTGATAGGCCAGCAGCTCAGCACGGGCTGCACGCTCCTGGCTCTGTTGTTGATGGTGGGCCAGCTCGCGGCAGCTATGGTGCCACTGGCGATAGTGCTCAGCCATCAGCTGAGTGAGTGCATACTCACCAGCATAACCATCAAGCAGCGATTTTTGATGTTCAGGTTTCACAAGCTGTTGATGCGCATGCTGACCGTGGATCTGAATCAGTAGCTGACCCAGCTCGCGCAGCTGCGACAGGGGAACGGCTGTGCCGTTGATGAAACCACGGGAACGTCCGTCGCTGCTGATGACGCGGCGGAGTAAGCACTCACGGCCATCTTCGAGCTGGTTCTCTTCAAGCCAGCGCTGGGCGGCAGGGGTATCTTTGAGCGCGAAGCGGGCGCAGAGGTCGGCACGGCTCGCGCCTGCGCGCACCATGTCGCCTTCAGCACGACCGCCCAGGCACAAGCCGAGCGCATCAATGGCAATAGATTTACCGGCACCGGTTTCACCGGTGATGGCGGTCATGCCACTGTGAAAATCGATTTCGAGTTCACGAACGATGGCGAAGTTGCTGATGGTCAGTTGTGCCAGCATAAACGTTTTCCTGTATGAAAAACCATGACTGTTTTTTCATACAGTATAAACTGGTTTTTTATACAGTAAAGTGCTGGATGCAAAATCAGAACAATTTTTTCGACCAGCCGAGCTTAGAGCTTAATGTATTGAAATAGCTGTAATCTTTAGGGTGAATCAGATTGAGGTGGTAATCGCAGCGGCGGATTAACACATCTTCGCCTTCCTGAATTGGCAGCGCGATCTGGCTGTCACAACTGATCTCCAGGTCGCTGCGGCGGTGCGAGAAGCGCAGTCGTATAGTGCTGCTGCTGTTGATCACCAGCGGGCGTGCCGAGAGGGTGTGCGGGAACATGGGGACCAGCGTAATGGCGTCCAGAGAGGGGGTCAGAATCGGGCCGCCTGCAGAGAGCGAATAGGCCGTTGACCCGGTCGGGGTTGAAATAATCAGGCCGTCGGAACGCTGCGAAAAGGCGAAGGTTTCATCGATATAGACTTCGAATTCGATCATGTGGGCAACTTTACCCGGGTGCAGCACCACTTCGTTAATGGCGGTACTGATGCGTTTCTGGCAATCCTGTGCGCAGACCTGCGCCTCCAGTAAAAAACGCTTTTCGCTGATGTAATGGCCTTCCAGTACATCGGCCAGTTGCTGCTGAGCATTGTCGGGATCGAGGTCTGTTAAAAAGCCCAGATTGCCGCGGTTAATACCAATCACTTTGATGTCGTAGCGCGCCAGCGTGCGCGCCGCCCCCAGCATATTACCATCACCCCCAACCACTACCGCGAGGTCGGCCTGCTGACCAATTTCTGCCAGCGTGCCCGTTTTCACCTTGGTCAGCTGTAGCTCCTGGGCGATTTGCTGCTCTACCATCACCTCATAGCCCTTGGCGCACAGCCAGCGATACAACATTTCATGTGTCGTCAGCGCGGTGGGGTGACGTGGATGACCAACAATCCCAATACACTTGAAATGATTATTCATTTTCTGGAGGTCCTTGTGCGAATGAATGATGACAATGTGGCTTGTTCCCTTGAATCCCGGAAACTGATCCCCATAATAAGCGAAGTTAGCGAGTTGAATGCAGAAAAACGCGGAGAAATTCATGAGTAGTAAAGAACAGAAAACGCCTGAGGGGCAAGCCCCGGAAGAAATTATCATGGAACAGCACGAGGAAGTTGAGGCGGTTGAGCCGGACGCTTCTGCTGAGCAGGTGGATCCGCGCGATGAAAAAATTGCGAATCTGGAAGCTCAGTTAGCTGAAGCCCAGGGCCGTGAGCGCGACAGCGTCCTGCGCGTGAAGGCGGAGATGGACAACCTGCGCCGCCGTACCGAGCTGGACGTCGAAAAGGCGCATAAATTCGCGCTGGAGAAGTTCGTCAATGAACTCCTGCCGGTGATCGATAGCCTGGATCGCGCGCTGGAAGTGGCTGATAAAGCAAATCCGGACAACGCGGCGATGATTGAAGGTATCGAACTGACGCTGAAATCCATGCTCGATGTGGTACGTAAGTTCGGCGTGGAAGTCGTGGCCGATACCAACGTGGCGCTGGATCCGAACGTCCATCAGGCAATCGCGATGGTGGAGTCGGAAGAGGTTGCCGCAGGTAACGTGCTGGCGGTCATGCAGAAGGGATATACCCTGAACGGCCGTACCATTCGCGCTGCGATGGTGACCGTGGCGAAAGCGAAAGCGTAACTGGTACCTGCAGGCCGGGTAGCCACTTCGCTTACCCGGCCTGTAACATCATGACTCTGCCACGCTCTCCCGCAGCGGCTTCACCGGCAGCACCTTCACCTGTTTAATCATATTGTCCTGCACATCCAGGATATCAATATCGTATTGCCCGATACGCACCCGCGTACCTGCGGCCGGGATCTCTTCCAGCGCTTCCAGAATCATGCCGTTTATCGTCCGCGCTTCATCCTCTGGCAGATGCCAGTTAAAGGCTTTATTCAGCTCGCGCACGCTGGCGCTGCCGTCTATCAGCACAGAGCCATCATTCTGCGGGGTCACCTCTTCAGCAAGGGACGGCGACATAGAGGTAGTAAAATCGCCGACGATCTCTTCAAGAATATCCTCGACCGTGACTAGTCCCTGAATGTCACCGTATTCATCTACCACCAGACCGACTTTTTTCTTATTGCGCTGGAATTTGACCAACTGGGTACTAAGCGGCGTGCCTTCCGGAATGTAGTAGATCTCGTCTGCGGCGCGCAGCATGACCTCTTTGGTAAACTCATTTTTCTCAGTCATCAGGCGATACGCTTCACGCACGCGCAGCATGCTGATGGTATCGTCCAGTGAATCGCGATAGAGCACGATGCGACCGTGCGGGGAGTGGGTGAGCTGGCGAACAATGGCTTTCCAGTCGTCGTTGATATCGATGCCGACGATCTCGTTACGGGGCACCATGATGTCGTCGACGCTGATTTTTTCCAGGTCCAGTACCGACAGCAGCATATCCTGATTACGGCGCGAGATTTGCGAGCGGGATTCATTAACGATAGTGCGCAACTCATCCTTGCTCAGCGCGCTGCTGATCGTGACATCGGCTTTAATACCCACCATCCGCATTAGCAGGCGCGTCACCATATTCAGTAACCACACCAGCGGCATCATCAGAATAAGCAGCGGCGCCAGCAGGAAGCTGCTGGGGTAGGCGACCTTCTCTGGATAGAGTGCAGCGACAGTTTTGGGCAGGACTTCGGCAAATACCAACACCACAAAGGTGAGCACCCCGGTGGCGATGGCGACGCCTGCATTACCATACAGGCGCATCCCGACAATGGTGCCAAGCGCAGAGGCAAGAATATTGACCAGGTTATTGCCGATCAGCACCAGGCTAATCAGGCGGTCAGGCTTACGCAGCAGCTTTTCTACGCGGCGGGCGGCGCGGTTACCTTGTTTGGCGCGATGACGTAACCGGTAACGGTTCAGGGTCATCATGCCGGTTTCCGAGCCGGAGAAATAGGCGGAAATAACCACCATGATGATCAGCGTAACGATCAGCGCGGTGGTGGAGATGTGTTCCAGGGGGAACTCCTTGGTTGCTAACTAACAAATTGCTGTATAACGCGGCTACCGAAGTAGGCCAGCGTCAGGATGCCAGCGCCCGCTACGTTGAACCAGACCACGCGGCGGCCACGCCAGCCCTGATGATAATGGCCCCATAACAGGACAATATAGACAAACCACGCCACGATAGAGAGGACGGCTTTGTCGATATTCTCAGTGCTGAACAGATTGTTCATGTAAAACAGGCCGGTACAGAGCGTGAGTGTTAGCAGGACGACGCCAACCTGAGTGATGTGAAACATTTTACGCTCAATCACCATCAGCGGCGGCATTTCATGACTAAAGGCCAGCTTTTTGTTCTTGAGCTGATAATCGATCCATGCCAGCTGCATGGCATACAGCGCAGCAATAATCAGCGTGGCATAGGAGAAGAGCGACAGACCGATATGCACCATCATCCCGGGCGTCGTCTCCAGATGGGTGATGTATTCGTTAGGGACGAAGGTGGCAAAGGCGAGGTTGATCAGCGCAAACGCGTAAACAATAGGCAGCAACAGCCAGCCGCGGTTCTTGGAGGCGACGACAGTCATCACCGTACAGATCATCAAGCTAACCAGCGAACCGACGTTCAACACGCTCAGATTTTGCACGCTGCCGTCGCCAGGAATGATGCGCGACTCCAGCGCAAAGGCGTGACTCACCAGCGCTATCACCGCCGACAAAATAGCCATGCGCCGCCAGCCGCTGTTTTTTTGCAGCAGGCCAGGAATAATCAGCGCAAGGCTGATGGAGTAGGCAACAAGGGCGATCAGTGCGAAAACAGGCATATAGGTGTCGACAGTTGTCTTAATAAGAAAGAGAAGCAGTATAACGTTACGTGACGCCTGCTCCAACCGTTGCATAACAACAAAGCCGCCTTCATGTTATACTCCGGCAAAATTCTGTGTATGTGTCGCATGAGCGACCCAACGTTTCTACCCCAGGCGAGAGACAATGTTTGATAATTTAACCGATCGTTTGTCGCGCACGCTGCGCAACATCAGCGGCCGCGGACGCCTTACCGAAGAGAATATTAAAGAGACGCTGCGCGAAGTCCGCATGGCACTGCTCGAAGCCGACGTGGCGCTGCCGGTCGTGCGTGAATTCATCAACCGTGTGAAAGAGAAAGCGGTTGGCCATGAAGTTAACAAGAGCCTGACCCCAGGGCAGGAGTTCGTCAAAATCGTTCGTAATGAACTGGTTTCGGCGATGGGCGAAGAGAACCAGGTGCTGAACCTGGCGGCTCAGCCACCTGCGGTCGTGCTGATGGCGGGCCTGCAGGGTGCAGGTAAAACCACCAGCGTTGGTAAGCTGGGTAAATTCTTACGCGAGAAGCACAAGAAAAAAGTGCTGGTTGTTTCTGCGGACGTCTATCGCCCGGCGGCGATCAAGCAGCTCGAAACCCTGGCCGAGCAGGTTGGCGTGGATTTCTTCCCGTCCGACGTTGCCCAGAAGCCAGTCGACATCGTTAACGCGGCGCTGAAAGAAGCGAAGCTGAAATTCTACGACGTGCTGCTGGTGGATACCGCCGGTCGTCTGCACGTTGACGAAGCGATGATGGACGAGATCAAGCAGGTGCATGCCTCTATCAATCCGGTAGAGACCCTGTTTGTTGTTGACGCCATGACCGGTCAGGATGCGGCCAATACCGCCAAAGCGTTTAACGAAGCGCTGCCGTTAACCGGCGTGGTACTGACCAAAGTGGACGGTGACGCCCGCGGCGGTGCGGCGCTCTCGATTCGTCATATCACCGGTAAGCCCATTAAGTTCCTCGGCGTGGGTGAGAAAACCGAAGCGCTGGAGCCGTTCCATCCGGATCGTATCGCCTCGCGTATCCTCGGCATGGGCGATGTCCTGTCCCTGATCGAAGATATCGAAAGCAAAGTTGACCGCGCTCAGGCTGAGAAGCTGGCGAATAAACTGAAGAAAGGCGATGGCTTCGACCTGACCGACTTCCTTGAGCAGCTGCGCCAGATGAAAAACATGGGCGGCATGGCAAGCCTGATGGGCAAACTGCCGGGCATGGGCCAGATCCCGGACAACGTTAAATCGCAGATGGACGATAAGGTGCTGGTGCGTATGGAGGCGATTATCAACTCGATGACGCTGAAAGAACGTGCGAAGCCAGAAATCATCAAAGGTTCGCGTAAACGTCGTATCGCAGCCGGCTGCGGTATGCAGGTGCAGGACGTAAACCGTCTTCTGAAACAGTTCGACGACATGCAGCGCATGATGAAGAAAATGAAGAAGGGCGGTATGGCGAAGATGATGCGCGGGATGAAGGGGATGATGCCCCCAGGATTCCCTGGCCGCTAATCAATTCTGGCCTGGCTTGTTTGCCATTTTGGCACCGGGGTGTGCTCGTCATCCTCACGTACTGCGTGTACGCTGCGGTGACTGCGCGCACGCCGGCACCAAACTGACTGCACCGCCGACGGCCTTTTACAGCAGAATATGAACTGCTGATTGCATTTTCCCCAGAAATCAGTAAAATTTTCGGGCTTTTAATATGACACCCGGGCTCCGTTCCTCGATGGGGCCCGGTTGTTTTATTCACACAAGAGGATGTTATGGTAACTATTCGTTTAGCACGTCACGGCGCTAAAAAGCGTCCGTTCTACCAGGTTGTTGTTACTGACAGCCGTAATGCACGCAACGGTCGCTTCATCGAGCGCGTTGGTTTCTTCAACCCACTGGCCGCTGGCGCAGAAGAAGAAACCCGTCTGGATCTGGATCGTATCGCTCACTGGGTTGGCCAGGGCGCTACTGTTTCCGATCGCGTTGCTACGCTGATCAAAGCAGCAAACAAAGCAGCTTAATCTGTCACGGTGGTCATGATGAGCAATAAAGCACCTGTTGAACCGATTGTATTGGGCAAAATGGGTTCTTGCTACGGTATCCGTGGTTGGCTCAGAGTGTTTTCCTCCACTGAAGACGCTGATAGCATTTTTAATTACCAGCCCTGGTTTATCCAGAAAGCCGGTAAGTGGGTCGAAGTCGAGCTGGAAAGCTGGCGTCACCACAATCAGGACATCATCATCAAGCTGAAAGGCGTAGATGATCGTGATGCCGCGAATGCACTGACTAATTGTGAAATTGTCGTGGATTCGTCGCAGTTGCCACAGCTGGAAGAGGGCGACTACTACTGGAAAGACCTTATGGGTTGCCAGGTGGTCACTACCGAAGGCTACAGCCTGGGGAAAGTCATCGATATGATGGAAACCGGGTCAAATGACGTTCTCGTTATTAAGGCAAACCTGAAAGATGCATTTGGCATCAAGGAGCGGTTGGTTCCGTTCCTCGATGGACAGGTTATCAAGAAAGTCGATCTCACTACTCAAACGATTGAAGTAGATTGGGATCCTGGTTTTTAAATTCTCCTGAAAACGGTAAAAGACGGCGCTATGTGGATTGGCATAATCAGCCTGTTTCCTGAAATGTTCCGCGCGATTACCGATTACGGGGTAACTGGCCGGGCAGTAAAAAATGGCCTGCTGAGCATCGAAAGCTGGAGTCCTCGTGATTTCACGCATGACCGGCACCGTACCGTGGACGATCGTCCTTACGGCGGCGGACCGGGGATGCTCATGATGGTTCAACCTTTACGGGATGCCATCGCAGCAGCTAAAGCCGCGGCAGGTGAAGGCGCGAAGGTGATTTATCTGTCACCTCAGGGACGCAAGCTTGATCAAGCGGGCGTGAGCGAACTGGCGACGAATCAAAAGCTGATTCTGGTCTGTGGGCGCTACGAAGGTGTAGATGAGCGCGTAATTCAAACCGAGATTGACGAAGAATGGTCTATCGGCGATTACGTTCTCAGCGGTGGTGAGTTACCGGCAATGACGCTGATTGACTCCGTGGCCCGGTTTGTTCCGGGTGTACTGGGACATGAAGCATCAGCAACGGAAGATTCCTTTGCTGACGGGTTGCTGGATTGCCCCCACTATACTCGTCCTGAAGTGTTAGAAGGGATGGAGGTTCCGGCAGTATTACTGTCTGGAAACCATGCCGAGATACGTCGCTGGCGCCTGAAGCAGTCGCTGGGCCGAACCTGGCTTAGAAGACCTGAACTTCTGGAAAACCTGGCTCTGACTGAAGAGCAAGCAAAGTTGCTGGCCGAGTTCAAAAGAGAACACGCGCACCAGCAGCATGAACATGATGGGAATGCGTAATACGCTCCCGAATATCAGTTTACCCAGGATAAGAGATTAAATTATGAGCAACATTATTAAGCAACTTGAACAAGAGCAGATGAAGCAGGACGTACCTTCCTTCCGTCCGGGTGATACCGTGGAAGTGAAAGTATGGGTTGTTGAAGGTTCCAAAAAACGTCTGCAGGCATTCGAGGGCGTGGTTATCGCTATTCGTAACCGCGGTCTGCACTCTGCATTCACTGTTCGCAAAATTTCCAACGGCGAAGGCGTTGAGCGTGTCTTCCAGACTCACTCTCCGGTAGTTGACAGCATTGCTGTTAAACGTCGTGGTGCTGTACGTAAAGCTAAACTGTACTACCTGCGTGAGCGTACTGGTAAGTCTGCTCGTATTAAAGAGCGTCTGAACTAAGATTCGCTTAAGCGACATCCTGTTAAAAAGGGCTGACCGAAAGGTTGGCCCTTTTTTTATCTCATCCTCTCTCTCGCGTTAACCCTTTCGACATAAATCGTTTACAATACCCGCGCTTTACTGGAGGGATAATGACGTTAAATCGGCAGCTAAAAAGATGGCAACGCGCAGCGGCATGGTCCGCGCTGTTTGCGATCCTGCTGATCGTTGTCGCGCCGTTAATTTCAGTATCGCTCAATAAAGATCCCATGAGCGCCATGCCCGGGATGCACCATGAAATGAGCATGGCAGAGCATCATGCGATGCCCCATGACATGCCTCACGACATGTCTCATAACACACCAGAAAGCCTGCCTATCGATCACGCTGAAGCCTGTGGCTACTGCGTGCTCCTGGCGCATGTTCCAGGGCTACTCCTGGCGCTGGTTGTGCTGCTTGCCGGAATGTTGTTAAGACAGCGGGTCACCCCAGTGCGGCCGGTTGTTAAACACTGGTACTTCTTCCCCTGGCTATACCCTGATACGCGTGCACCACCGCGCCGGTCTGCTTTTTCCCTTTAAAAATACAATCGATAACTTTTTGCCTTAAAAGGAAAAGTATGACTACCTGCACTCCGCGCGCGGCATGGGGCAACCTATTACGTCGCTTACACTTTTACGTTGGTCTGTTTGTCGGGCCCTTTATCTTTATTGCCGCGCTTTCCGGCACGCTGTATGTCGCCACCCCACAGCTGGAAGAGGCGCTTTATCACCATGCCCTGCATACCGATTCACAGGGGCCTGCGCGGCCGCTGGCAGAGCAAATTGCTGCAGCAGACAAGGTGACGGGCGGTGAGTTGCGTCTGCATGCTGTACGTCCGGGTTTGGTTGCGGGTGAAACCACCCGGGTCATGTATGCCGACCCTGAACTGTCTGCCTCTGAAAACCGGGCGATTTTTATCGATCCCGTGAGCCTCGCCGTTCGGGGCGACATGACCGTTTACGGTACCAGTGGGATCCTGCCACTGCGCCAGAAAATTGATTACCTGCATCGCTCGCTGCTGCTGGGAGATGTTGGCCGCCTGTATAGCGAGCTGGCCGCCTCATGGATGTGGATTGCTGCCCTTGGCGGAATCGCATTGTGGTTTATCACCCGGCCGAAACGTCGCATTAATAATCGCTTCCAGAATCGTCGTCGGCTACATGTCACTCTCGGCTGGACGTTGCTGGTCGGTATGCTGCTCTTTTCTGCTACCGGACTTACCTGGTCACAGTGGGCAGGCGGCAACGTAGATAAACTGCGGGCGCAGATGGGATGGATGACGCCGCAGGTGAATACGCAATTGCAAGGGCCAGCGATGGCTGCCGATCCGCATGCTGAACATCATGGGCACGGAATGAGTATGCCGATGCCTGCGGTTAAACCGGATTTGACGCTATTCGACGGTGTGCTGCATGTGGCTAAAGCGGCAGGTATTGATGCGTCTCGCCTTGAAATTCGACCGGCTAAAAGCGACACCCAGGCCTGGACGGTGACGGAAATCGATCGTGGCTGGCCTACTCAGGTGGATGCCGTGGCGGTGGATCCGCACACTCTGAGGGTACTCGACCATGCTCGTTTCGCCGATTATCCGCTAATGGCAAAGTTAACTCGCTGGGGTGTGGATCTGCATATGGGCGTGCTGTTTGGCTTGCCGAATCAGTTGCTCCTCATCGCCTTTGGCGTTGGCCTGTGCGTGATGATTGTCTGGGGTTATCGCATGTGGTGGATGCGCAGGCCGGCACATAATGTGATGAATCCGGCCCAGATGCTCTTTCAGAGCTGGAAAGATTTACCGATCTGGGGGCGAATGGTCACGCTGTTGATTAGCGTGCTGCTGGGTTTGATGATGCCAGTGATGGGGTGCAGTCTGGTGCTGTTTGTCATGATTGACTGGCTGCGCTGGCGCAAAGCCAGCGCGCTTTCACTGGCAGAATCGATGAAATAACGCTTCAGGGCGTGCTGATAACGACCGCGACGCGGCGGTTTTCGGCACGTCCCTGGGCTGTTTTGTTATCTGCCACCGGGAATTTCTTGCCTAACCCGTTAGTGGTGAAATTGTTGCGAGAAACCTGGGCACCCTGTGCCCACGCATCCGCGACCACATTTGCCCGTTTCAACGAAAGACTTTCGTTGTAACTATCCTCACCGTAGTTATCCGTATGACCATCCATGCGCGCATGGGTCAGCCCGGTTGCGGCAAGACGCGATGCCATGGTTTTGATCTGCTGCTCGCTTTCGGGGCGTAGCTGATATTCGTTTTTGCCGAACAGGATCTTTGCCGATAGCCCAAGTGACCAGTCGCCATTCGCTTCACTAAAGCCGTATGACTTCATAGCGGAAATCTGCTCCGGCGTGAATTTCCCCTGCGGTGCCTGACATCCGGTAAGCATTGCTGAAGCTAATACTAGCGGTGCGATATAACGCCTGAACATAGTGTCATCCTTTTTCCGATATTGTTTTTGCGCGCCGGTGTTTTACCCGGTACATATTTCTGTCGGCCTGCTCCAGTAAATGTTCAACCGAACTGTGTTCCCACGTTAGAGCAGAACCAATACTCAAAGACATTGTTGTTGTGTTGCCGTTATGCAGATCAAATGGAGGAGTAAACCGTTGCGCAATGTCGGCGCAGAGATCCTGAACTTCGTATTCCGAGTGGATGTCGTACAGGATCACCGCAAATTCATCCCCGCCCAGGCGGAAGGACTGATGGCGATTGCTACTAAACTCCACCAGACGGCGGGCCACTTCTATCAATACGCAATCCCCGGCCGCATGCCCCCAGGTATCATTAATCCGTTTGAAATCATCGCCATCCAGAAAGAGCAGGGCAGAGCGGGTACTTGCGGCGGCGTCATTCATCAGCGAATGGATGCTGGTACGAAACGCTGCGCGGTTGGCAAGCCCAGTGAGGGGATCGTGCATCGCTGTGCGAAGTAATTGCGCATTTTTTGCCTGCAACTTCAACTGCCACTCTTCCATCTCATCCAGCAGGCTATTGAAATCCTGACCGAAGCGATGAAATTCGTCGATGCGTTCCTGCTGCACGCGACGAGAGAAATTACGGTTCGAGCGCACATCATGCACCACATCGGTAATGTTCTGTAGCGCATCCACCACACCGTTATGCAGGCGGCGGGTGATGGTTAACGCGATAAACGAGGCGAAGAGAATACAGCCGGTGAGTACGGCAAAAGAGGTCCACAGGAAATGGCCGATCAGGCTATCGCGTGCGGTAAGACGTAATTCGCCAATGGTCTGGCCGTTATGCTGAACGGGCTGAGATACCGGCAGCGGGAAGAGCCAGCGGCTGACCAGGGCGCCCAGTTTGTCAGTATTATCATTTGGTCCCATTGACCAGGCAGCAAAGCGCTTGTTGTGGTGGTCTACCACCACGGCGGCGGAAAATTGTCCCTGCTTACCCAGGGTCGCGAGCGTTTCGTTGGCGGCGGTGGCATCGTTGAATACCATCGCGGCCTCCAGGCTGCGGCTCATTGTGGCCCCGGTTAAAGCCAGATTTTTTTGTGCATACTGTTTCAGCGTGACCACAGAAGCAATGCTAAGGAGTAGCCAGACCAGGGTCATGGTAATGACGACGCTAATTAGGGTGATGCTGCCAACTTACTGATTTAGTGTATGATGGTGTTTTTGAGGTGCTCCAGTGGCTTCTGTTTCTATCAGCTGTCCCTCCTGTTCAGCTACTGACGGGGTGGTGCGTAACGGCAAAAGCACCGCCGGACATCAGCGCTATCTCTGCTCTCACTGCCGTAAAACATGGCAACTGCAGTTCACTTACACCGCTTCTCAACCCGGTACGCACCAGAAAATCATTGATATGGCCATGAATGGCGTTGGATGCCGGGCAACCGCCCGCATTATGGGCGTTGGCCTCAACACGATTTTACGTCACTTAAAAAACTCAGGCCGCAGTCGGTAACCTCGCGCATACAGCCGGGCAGTGACGTCATCGTCTGCGCGGAAATGGACGAACAGTGGGGCTATGTCGGGGCTAAATCGCTCCAGCGCTGGCTGTTTTACGCGTATGACAGGCTCCGGAAGACGGTTGTTGCGCACGTATTCGGTGAACGCACTATGGCGACGCTGGGGCGTCTTATGAGCCTGCTGTCACCCTTTGACGTGGTGATATGGATGACGGATGGCTGGCCGCTGTATGAATCCCGCCTGAAGGGAAAGCTGCACGTAATCAGCAAGCGATATACGCAGCGAATTGAGCGGCATAACCTGAATCTGAGGCAGCACCTGGCACGGCTGGGACGGAAGTCGCTGTCGTTCTCAAAATCGGTGGAGCTGCATGACAAAGTCATCGGGCATTATCTGAACATAAAACACTATCAATAAGTTGGAGTCATTACCGCCCCGCCTTATAGCCCTTTAGATAGCGACTCCGATCGACTTCGGGATCGTGATAGGTATCGGCCAGCGTTTCGTTGGATTTGATCGCCGCACCGCTCAGCGCATCTTCTTTCCCGGCATCGAACCAGTCGGTGCCCCTCCAGTCAGGTTGATGGGTATAGGGATCGACCTGACAGGCAGCCAGCAGCAGGCAAAGCAGTGAAATCGCAATCGGGCGCATCAATGTTCTCCGTTTTATTTCAGCATAGCCTGGCGAATAGGAATATGGACTGTAATTTATTCTTTACGAATTTGTGGGCTGTTTTTTCATTAAAATAGCCTTTCGTAAACTTTTATGTACGTATTTTGGATTGAAATCTTTACTTTTTATGATATGGTTAGGTCTCCTCACTGAGGAAAACAACTATCGCAAACGAGCTTCCAGGATCGCCATCATGCAAAAAGACGCGCTGAACAACGTACATATTTCCGATGAACATGTTTTGATCACCCCGGATCAACTGAAAGCGGAATTCCCGCTGAGCATCGAGCAGGAAGCGCAAATCGCGCACTCCCGCCAGACCATCTCTAACATCATTGCTGGCCGTGACCCGCGCCTGCTGGTGGTATGCGGTCCATGCTCTATTCACGATCCTGAAACTGCCATTGAATATGCTCACCGATTTAAAGCCCTTGCCGCAGAGGTCAGCGATAGCCTCTATCTGGTGATGCGCGTCTATTTTGAAAAACCCCGTACCACCGTTGGCTGGAAGGGGCTGATTAACGATCCTCATATGGATGGCTCGTTTGATGTGGAAGCAGGCCTGAAGATTGCGCGTAATCTTCTGGTGGAGCTGGTCAGTATGGGGCTGCCCCTAGCGACCGAAGCACTGGATCCGAACAGCCCGCAGTACCTGGGGGACCTGTTCAGCTGGTCAGCCATTGGCGCGCGTACCACTGAATCACAAACTCACCGTGAAATGGCCTCTGGCCTTTCAATGCCGGTTGGATTTAAAAATGGTACCGACGGAAGCCTGGCTACGGCGATTAACGCCATGCGTGCCGCCGCGATGCCTCACCGTTTTGTGGGCATCAACCAGGCCGGGCAGGTGTGCCTGCTGCAGACCCAGGGTAACCCGGACGGGCATGTGATTTTGCGCGGTGGCAAAGCCCCTAACTACAGCCCGGCGGACGTCGCGCAGTGTGAAAAAGAGATGGAACAGGCGGGACTGCGCCCGGCGCTGATGGTAGATTGCAGTCATGGTAATTCAAACAAAGATTACCGCCGTCAGCCAGCGGTGGCCGAATCGGTGGTAGCGCAGATTAAAGATGGCAACCGCTCAATCATTGGTTTGATGATCGAGAGCAATATCCATGAAGGAAATCAGTCATCTGAACAGCCTCGCAGCGCCATGAAACACGGTGTTTCCGTGACCGATGCCTGCATTAGCTGGGAAACCACCGATGCGCTGCTGCGTGAGATCCACAAAGATTTAAATGGCCAGCTGGCGAAGCGTCTGGCTTAAGAGGGTAGTTATGGTTGCTGAATTGACCGCGTTACGCGATCAAATTGATGAGGTGGACAAGGCGCTGCTGGATTTGCTGGCGCGCCGGATGTCGCTGGTTGCCGAAGTGGGCGAGGTTAAAAGTCATTACGGCCTGCCGATTTATGTGCCTGAACGTGAAGCCTCCATGCTGGCATCCCGTCGAAAAGAGGCCGAGGCGCTGGGCGTCTCACCGGACTTAATTGAAGATGTCTTACGCCGTGTAATGCGTGAATCTTACTCCAGCGAAAACGATAAGGGTTTCAAAACTCTGTGCCCTTCGCTGCGCCCGGTAGTCATAGTTGGCGGTGGCGGCCAGATGGGGCGTCTGTTTGAAAAGATGCTTACCCTTTCTGGCTATCAGGTGCGTATTCTGGAAAAAGAGGACTGGGCACAGGCCGAAGCAATGGTATCGGACGCCGGAATGGTTATTGTCAGCGTGCCAATCCACGTGACGGAAGAGATCATTGCTAAACTGCCTCCATTACCCAAAGACTGTATCCTGATCGATCTGGCGTCCGTGAAAAATGGTCCGCTACAGGCGATGCTGGCTGCCCATCAGGGGCCGGTGCTTGGTCTGCACCCGATGTTCGGCCCGGACAGCGGCAGTCTGGCGAAGCAGGTGGTGGTCTATTGTGATGGCCGCCAGCCGGAGGCGTATCAGTGGTTCCTGGAGCAAATTCAGGTCTGGGGCGCGCGTTTGCACCGCATCAGCGCAGTTGAGCATGACCAGAATATGGCATTCATTCAGGCGCTGCGCCACTTTGCCACCTTTGCCTATGGCCTGCACCTGGCGGAAGAGAACGTACAGCTTGAGCAACTGCTGTCGTTGTCTTCACCTATCTATCGTCTGGAACTGGCTATGGTCGGGCGTCTGTTCGCCCAGGATCCGCAGCTTTATGCCGACATTATTATGTCGTCAACGAACAACCTGGCGCTGATCAAACGTTATTACCAACGCTTTGGCGAGGCCATAACGCTGCTGGAGCAGGGTGATAAACAGGCCTTTATCGACAGTTTCCGCAAGGTTGAACTCTGGTTTGGCGATTACGCTCAGCGCTTCCAGAGTGAGAGCCGAATACTGTTACGACAGGCAAATGACAGTCGTCAGTAATCCAGCGATGTATATACTAAAAGCCAGCAATGCTGGCTTTTTTCATTATGGGGAACGGTTATGGCTGAATTACAGCGCCTGTTTAACTACACCGGGCACTTACCGGAATGTCCAACCTGGAGCGAGGAGGAACAGGCTCTCTACTGGGCAGATATTCTTGAGGGCGAGATCCACCGCTATCATCCGGTCAACGGTGAACATTCTGTACTGGCTTTTCACGAAGAGGTGGGCTGTTTCGCGCTGCGTGAGCGGGGCGGATTTATTGTCGCCATGCGTAATGCCATCTGGCTAACGGATAAAAACGGCACCCTGCAGCGTAAAGTCTGTGATAACCCCTCTAACCCGCAGCTTGCCCGTTTCAACGATGGCGGAACTGACCCTCTCGGACGTTTCTACGCGGGTACGTTCTGGGCGCCGGGGGATTATAACGGGGCTATGCTGATGCGTATTGATAACGATCTTACGCCCAGGGTTATCCAGTGTGATATCCAGGGACATAATGGGGTGGCTTTCAGCCCGGATAGCAAGTGGATGTATACCTCAGATACGCCAAATGCGGTGATTTATCGCACTCCGCTCGATGAACAGGCCGAGCCCGGCCAACGTGAAGTGTTCTGTCAATTCGTAGAGGGCGAAGGCATTCCGGATGGCGCGGCCACGGATGTGGAAGGGTGTTACTGGAGCGCCATGTATGATGGCTGGCGTATCGCCCGGTTTTCACCCATGGGCGAGCAGCTCGAGGAATATAAACTGCCGGTACGTTGCCCCACCATGGTCTGCTTTGGCGGTGCGGATATGAAAACGCTCTTTATTACCACCACGCGTGAAAACATGAGCGCGGAAGAAGTGAAGCAATATCCTTTATCCGGCGCAATCTTCACCCTGCCAGTGAATGTGGCAGGGGTAAAGAAAAGCCTCTTTATCGAGCGTTAAGCAGGATCGACGGGCACGACATTTTCGCCAGGATAGCAGCCCAGCACTTTCATTGAGCGGGTGATATCACTTAGCTCACGCAGGGCACTCTGCATGGATGCAGATTCAAGGTTGGCCTGGATATCCAGGTAAAACATCTCTTCCCATGGGTTGCCATTAATGGGACGGGACTCCAGTTTGGTCATGATCAGGTTGTGGTTGCGTAATACCAGCAGCGCTTCAACCAGCGCGCCCGCCTGCTGCCCTGTCGCCATCAACAGCGTGGTTTTGGCTGGAACCTGGTCAGAGACATTAATTGCTTTACGTGCCAGCACAATAAAACGGGTGATATTTTGCGTCTGGTTTGCCAGGTTACGTTCCAGCACCTGTAAATGATAGAGCGCACCACCGGCTTCGCTGCCCAGTGCCGCCACGGTAGGGGAGTTAGCCTGCGCAACTTTCTCCATCGCTGCGGAGGTACTCTCGGTGTACTCAATTTTCCAGTCCGGATAGCGATTCAAAAACTGGCTGCATTGCTGGAAAGGCTGCGGGTGGCTGTAAACGGTCTTGATTTGGCTCAGGTCCGTCGAGCCGGAGACCAGCACGCAGTGGTCAATGGGGATGGTCAGTTCGCCAACCAGCGACAGGCTGGTGTGTTGCAGCAGGTCATAAACGTCGTTGATTGCCCCGGAACTGGTGTTCTCGATTGGCACCACAGCGTAATCGGCCTGGCCGGTCTCTACCTGGTTAAAGATATCAGCAAACTTCGCGCATCCGCTCTCAATAAACTCATCGAAATGACGAGCAGCATACTGGCGTGCCGCCAGGTGCGAGTAAGATCCTTTCGGGCCAAGGAAAGCAATACGGGCAGAGTGGGGATTGGTTTTATTCAGATGTTGCTGGAGTAGAGCTTGTTGGGTAAGCACCGAGTCTTCGATGATCAACTGGAACAGGCGGGTAATATAATGCGCATCCAGATGATGAGCTTTACCCAGCTGAATTAACCGCTCCATCAGGTCGCGTTCGCGGTCAATGTCACGTACCGGACGATGAGTGGCGAGCTTGGCTTTACCCACTTCAACCGCCAGGGTACGGCGTTCAGCCAGCAGTGAAAGCAATCTCTCATCCAGTGCGCTGATCTTATCGCGCAGTTCCAGTAACGGGTTTTCCTGTGTCATCGCTTTGCCTTAATCATATTATCGTTATCAATAAAAAAGGCCCCCCGGTGTGGGAGGCCTTGTTGTTCGTCTTCGCATTCTTTATCACACGACGAAACGCCTCCCAATCAGGGGAAGGTAAAAAAGAATGCGAAGAAAAACGGTTTAAGCATCAGGGAAGATTCCTTGTAAAGACAGACTTAAAGTACCTGTACTGTTTTCACCCTGTCAATAAAAAACGCGCCCGAAGGCGCGTTGGCGATAGACTCAATGTAAAGGATTACTCATCTTCAACTTCTTCAGCGAAGCTGGCGTCTTTCACCGATGTTGTGGCGCGACGGGCTTCACCTTTGTGTTGCACTTTATTGAGCTGCCGTTCCAGCTTGTTGATCAAATCGTTAATAGCGGTGTACATATCCTCGTGTTTTGCGCTGGCGACCAGATGGCCGTTAGGAGTATTGATAGTTGCATCAGCGATGAAGCCCTGCGGCTCCTTGGACAGAATGATATGTGGATTAATCAGGTGTGTTTGCCATTTATCCAGTTTGGCGAGACGGTCTGCGACGTGCTGGCGGATTGCCGGAGTAATTTCCATTTGTTTACTGGTAATGTTCATTGTCATAAATTTTACCTCTTGTCTTTCCGTCTTGGTGATTCCAGCATACCGTCTCCAATGTCAAAATGTGTGATGTAAATCACGTTATTTTGTCACTTTTTGTCAGTTCATTCTTTTTGTGAGCCAGGACAGGAAGACGTAAGTTTAACCTTGTCGAAGAGCTGATTAGGGGTCATAGTTGACTAGATTGGTAGCGGCTAAACCGCTTCAGCGAAATCACTAAACGCATAAAAAAACGGCAGCCCGAGGGCTGCCGTTTCTCTTGAGAGCGATAAATCAGGTGTTGCTGCTGTTGGCAGCAATGATTTTTGCCACTTTCTCAGCCTGGGCATTCATCTGCAGCTGGCGATAGGCGTTTTCCATCAGCTTCAGGCCATTACGCGTAGCCTGCGTATCCGGATAATCACGCAGCATTCCTTCAACGCGGTTCACCACGGCGACCCACGCGCCACGACGCGTATAGTATTCGGCAACGGAGTACTCGTATTTAGCCAGACGATCTTTCAGGAATACCAGACGTTTGCTGGCATCGGTCACGTACTGGCTGTTCGGATAACCACGAACCAGCTTGGAGAAATCGTTGAACGCATCGCGAGCGTGCTGCGGGTCGCGGTCAGAGCGATCCACGCCGAAGAAGCCTTGCAGCGCACTGTCATCCAGCGCCATGTTAGTCAGGCCGCGCATATACATCACGTAATCGATGTTAGGATGAGTCGGGTTCAGACGGATGAAACGATCGATAGTCGCCTGAGCCAGCGGGAGATCGGCGTTTTTATAGTAGGCGTAGATGAGATCCAGCTGCACTTGCTGCGAATACGGACCAAATGGATAGCGATTATCCAACGCTTCCAGTTGCGTTATCGCCTGTTTCCAGTTACCGTCCTGCAGCTTTTGCTGAGCAGTCGCATAGATTTCATTCGGCGGATTGTCAGGGACCTGTTCATTTGAACCGGAGCAGCCCACCAAAGCCAGGCTCAACGTGGCCGCTGCCACCAGATATTTCATGCGCGTCATGACGTTTTGACTTTCCTCAAATGTTTGTCCGGGAGAATCTCTTTCCTGCTCCCGATTAAGACCAGCTACAATAGCACACTATATTAAACGGCAAAGCCGTAAAACCCAACGTTAAACGAAGAAGCAGTCCATGGCACAACGAGTAGAACTCACCGCAACAGTCTCCGAAAATCAGCTCGGTCAACGCTTAGATCAAGCTTTGGCCGAAATGTTCCCTGATTATTCGCGTTCACGCATAAAAGAATGGATCCTTGACCAGCGCGTGCTGGTAAATGGCAAAGTCTGGGACAAGCCGAAAGAGAAAGTGTTAGGCGGGGAGGTTGTCGCCATTGATGTTGAGATCGAAGAAGAAGTTCGCTTTGAGCCTCAAGATATCCCGCTGAATATCGTCTACGAAGATGATGACATCCTCGTTATTAATAAGCCGCGCGACCTGGTTGTCCACCCAGGAGCAGGTAATCCTGACGGGACGGTGCTGAATGCACTCCTGCACTATTATCCGCCCATTGCTGATGTGCCGCGTGCGGGCATTGTTCACCGTCTGGATAAAGACACCACCGGCCTGATGGTGGTAGCGAAAACTATTCCGGCGCAGACGCGCCTGGTAGAGTCACTGCAGCTGCGTGAAATCACCCGTGAATATGAAGCCGTTGCAATCGGGCATATGACCGCTGGGGGCACGGTGGAGCAGCCGATCAGCCGCCACCCGACCAAACGAACGCATATGTCAGTGCATCCGATGGGTAAACCTGCGGTGACGCACTATCGCATCATGGAGCACTTCCGTATCCACACGCGCTTGCGCCTGCGTCTGGAAACGGGGCGTACGCACCAGATCCGTGTGCATATGTCACATATCACTCACCCGCTGGTGGGCGATCAGCTGTACGGTGGCCGTCCGCGTCCGCCGAAAGGTGCGTCGGAGGCGTTCATCGCCGAACTGCGTAAATTTGACCGCCAGGCGCTGCATGCGACCATGCTGCGTCTGTACCACCCGATCTCCGGTATTGAGATGGAGTGGCATGCGCCTATTCCGCAGGATATGGTGGACCTTATCGACGCCATGCGCGCCGATTTCGAAGAACATAAGGACGATGTGGACTGGTTATGACTAAAGTGATTATCCCGCAATGGCCACTGCCTGAAGGTGTGGCCGCCTGTAGTTCTACGCGTATTGGCGGCGTCAGCGAAGGGGATTGGCACTCACTGAACCTCGGGGCGCACTGCGGTGATAATCCAGAACATGTCGAAGAGAACCGCCGCCGTATGTTTACGGCTGGCCGGTTGCCGTCCAAACCGGTCTGGCTTGAACAGGTTCATGGCACTCAGGTGCTCAAACTCACTGGCGAACCTTACGTTTCAAAACGTGCTGACGCTTCCTGGAGCAATACGCCGGGTACCGTTTGTGCCGTGATGACCGCCGACTGTTTACCTGTGCTTTTCTGTAATCGCGCGGGTACGGAAGTGGGGGCTGCCCATGCAGGCTGGCGAGGCCTGTGTGCCGGCGTGCTGGAAGAGACCATCGCCTGTTTTACCGATACACCAGATAACATCCTCGCCTGGCTTGGGCCCGCAATCGGCCCTCAGGCCTTTGAAGTAGGCCCCGAAGTACGAGAGGCCTTTATGCACGCCGACCCGCAGGCGGCCAGCGCATTCACGCCAGTCGGTGAGAAGTATATGGCCGATATTTACCAGCTTGCGCGTCAGCGCTTAGCCGCGCTGGGTGTGACGCAAATTTACGGCGGCGATCGGTGTACCTTCACAGAACGGGACGAATTCTTCTCATATCGTCGCGACAAGACTACCGGTCGTATGGCAAGTTTCATTTGGCTGATATAACCTATAGAATCAAGACGATCCGGTACGTGTAGTTTTCTTTTCGCATAATTCAGGTCATTCACCTTGAATAATTGAGGGATGACCTCATTTAATCTCCAGTAGCAAATTTGACCTGTTATGGGAGGAGTTATGCGTCTGGATCGTCTTACTAATAAATTCCAGCTTGCTCTCGCTGATGCCCAGTCACTCGCACTGGGGCACGACAACCAATTTATTGAACCTCTTCATTTAATGAGCGCCTTACTGAATCAGGAAGGGGGATCAGTACGTCCTTTATTAACCTCTGCTGGCGTCAACGTCGGGCAGCTTCGTACGGCCATCGATCAGGCGTTAAGCCGTCTACCGCAGGTAGAAGGTACCGGCGGCGATGTGCAGCCATCTCAGGATCTTGTGCGGGCGCTGAACCTGTGCGACAAACTGGCGCAGAAGCGTGGGGATAATTTTATTTCGTCGGAACTCTTTGTTCTGGCTGTGCTTGATTCACGTGGCACGCTGACCGACCTGCTGAAATCTGCCGGAGCGACAACTGCTAATGTGACTCAGGCGATCGATCAAATGCGTGGAGGTGAAGGCGTGAACGATCAGGGAGCCGAAGACCAACGTCAGGCGTTGAAAAAATTTACTGTCGATCTGACCGAGCGTGCCGAGCAGGGCAAACTTGACCCGGTGATTGGCCGTGACGAAGAGATACGTCGTACTATCCAGGTACTGCAACGCCGTACTAAAAATAACCCGGTACTCATCGGTGAACCCGGGGTCGGTAAAACGGCCATCGTTGAGGGGCTGGCTCAGCGTATCGTCAACGGCGAAGTACCGGAAGGGCTGAAAGGCCGCCGCGTACTGGCGCTGGACATGGGTGCGTTGGTGGCCGGGGCGAAATACCGCGGTGAGTTCGAAGAGCGTCTGAAAGGGGTGCTGAACGATCTGGCTAAACAGGAGGGTAATGTCATCCTGTTTATTGACGAATTGCACACTATGGTGGGCGCGGGTAAAGCCGATGGGGCGATGGACGCCGGCAACATGCTGAAACCTGCACTGGCGCGTGGTGAACTGCACTGCGTAGGGGCCACTACACTTGATGAATATCGTCAATACATAGAAAAAGACGCCGCGCTGGAACGTCGATTCCAGAAGGTGTTTGTTGCAGAACCGACGGTCGAAGACACCATTGCCATTCTGCGTGGTTTAAAAGAACGTTATGAACTGCACCACCATGTGCAGATCACTGACCCGGCGATTG
This sequence comes from Leclercia pneumoniae, assembly GCF_017348915.1. NCBI lineage: Bacteria > Pseudomonadati > Pseudomonadota > Gammaproteobacteria > Enterobacterales > Enterobacteriaceae > Leclercia > Leclercia pneumoniae. The sequence goes on along the minus strand of NZ_CP071383.1, from coordinate 3,240,821 downwards.
TGGCTGCCGCAACCTTATCGCATCGCTACATTTCCGATCGTCAGCTGCCAGACAAAGCCATCGACCTTATCGATGAAGCCGCTTCCAGCATTCGTATGCAGATTGACTCGAAGCCGGAAGAGCTCGACAGGCTCGATCGCCGCATCATCCAGCTCAAGCTGGAACAGCAGGCGTTGATGAAAGAGTCAGACGACGCCAGTAAGAAACGTCTCGACATGCTCAATGAAGAGCTGGACGACAAAGAGCGTCAGTATTCGGTATTAGAAGAAGAGTGGAAAGCAGAAAAAGCCTCTCTTTCCGGTACTCAGACTATTAAAGCCGAGCTCGAGCAGGCAAAAATTGCGATTGAGCAGGCGCGTCGTGTGGGCGATTTAGCGCGCATGTCTGAACTGCAGTACGGCAAAATACCGGAGCTCGAAAAACAGCTGGAAGCTGCAACCCAGTCTGAAGGCAAAACAATGCGCTTGCTGCGTAACAAAGTGACGGATGCAGAGATTGCGGAAGTGCTGGCGCGTTGGACCGGCATCCCCGTGGCGCGCATGATGGAGAGCGAACGCGAAAAACTGCTGCGCATGGAGCAGGATTTGCACCATCGGGTTATCGGCCAGGATGAAGCGGTTGAGGCGGTGTCGAATGCCATCCGCCGTAGTCGTGCAGGGTTATCCGATCCTAATCGTCCCATCGGTTCGTTCTTATTCCTGGGGCCAACAGGGGTCGGTAAGACGGAACTTTGTAAAGCGTTGGCGAACTTCATGTTCGATAGTGATGACGCGATGATTCGTATCGACATGTCTGAGTTTATGGAAAAACACTCGGTGTCTCGTCTGGTCGGGGCGCCTCCGGGATATGTCGGCTACGAAGAGGGCGGTTATCTGACCGAAGCGGTACGTCGTCGTCCTTATTCTGTCATCCTGTTGGATGAAGTAGAGAAAGCGCACCCGGATGTGTTTAACATTCTTCTGCAGGTACTGGATGATGGCCGTCTGACCGACGGGCAGGGGCGAACGGTTGATTTCCGTAACACCGTGGTCATTATGACCTCTAACCTGGGTTCCGATTTGATTCAGGAACGTTTTGGTGAACTGGACTATAGCCATATGAAAGATCTGGTTCTGGGTGTCGTCAGCCAAAACTTCCGTCCGGAATTCATTAACCGTATCGACGAAGTCGTAGTATTCCACCCGCTGGGTGAGAAACACATCGCGTCGATTGCCCAGATCCAGTTGCAGCGTCTGTATAAACGACTGGAAGAGCGCGGTTATGAAATTCATATTTCCGACGAAGCGCTGAAGCTGCTGAGTGCAAATGGTTATGATCCTGTTTATGGTGCTCGTCCATTGAAACGAGCAATCCAGCAACAGATAGAAAACCCGCTGGCACAGCAGATTCTTTCCGGGGAGTTGATCCCGGGCAAGGTTATCCGTCTGGAAGCCAACAACGATCGCATTGTGGCAGTGCAGTAAGTCACAAAACAGTAAAAACGAGCCGCTTGCGGCTCGTTTTTGTTTAAAAACCAGGCAATAATGCGTCTCTGACGTATAAATCGACCAAATAGTGAGCGGTTGGTAAATATTTTTAACTTTGTACTTGCGGGTTCGGAATAACTCCCTATAATGCGCCACCACTGACACGGAACAACGGCAAGCAAGCCGCCGGGTCAGAAGGGTTCTCCCGCTGAGGCGGTTGAAGAATCCCGGAGAAAAGCAAAAATAATTGCTTGACTCTGAAGCGGGAAAGCGTAATATGCACACCCCGCGCCGCAGCGAAAAACGAAGCGGCACTGCTCTTTAACAATTTATCAGACAATCTGTGTGGGCACTCAAAGTGACATGGATTCTTAATGTCTTCGGACAATAAATGAATACCAAGTCTCTGAGTGAACACGTAATTCATTACGAAGTTTAATTCACGAGCATCAAACTTAAATTGAAGAGTTTGATCATGGCTCAGATTGAACGCTGGCGGCAGGCCTAACACATGCAAGTCGGGCGGTAACACAGGGAGCTTGCTCCTGGGTGACGAGCGGCGGACGGGTGAGTAATGTCTGGGAAACTGCCTGATGGAGGGGGATAACTACTGGAAACGGTAGCTAATACCGCATAACGTCGCAAGACCAAAGAGGGGGACCTTCGGGCCTCTTGCCATCAGATGTGCCCAGATGGGATTAGCTAGTAGGTGGGGTAATGGCTCACCTAGGCGACGATCCCTAGCTGGTCTGAGAGGATGACCAGCCACACTGGAACTGAGACACGGTCCAGACTCCTACGGGAGGCAGCAGTGGGGAATATTGCACAATGGGCGCAAGCCTGATGCAGCCATGCCGCGTGTATGAAGAAGGCCTTCGGGTTGTAAAGTACTTTCAGCGAGGAGGAAGGCATTAAGGTTAATAACCTTGGTGATTGACGTTACTCGCAGAAGAAGCACCGGCTAACTCCGTGCCAGCAGCCGCGGTAATACGGAGGGTGCAAGCGTTAATCGGAATTACTGGGCGTAAAGCGCACGCAGGCGGTCTGTCAAGTCGGATGTGAAATCCCCGGGCTCAACCTGGGAACTGCATTCGAAACTGGCAGGCTAGAGTCTTGTAGAGGGGGGTAGAATTCCAGGTGTAGCGGTGAAATGCGTAGAGATCTGGAGGAATACCGGTGGCGAAGGCGGCCCCCTGGACAAAGACTGACGCTCAGGTGCGAAAGCGTGGGGAGCAAACAGGATTAGATACCCTGGTAGTCCACGCCGTAAACGATGTCGACTTGGAGGCTGTTCCCTTGAGGAGTGGCTTCCGGAGCTAACGCGTTAAGTCGACCGCCTGGGGAGTACGGCCGCAAGGTTAAAACTCAAATGAATTGACGGGGGCCCGCACAAGCGGTGGAGCATGTGGTTTAATTCGATGCAACGCGAAGAACCTTACCTACTCTTGACATCCACGGAACTTAGCAGAGATGCTTTGGTGCCTTCGGGAACCGTGAGACAGGTGCTGCATGGCTGTCGTCAGCTCGTGTTGTGAAATGTTGGGTTAAGTCCCGCAACGAGCGCAACCCTTATCCTTTGTTGCCAGCGGTCCGGCCGGGAACTCAAAGGAGACTGCCAGTGATAAACTGGAGGAAGGTGGGGATGACGTCAAGTCATCATGGCCCTTACGAGTAGGGCTACACACGTGCTACAATGGCGCATACAAAGAGAAGCGACCTCGCGAGAGCAAGCGGACCTCATAAAGTGCGTCGTAGTCCGGATTGGAGTCTGCAACTCGACTCCATGAAGTCGGAATCGCTAGTAATCGTAGATCAGAATGCTACGGTGAATACGTTCCCGGGCCTTGTACACACCGCCCGTCACACCATGGGAGTGGGTTGCAAAAGAAGTAGGTAGCTTAACCTTCGGGAGGGCGCTTACCACTTTGTGATTCATGACTGGGGTGAAGTCGTAACAAGGTAACCGTAGGGGAACCTGCGGTTGGATCACCTCCTTACCTTAAAGAACCTGCCTTTGTAGTGTCCACACAGATTGTCTGATGAAAAGTAACGAGCAAGACGGCTGCGAAGTCGCGACACTCCGTGTCCCCTTCGTCTAGCGGTTAGGACTCCGCCCTTTCACGGCGGCAACAGGGGTTCGAATCCCCTAGGGGACGCCACTTGCTGGGTGTGAGTGAAAGGCACAACCAATCAGTATCTCAAAACTAACTCAGTGAGTTATGTTTGAGATATTTGCTCTTTAAAAATCTGGATCAAGCTGAAAATTGAAACGACACACATGTTATGTGTGTTCGAGTCTCTCAAATTTTCGCAATCAGAAGTGAAACATCTTCGGGTTGTGAGGTTAAGCGACTAAGCGTACACGGTGGATGCCCTGGCAGTCAGAGGCGATGAAGGACGTGCTAATCTGCGAAAAGCGCCGGCGAGGTGATATGAACCTTTGACCCGGCGATGTCCGAATGGGGAAACCCAGTGCAACTCGTTGCACTATCGTTAACTGAATACATAGGTTAACGAGGCGAACCGGGGGAACTGAAACATCTAAGTACCCCGAGGAAAAGAAATCAACCGAGATTCCCCCAGTAGCGGCGAGCGAACGGGGAGCAGCCCAGAGTCTGAATCAGCTTGTGTGTTAGTGGAAGCGTCTGGAAAGTCGCACGGTACAGGGTGAAAGTCCCGTACACGAAAACACACTTGCTGTGAACTCGAAGAGTAGGGCGGGACACGTGGTATCCTGTCTGAATATGGGGGGACCATCCTCCAAGGCTAAATACTCCTGACTGACCGATAGTGAACCAGTACCGTGAGGGAAAGGCGAAAAGAACCCCGGCGAGGGGAGTGAAAAAGAACCTGAAACCGTGTACGTACAAGCAGTGGGAGCACCCTAGTGGTGTGACTGCGTACCTTTTGTATAATGGGTCAGCGACTTATATTCTGTAGCAAGGTTAACCGTATAGGGGAGCCGAAGGGAAACCGAGTCTTAACTGGGCGTTAAGTTGCAGGGTATAGACCCGAAACCCGGTGATCTAGCCATGGGCAGGTTGAAGGTTGGGTAACACTAACTGGAGGACCGAACCGACTAATGTTGAAAAATTAGCGGATGACCTGTGGCTGGGGGTGAAAGGCCAATCAAACCGGGAGATAGCTGGTTCTCCCCGAAAGCTATTTAGGTAGCGCCTCGTGAACTCATCTTCGGGGGTAGAGCACTGTTTCGGCTAGGGGGCCATCCCGGCTTACCAACCCGATGCAAACTACGAATACCGAAGAATGTTATCACGGGAGACACACGGCGGGTGCTAACGTCCGTCGTGAAGAGGGAAACAACCCAGACCGCCAGCTAAGGTCCCAAAGTCATGGTTAAGTGGGAAACGATGTGGGAAGGCACAGACAGCCAGGATGTTGGCTTAGAAGCAGCCATCATTTAAAGAAAGCGTAATAGCTCACTGGTCGAGTCGGCCTGCGCGGAAGATGTAACGGGGCTAAACCATGCACCGAAGCTGCGGCAGCGACACTTAGGTGTTGTTGGGTAGGGGAGCGTTCTGTAAGCCGTTGAAGGTGTGCTGTGAGGCATGCTGGAGGTATCAGAAGTGCGAATGCTGACATAAGTAACGATAAAGCGGGTGAAAAGCCCGCTCGCCGGAAGACCAAGGGTTCCTGTCCAACGTTAATCGGGGCAGGGTGAGTCGACCCCTAAGGCGAGGCCGAAAGGCGTAGTCGATGGGAAACAGGTTAATATTCCTGTACTTGGTGTTACTGCGAAGGGGGGACGGAGAAGGCTATGTTAGCCGGGCGACGGTTGTCCCGGTTTAAGCATGTAGGCGGAGGTTCCAGGTAAATCCGGTTCCTTTTTAACGCTGAGGTGTGATGACGAGGCACTACGGTGCTGAAGTAACAAATGCCCTGCTTCCAGGAAAAGCCTCTAAGCATCAGGTAACACGAAATCGTACCCCAAACCGACACAGGTGGTCAGGTAGAGAATACCAAGGCGCTTGAGAGAACTCGGGTGAAGGAACTAGGCAAAATGGTGCCGTAACTTCGGGAGAAGGCACGCTGATGTGTAGGTGAAGCCCCTGCGGGTGGAGCTGAAATCAGTCGAAGATACCAGCTGGCTGCAACTGTTTATTAAAAACACAGCACTGTGCAAACACGAAAGTGGACGTATACGGTGTGACGCCTGCCCGGTGCCGGAAGGTTAATTGATGGGGTTAGCGGCAACGCGAAGCTCTTGATCGAAGCCCCGGTAAACGGCGGCCGTAACTATAACGGTCCTAAGGTAGCGAAATTCCTTGTCGGGTAAGTTCCGACCTGCACGAATGGCGTAATGATGGCCAGGCTGTCTCCACCCGAGACTCAGTGAAATTGAACTCGCTGTGAAGATGCAGTGTACCCGCGGCAAGACGGAAAGACCCCGTGAACCTTTACTATAGCTTGACACTGAACACTGGTCCTTGATGTGTAGGATAGGTGGGAGGCTTTGAAGCGTGGACGCCAGTCTGCGTGGAGCCATCCTTGAAATACCACCCTTTAATGGCTGGTGTTCTAACGTAGACCCGTAATCCGGGTTGCGGACAGTGTCTGGTGGGTAGTTTGACTGGGGCGGTCTCCTCCTAAAGAGTAACGGAGGAGCACGAAGGTTAGCTAATCCTGGTCGGACATCAGGAGGTTAGTGCAATGGCATAAGCTAGCTTGACTGCGAGAGTGACGGCTCGAGCAGGTGCGAAAGCAGGTCATAGTGATCCGGTGGTTCTGAATGGAAGGGCCATCGCTCAACGGATAAAAGGTACTCCGGGGATAACAGGCTGATACCGCCCAAGAGTTCATATCGACGGCGGTGTTTGGCACCTCGATGTCGGCTCATCACATCCTGGGGCTGAAGTAGGTCCCAAGGGTATGGCTGTTCGCCATTTAAAGTGGTACGCGAGCTGGGTTTAGAACGTCGTGAGACAGTTCGGTCCCTATCTGCCGTGGGCGCTGGAGAATTGAGGGGGGCTGCTCCTAGTACGAGAGGACCGGAGTGGACGCATCACTGGTGTTCGGGTTGTCATGCCAATGGCACTGCCCGGTAGCTAAATGCGGAAGAGATAAGTGCTGAAAGCATCTAAGCACGAAACTTGCCCCGAGATGAGTTCTCCCTGACTCCCTGAGAGTCCTGAAGGAACGTTGAAGACTACGACGTTGATAGGTCGGGTGTGTAAGCGTAGCGATACGTTGAGCTAACCGATACTAATGAACCGTGAGGCTTAACCTTACAACGCCGAAGCTGTTTCGGCGAAGAGACAGAGACAATTTTCAGCTGTGATACAGATTTAACAGAATTTGCCTGGCGGCTTTAGCGCGGTGGTCCCACCTGACCCCATGCCGAACTCAGAAGTGAAACGCCGTAGCGCCGATGGTAGTGTGGGGTCTCCCCATGCGAGAGTAGGGAACTGCCAGGCATCAATTAAGAAGAACCCCGTACCGTAAGGTGCGGGGTTTTTTGCTTTGCATTCGCATACGGCACGTTCACTATTCTCTGGCTAAAATAATAAAACAAATCACAGCAGTGAGGTTATTTTGCCGAACCCTCCTTTTAACTACCAACAAGATTTCGCCAACATAAACTTTCGCGAGCATCCGGAGCTCTACCAGGTCGGACGAGGAGAGCAGGGGGTATTATTGGTTGAACCTTATAAAAGTGAAATTCTCCCCCACTGGCGCTATAAAAATGCTGAAGTTGCCACGACGTCCGCCCAGGAAATTTACGCTTTGTTCGAGCAATATCGGCAGAAGAATGACTTTGTCGGCATGGACATGGCCCGTAAATTCATTCAGATGGGATATACCCGTGCCAGACGCTATGCGAACCATAAAGGAGGAAGAAAATATGACGAAGATCGTAACGTGAAGCCATTAGATCACGATCCGGTGAAGGCCGAAGCGGCCAAAATCTTTAAAACGTGGTGGGATAAAATCCGCGCAGATGAGGACTATCTGCAACGAAAACAAGAGCATCAAAAGAAATGGGGCTAGGAGACATCACCAGAAGTTATCTTTTTTATGATTTGCCTCACAAAATTTAATGAAACATAAAAATAACAAGTTTTTTACCTAACGCTACATTTTAAATGCGGTTTTACTTGGTATGGGTGCAATGGCCCGCAATGTAAGACAGGGGATTTAAAATGACAGAAACCGTAGCCAGTACAGATACGGATCATAAACAGAGCGCGGTGCAAGATACCCGCCGCAGAATCTGGGCAATCGTTGGTGCCTCTTCAGGTAACCTGGTGGAGTGGTTTGACTTCTACGTCTACTCATTCTGTTCACTCTATTTTGCTCACATCTTCTTTCCATCCGGTAACACCACGACCCAGTTGCTGCAGACAGCAGGCGTTTTTGCAGCTGGATTTTTGATGCGTCCTATCGGTGGCTGGCTATTTGGCCGCATTGCCGATCGTAAAGGGCGTAAAACCTCTATGCTGATTTCAGTCTGCATGATGTGCTTTGGATCGCTAGTGATCGCGTGTCTGCCCGGCTATGCCGTTATCGGCACCTGGGCTCCGGCGCTCTTACTGCTCGCTCGTCTATTCCAGGGATTATCCGTCGGCGGTGAATATGGCACGAGCGCGACCTATATGAGTGAAGTCGCCGTGGAAGGGCGCAAAGGTTTTTATGCTTCCTTCCAGTACGTAACGCTCATAGGCGGTCAACTGTTAGCCATACTGGCTGTGGTGATCCTGCAGCAGGTGCTGAGCGATGAAGATCTACGTGCATGGGGATGGCGCGTACCTTTTGCGCTGGGGGCAGTGTTGGCAATAGTGGCACTGTGGCTACGCCGTCAACTGGATGAAACGTCACAGAAAGAGGTGCGCTCGCTGAAAGAGGCGGGTTCATTCAAGGGGCTATGGCGCAACCGAAAGGCATTTTTGATGGTGCTCGGTTTTACGGCGGGGGGATCGCTTACCTTCTATACCTTCACTACCTATATGCAGAAGTATCTGGTCAATACGACAGGTATGCACGCTAATGTGGCGAGTATGGTTATGACTGTGGCGCTTTTTGTCTTTATGCTGATCCAGCCTGTAATCGGCGCGCTGTCGGATAAAATTGGTCGCCGTAGTTCAATGCTTATATTCGGGGGAATGTCGACGTTATGCACCGTGCCTATCCTGACGGCATTACAACATGTCTCCTCACCTTACGCCGCCTTCGCGCTGGTGATGGTGGCACTTATTATCGCCAGCTTTTACACCTCGATCAGTGGCATTCTTAAAGCCGAAATGTTTCCAGCTCAGGTGCGTGCGCTTGGGGTTGGGTTGTCTTATGCGGTGGCCAATGCCCTTTTTGGTGGCTCGGCCGAGTATGTGGCGCTTTCATTGAAATCGATAGGTAGCGAGACGATCTTTTTCTGGTACGTCACGCTCATGGGCGCGCTGGCGTTCATCGTCTCCTTAATGCTGCACCGTAAAGGCAAAGGTATTCGTCTTTAGTGATCAGCCAGCTGCCATAGGGTATAGCCGGTGGTTGCGCCGGCGATATCCCAGGCAAAATCCTTCCAGCTCCAGCCGCTTCCTGCCGGGCGGCTGTCCCAAAATTCCTTACTGGCCCCCAGACTGACCGAGAACATCAGTCCGTAAGCTGCGCTGCGATCGCGGCTATAGCCCTGGTGCCGGGCATATTCATTCCCGGCGGCGGAGAGCATAGCGGAAGCCAGAAAGTGTTGGGCTTTATCCTGGCCCGCCCAGCTGTCTTGTGCCATGTGGCTACAGCCGCACAGTAGACAACAGCCCAGGAGAAGGAGATATCGCATTGCAACCTCCATAAAAAAGCCCCGTCAATGACGGGGCAGGTGCATTACAGAATACGGCTGATAAGCCGATCAATACGAATGCGGCGTAAACGGCGTATCAGCTTACGCACTTTTACCGGATAGTCAGCGATACTTTGCAGATCGCGGTAGTGGTTCACTATGGTGGTGTGCGTGCGGATCAGATCCAGCTCGCGTTCACGCTGTACCGATAGCTCTTTACGCGGATCGTGGATCAGGATCGCATTCTCAAGATCAAGTCGCCATGCGCGCGGGTTAAGGTTATTCCCCGTCATCAGCATCCATTCATCGTCAACCCACATTCCCTTCAGGTGATAGCTATTATCTTCGTGCTTCCACAGACGCACGATCAGCTGATCGGTATTCACATAATACTGAAGGCGGCTCAGGAAGCGGCGCAGGTTGATCTCGTAGAGATAAGGCAGCGCACCGATGATTTTAAACGGTTGATCTTCAGGGATATAAAAATCGTTTGCCGTTTTATCGCCAACGATGATTTCCACTTTTTTACCATCGCGCAGTAGCTGGATGATGCTACGAACCAACACTGCCGGCAAATTGAAGTAGGGGGTACAAATCGTCAGTTTCTCGTTTGTACAGGGCATCAAATGGAAGATGGTTTTATTTAACAGGCTCGATTTGCCAAGGCCGACCAGCGGTGTAACCGAGAGCTGGTCGTTATCGGCATCGCCCTGGAAATGGAATGCAGCATCACGCAACTCCTGACGGAATAAGCGAATGTCATTTTTGATTTCCGGGCTTTTAGGGCGATGGGGATCATCAAGGCGATTAACGCCACGGCCGTGTACCAGGTTCTGATCGACCCATGCAAACATCACGTCCGCCATACGCGCATTGCGTACCAGGTGGTAACGATCGTAACGGTACTTATCAAGCTGATGCAGGTAAACGTCATTCAGGCTGGCGCCGCTATAGAGCACGCTGTCATCAATGATGAAACCTTTGAAATGCAGTACGCCCAGGGCTTCACGGGTGTTTACAGGGACACCGTAAACCGGAACGTCAACGCCCGGATTCTGCTGGGCCATGCGGCAATACCAGTCAGCGTTGGTGTTAGAGGCAGCATCGCCGATGCGTCCGCGCTGTGCCCGATGCCAGTCGACCAGTACACGCACGTCCAGTTCCGGACGCTGGCGCTTTGCTTCATAAATTGCGTGTAAAATAGCGCTGCCGCCTTCATCCTGTTCAAGATAAAGCGCCACGATGCAAATACGTTGCGTCGCGCTGGCAATTTTTTCCAGAAGCGTTTCCCGAAAATGGGCGGGAGCGTAAAAGAACTCGACATCATCAACTGACTGAGAAATCTTCGGTAGTTGAGCAAGGTGTTGTTGATGTTTGTTGCGCTTAAATTTTGACAACATCACAGTGCGTTTCTTCTCTGTTCATTGAAGGGTTATCTGTACTAAGCAGACAACAGAAGCGGACAATCATATCATTAGTACCCGCGAAAGTGGTCAACATTTCCAGTACCTTACTCTTGTTTACCCTGCTGCATCAGATGCAGCGTTAGCCCCACGATGCCTTCTTCAAGCTGCACATCTATGGTAAATCCAAGTTTTCGCGCCAGGGCGATCATGCCCCTATTGTTAGGCATAGTAATACCATTAAGGCGCAGTAATCCGTGATCGCGCGTATAGCTAATGAGCTTCTCCAGCAGCCGTCGCCCAAGACCTAATCCTTTCAGATCCGAGCGAACCAGCACGGCGAATTCAGCATCGACGTTATCAGGATCCGAAATGGCGCGCGTTACGCCGAGTATCTCATCACCTTCAGGGGTTCGCCGAACGGCAACAAACGCCATTTCCCGATCGTAGTCGATCTGCGTCATGTTAGCTAAATCTTCATGGGTAAATTCATTGATTTCGCTGAAATAGCGATAGTAGAGATCCTCTTTAGTCACCTGAGCGATAAAGCGCTGCAACTGCGGTTCATCTTCCGGCAGGATAGGGCGGAACAGCGATTTTTCACCGTTTTTCATCTCGACCCACTCTTCCAGCTGCTGTGGGTAAGGGCGAATAGCCAGCCGGCTTTCGCGATCGCCGCTGAAGGCTGCTACATCCATGGTGACATCCAGAGCGGTCATCTCACTGCCTGACGCCAGCAGAGGATGAATATCCAGACGCTGAATTTCTGGGGTATCCACGATCAGGTTAGAGACCTGCACGAGGAACTGGCTCAGTCCGGCAATATCCAGAGGTCGGAGTGCACTGCGCCCGCGGATCTTTTTGCTCTTGATCGCCTGGATCACCAGATATCGTGCCAGGTTCATGTTCAGCGGCGGCAGAGCCACCACAGCCTGCTCCTCCGGATGCCATTCCACGCCCCCTTCACCAAGCATGATCAACGGGCCAAATACCGGATCGTGCTCAACGACCACCCTCAACTCTTGCGCGCCGGCGCGGTTGGCCATGCTTTGTACCAACAGGCCATGGATGCGTGCCCGGGGCCAGGTCATTTTAACTCGATCGATGATGGCATCGGCCGCCTGCTGAACCTCTGCGGCCGTGCGCAGATAGAGCATAACGCCCTGAACTTCAGACTTATGAGGGATATCCGGAGAACGCAGCTTAAGGGCGACCGGATAGCCGATCTGCTCGGCGATATGTACGGCTTCTGCGCTATCGCTGGCAATCCAGGTAGGCAGGGTATTCAGACCGTACGCCTGAAGAATCGGTTGCACCTCATGGGTATCCAGCGCACGCGCACCCTCATCAATGGCACGCTGTAACAGATTACGGGCACCGCTGGTGTTCGCGGTCAGATTGCCGGGAAGCGCGGGCGTTTCACGCAACTGTTTCTGGTTACGTCGGTACTCCACCATATGCATAAACGCGGTGATAGTCCCTTCGGGGGTCCGGTAGGTCGGCAGCCCTGCTTCACTGAACAGGCGGCGTGCCTCCTGGGATGAAAACTCACCGCACCAGTTGGTCAGTACAGAGACATACTTGCCACGTGGATGATTTTTAATGCCATCAATCAGCGCCCGCGCGCTCTCGCTGCCCGGGGCAACGGCACTGGGCGAGTGAATGACCATCAGAGCATCGAAATCCTGACTGTCGAGCAGAAGGCTAAGGGCCGTTAAATAGTGCTGATTGCTGGCATCGTCACGGAGATCAAGCGGATTGCCCGGCTCAACGCCTGCGGGCAAGGCCTCGCGCAGTCGTTGTAACGTCTCTTCGCTAAGGGTGGCGAGTTTACCATTACGCAACCAGAGCTCATCGAGGGCCAGTGCGGCCGGGGCTGCGCCATTACTGATAATCATCAGCCTCTCTCCACGAAGCGGGCGCATATGGCTCAGCGTTTCAACGGCGGAGAAGAGTTCATGCGTGTCCTGCACGCGTAACAGACCCGCGCGCTGAATGGCGGCATCCCAGGCCGGATCCATTCCGGAGTGGGAGTGCAATAACCGTTGGGCTGCCGGACTACGTCCGCTTTTGATCACCAGGATAGGTTTATTGCGCGACGCGCTACGCGCCGCAGAGACAAACCGCCGCGCATCACTCAGATGTTCAAGATAGAGCAGGATAGCGCTGGTTTTGCTGTCTCTCGCCAAAAAATCGAGCAGCTCATCCACGTCGATGTCGAGGCTATCACCCAGCGCGATAAAATACGAAAAGCCCATCTCACGTTGCTGAGCCCAGTCGAGAATAGTATTGGAAACCGCTGCCGATTGGGAGATAAATGCCAGCTTGCCTTTACGAATGGGCACCGGAGAAAAACTGGCATTCAGACCCTGCCAGGGGGCCAGCAGGCCGAGGCTGTTTGGGCCAAGCAAACGCATTTGATAACGTGCCGCGCAGGCCAGCAGGTCGTTGTGCTGTTCAGGAGGAGAGGAGAGGATGATGCAGGTTTTACCCCCTTTCTTGCCGAGCGCTTCCAGCAGATCCAGATTGCGCCGGGCGTGCGTGCAGAGCACCGCCAGGTCGGGGATATAAGGTAAGCTTTCGACATCCGGCCAGGCAAGTACCCCCTGCACCGCCTTCCAGGCAGGGGTAACGGGCAGCACAGGCCCGCTGAAGCCGCCAGCCAACAGGTTGCGCATCATCAGATAGCCAGCGCGTTCGGGCTTCATTGACGCGCCGATAACGGCGATGGATTTGGGGCGGAGTAAGGCTTCTAACCCACGCTGGCTCATTCAGGTCTCCTGAGAGTACGAGTGACCTGATGATTTTAAACGCTTTCTGACTCGGCTGCTGTGACGCTTCCCTTATGTACGGTTTTTCCGGCCAGATAACGTTCGCGAAAACAGGAAAAATGCTGACCCAATGCGCCAGCCGCCTGGCGATCGCCTGCCAGATCCAGCAAGGCAATGGCAACCTCGGCGGTACAATACTGGCCGTCTGCATGCGCTTCGCGCAGCCGGTAGGCTGAGACGCGAGAGAGATCTACAGAGATCACCGGCAGCGCATCAAGATAAGGGCTTTTACGAAACATTTTGCGCGCTTCTGTCCAGGTACCGTCCAGCATGATGAACAGCGGCGGTTTTCCCGTCGCCGGCGTCGTCAACACCTGGCGATCCGGGCCGGCATAAGAGGCGGGGAACACCACCATCGGCTGATAAGCGTCACTGGCTACCAGCTCTAGTAGCGCCTCTGGCGGCTCGGTGCGCGACCATTGAAACGCGACGGTATCTGGCAGGATATCGGCAATCAATCGCCCGGTATTGCTGGGTTTCATGGGTTCTGTATCGAACATCACCAGGCAAAAGCGGCTGGTAGCATGGCTTGGCGTCAGGGTAGCGCACAGACACTGTTTCAGCGGTAACAAACAGCGTTGGCAGCGTCGGATGCGGTTGCCACGGGCGAGAAAAGGGCGCGTTGCGCGGGCAAGGCGTTCAGCACGCAGTTGCAATACGGCGTTATCAGTCATGATAGATGCGCAGAAAAAACGCCATTTTCGCAGAGGAGTGGGCGGGGCACAAGCGGTGTGCCCCGGGTATGTCAGAGGGATTCGTTCAGCCAGCTATCGAAGGGGGCTTTGGGTACCGCGCCGTTCAGCATATCGATGACTTCACCATTCTTGAAAATCATAATGGTGGGAATACTGCGAATGCGGAAGCGAGCACTCAGTTCACGCTCTGCTTCGGTGTTCACTTTCACAAAGCGCATCTTCCCGCTACGCTCTTCAGCCACATCTTCAAAGATAGGGGCAAAGTTACGGCAAGGACCGCACCATGGCGCCCAGAAATCCACGACCACCGGCAGATCGTCCTTCAGCAGTTTATCCAGAGTTGCACCGGTAGCGTTGATGACATCACCATCGAACAATTCATGACCGCAACGTCCGCATTTAGCCACATCATCAATTCGGTCTTCCGGAATGCGATTAAGGGCCTGGCAGTTGGCACATACGGTATTCATAACTAACCTCAGGAATAGCAGTGGAACATAGCGGCCCAGGGCCGGAGTGTTTCTAATATGTTACATATTATCAGTGACCCTGTTTGAAACGACAATGCGTTTTATTCAATAAGAACAATAGTCATAAGCTTTGATACGAAATAATGGCTATGAGTGGATACATCGGGTAATCTGCGCGCTTCGCGCAGCGCTGGTGGAGAAAAGCATGAACGACGAACTGAAAAACAAAAGCGGCAAGGTCAAAGTGATGTATGTCCGCAGTGATGATGACTCTGATAAACGCACCGCAAATCCGCGTACCGGAAAAGGCGGCGGACGTCCGGGTCCATCTCGTGCAGACGGTGGCCGTCGCCCCGCCCGCGATGAAAGAAACAACCGCGGTGAAGACCGCAAACGCGATGACCGTAAACGTGACGATGCCGGTCGTGACGGGGGATCGCCATGGCGTACCGTATCCCGTGCACCGGGCGAAGAGACCTCGGCTAAAACCGATCACGGCGGTATTAGCGGAAAAAGCTTTATCGATCCGGAAGTGTTGCGCCGTCAGCGTGCTGAAGAGACCCGCGTCTACGGTGAAAACGCATGTCAGGCTCTGTTCCAGAGCCGTCCGGACTGTATTGTTCGCGCCTGGTTTATTCAGAGCGTAACGCCGCGCTTCAAAGAAGCATTGCGCTGGATGGCGGCCAATCGCAAGGCGTACCATGTGGTCGATGATGCCGAGCTGACAAAAGCATCGGGTACTGAGCACCACGGTGGCGTTTGCTTCCTGATTAAAAAACGTAACGGTACCACCGTGCAGCAGTGGGTAAGCGAGGCAGAGGCCGATGACTGTGTGTTGGCGCTGGAAGATGTGGGTAACCCGCATAACCTCGGTGCGATGATGCGCAGCTGTGCTCACTTTGGCGTAAAAGGTGTTTTACTGCAGGATGCCGCACTGCTTGAATCTGGCGCGGCTATCCGCACGGCGGAAGGCGGCGCGGAACATGTGCAGCCTATCACGGGTGACAGCGTTCTGGATGCCCTCGAGCAGTTCCGCAAAGCGGGTTACGCTATCGTAACCACCTCCAGCCACGCTGGTACGCCGCTGTTCAAAGCAACGCTGCCACGTAAAATGGTACTGGTATTAGGCCAGGAGCGAGATGGTCTGTCTGATGCTGCGCTGTCCAGTGCGGATCTGAGCGTCTCTATCGACGGAACAGGCAATGTTGAAAGTCTGAACGTTTCCGTGGCTACCGGCGTACTGCTGGCAGAGTGGTGGCGTCAGAATAAAGCCTAAACATTGATGTTACCTGTATGCCCGGTTAACCGGGCATACAATCAAGACTACTCCCCTTCAGCCGGTAACACTGGCATCCAGTCAATAGGCTTCTCGCCGCGTTTTTCCAGCCACTCATTCGCCAGTACAAAGTGATTACAGCCAAAGAAACCGCGATGTGCTGACAGCGGTGAAGGGTGCGGCGCTTTAAGAACATGATGACGCTCCGGGTCGATAATCGCCCCTTTCTTCTGCGCATGCGATCCCCAGAGTAAAAACACCACCCCTTCGCAATGCGTGTTAATCAGGCCGATCACTTTGTCCGTAAATGTCTCCCAGCCGAGGCTGGCATGGGAATGCGCCTGGCCTGCACGTACCGTCAGCACGGTGTTTAATAACAACACGCCCTGGCGGGCCCAGCTTTCAAGATAACCGTGTTTTGGTCGGGTAAAACCGGGAATCGACCCTTCAAGCTCTTTATACATGTTCAGTAGCGAAGGGGGGATAGCAATACCAGGGCGTACGGAAAAGGCCAGTCCGTGTGCTTGTCCGGGCCCGTGATAGGGATCCTGCCCAAGGATAACCACCTTAACATCGCTCAGTTCGGTATAGCGAAAAGCGTTGAAAACATCTTTCTGTGGCGGGTAAATCGTCTGGCCAGCCTGCCGTTCAGCGGCAACAGTACTGAGGGTATTAACAAAATAGGGCTGTTGTTTCTCTTCTGCCAGTACGTCGTGCCATGTTAAGGATGTCGTCATTTCGCTCTCCTGCAAATCTCAATCGCCTAAGCTTACCTGTTAAATCCTGAGTAGCAAAATTCCACGCTGAAATTGCCGCTAAGTCATTCAATTTGTATTGAATAAGTGCGCGATAAATTGATTCGGTGAAGGCGTTAAATTGATCTAAAGCAACAAAATCAGACCACACGGTTTGTGTGGTTGGCGTTTCTATTGATTTACGTCAATAAATGGCGGGTGGGTGAGTGATATATATACACACAAGCAACAATGGTTTTACCAATTGCCCGAAGCCGGGCAGACACCATATTAATGTAGTCTAAGGGAGACACCACATGATTACGGGTATTCAGATTACTAAAGCAGCAAACGATGACCTGTTGAACTCATTCTGGCTGCTGGACAGCGAAAAAGGCGAAGCGCGCTGTGTTGCAGCAAAAGCGGGTTTTGCTGAAGACGAAATCGTACCGGTTAGCAAACTGGGCGAGATCGAATATCGCGAAATTCCAATGGAAGTGAAACCAGAAGTGCGCGTAGAAGGCGGTCAGCACCTGAACGTGAACGTGCTGCGTCGTGAAACGCTGGAAGATGCCGTTAAGCATCCGGAAAAATATCCACAACTGACCATTCGCGTGTCCGGTTATGCAGTGCGTTTCAACTCGCTGACGCCAGAGCAGCAACGCGACGTTATCGCGCGTACCTTTACTGAAAGCCTCTAAGGTTCAGTTATTGGGCAAATAAAAAGCCGGGTTATCACCCGGCTTTTTTTTACTCTTCAGTTTTGGATTCGGCCGCCGAACTGCTTGGCTTACGACGCTTACCAATGTTTTTGGTGTCGCGGTGGCGCTGTTTAACGCGTGGCTTCTCTTTTTCTTTCTCTTTTCTCTCTGCACGTTTCGCGAGTGCTTTTTTGGACGGTTTACCCGTCATTTTCTCACTTGGTGCACGCGTGGTCGGACGAAGCTCATCGATAACGCGCGCTTTCAGCGGCTCCTCGACGTAGCGGCCGATTTTCTGCAGCAGCAGGTAGTCATGCGCCTCGACCAACGAAATCGCAATACCTTTACGGCCAGCACGACCCGTACGGCCAATGCGGTGCAGGTAGGTATCGCCGCTACGTGGCATATCGAAGTTGATGACATGGCTCACGTCAGGGATATCGATACCACGCGCCGCAACGTCGGTAGCGACCAGGACATTCACGCGGCCATCGGTCAAACGCTTAATCCCTTCAGTACGCTTGACCTGCGCCATCTCGCCTTCGAGATAACAGTTATTGATCCCGGCGTTACGCAGCATTTCAGCTAACTCATGCACACGCTCACGCTTGCGTACAAACACAATGGTACGGGTCGCATCGTCCTGTTTGAGCAGGTGCTTCAGCAACTCCACTTTGTGCTCGAGGTTATCGGCGCGGTAATACCACTGATGAATTTTCTTGCGCTCACGGGTGGATGGCGTGGCTGACACTTCAACGGGATCTTCCAGCAGACGCTCTGCAAAGTCTTTGATGGCATCGCCTTCCAGCGTTGCGGAGAACAGCAGGGTCTGTTTACGCCAGCGAGTTTCACCGGCGATATGTTCGATATCTTGCGCGAAGCCCATGTCTAGCATGCGGTCAGCTTCGTCCAGAATGAGTGTCTCAACGGCGCGGCAGTCGAAGTTCTCTTCTTTGATGTACTGCAGCAGACGGCCCGTTGTGGCAACCACAATATCCTGGTTTTCGCTGAATACTTCGGCGTGGTTCATATAGGCTACGCCACCGGTGATAGTGGCGATGTCCAGATGGGTATTCGCCGCCAGTTCACGCGCATGTTCGGCAACCTGTGTCGCCAGTTCGCGGGTAGGCGTCAGGATTAAAATGCGCGGTGGGCCTGATTTTTTACGGGGGAAATCGAGCAGATGCTGCAACACCGGCAGCAAGTATGCTGCTGTTTTCCCCGTGCCGGTTGGCGCAGAACCGAGCACATCACGGCCCTCCAGTGCAGGCGGAATGGCCGCAGCCTGAATGGCGGTCGGGCGTGTGAAGCCTTTGCTCTCAAGCGCATTGAGCAGGCTTTCATCGAGTTCAAGTTCGGAAAAAGTCGTTACAGTCATGTTCTACCTCTGTGTGGGGCGCTGATTATAGACGTTACCGCTGCAATCTTCATCTGTTTGTGTGGATATCCCTTTTCCACCGTTACGCTTTCCCCTATGCTACTTCAGTTTCGTTTAGAAGGTTGCTCTGACATGTCTCAACTCAAAGCGCAATTGCGCCGCGATGGATTTACGTTTAAACAATTTTTCGTTGCACACGATCGCTGTGCAATGAAAGTGGGTACCGATGGCATCCTGCTTGGCGCCTGGGCGCCGGTAGCCGGCGCTAAACGTATTCTGGATATTGGCACCGGGAGCGGCCTGCTGGCGCTTATGCTGGCGCAGCGAACGGAGCAGTCGACGACCGTCGATGCCGTCGAGCTGGATCCCGATGCAGCAGAGCAGGCGAGCGAAAACCAGGCCGAATCGCCCTGGGCCTCGCGCATCACTATTCATTGTGCGGATGTCCTTAGCTGGGCGCCAGAACAAACCGCACGTTATGATCTTATCGTGAGTAATCCGCCTTATTATGAACCCGGCGTCGAGTGTGCGACGCCGCAGCGCGAACAAGCGCGATATACCGGTTCACTCAGCCACAGTGCCTTGCTTGCCTGTGCCGCGGCGCTTATTTCGGAAGAGGGATTTTTCTGTGTCGTGCTGCCGGAAAGCACGGGTAGCCATTTCATAAATATGGCAACAGAGATGGGCTGGTATCTGCGCCTGCGCACCGATATCGCCGATACCGAAGGCAGGTTGCCGCACCGGGTGCTGCTGGCCTTGTCGCCGAAAGAGGGAGAGTGCTTTAGCGACAGAATGGTTATCCGTGGATCAGACCAGCGCTATTCCGAGGATTACACCGCGCTGACCCACCCTTTCTATCTCTTTATGTGAGCCAGCGGCGAGAGCACGGACGGCCCGGAGTGTTCCAGTTGCTCCGGATAATCCAGCGTATAGTGCAATCCGCGGCTCTCTTTACGCATCATCGCACAGCGAACAATCAACTCTGCCACCTGCACCAGGTTACGTAGCTCCAGCAAATTGTTAGAGACGCGGAAGTGGGCATAGTACTCATCAATTTCTTGCTGCAACATGGTAATACGACGCAGGGCGCGCTCCAGACGTTTGCTGGTGCGTACGATACCGACGTAATCCCACATAAACAGGCGCAACTCATGCCAGTTGTGCTGGATCACGACCAGTTCATCCGGATTTTCGACCCGGCTTTCGTCCCAGGCGGGCAGGGTATGGGCATGGCGCGCATAGGGCATGCGCTTAACGATATCTTCCGCCGCCGACCAACCGTACACCAGACACTCCAGCAAAGAGTTAGAGGCCATGCGGTTTGCGCCGTGCAGGCCGGTATAACTCACTTCGCCAATCGCATACAACCCATCCACATCGGTACGACCATGATCGTCCACCATCACGCCGCCGCAAGTGTAGTGCGCGGCAGGTACTACGGGTACCGGATCCCGGGTGAGATCAATGCCTAATCCGAGCAGCTTTTCGTAGATTGTCGGGAAATGCTGACGGACAAACTCGGCGGGCTTATGGCTGACGTCCAGATACATACAGTCCACTCCCAGGCGTTTCATCTCATGGTCGATAGCGCGGGCAACAATGTCACGTGGGGCAAGTTCGCCTCGCGGATCAAAGTCGGGCATAAAGCGTGTGCCATCGGGCCGCTTCAGGTGTGCGCCTTCACCGCGCAAGGCTTCTGTTAGCAGAAAATTGCGAGCTTGCGGATGGAAGAGGGCTGTCGGGTGGAACTGATTAAATTCCAGATTCGCCACACGGCAGCCTGCACGCCACGCCATGGCGATACCATCTCCTGAGGAGATGTCCGGGTTAGTGGTGTACTGATAAACTTTTGACGCACCGCCGGTGGCCAGCACAACGGCTTTGGCCTGACAGGTTTCAACCGTCTCTTTATTACGGTTCCAGACCCAGGCCCCGACAACCCGACGCGTGCCGGGCAAGCCGATTTTGTCAGAGACAATTAAATCTACGGCGTTGCTGCGCTCCAGCACCTGGATATTTGGGTGACTCAACGCCTGGCTCACCAGGGTGGTTTCCACCGCTTTACCCGTGGCGTCGGCAGCATGCAGAATACGGCGATGGCTATGACCGCCTTCACGCGTCAGGTGATAACCCTCTTCCCCGTTTGGCTGCACGTGGGTATCAAACAAAACACCCTGATCGATCAGCCACTGGACGCAGTGGCGTGCGTTACTGGCAACAAATTCTGCGGCGTGTTTATCAACAATTCCGGCCCCGGCAATCAGGGTGTCTTCAACATGTGAAGCAATGCTGTCTGTTTCGTCAAACACGGCTGCGATACCGCCCTGGGCGTAGAAAGTTGACCCTTCGCTTACCGGTCCTTTACTCAGGACAATGACTTTTTGGTGTTTGGCGAGCCGCAGGGCGAGAGAGAGGCCCGCTGCACCACTGCCGACGATCAGGACGTCGCAAGAGAGTTCTGGAAGTGTGTTCATGATCTTTGTTTAATTTACTAAACAGTGTCTGGCCAGCATACCACCCGAATGCGAGAAATCGCACGTTTTTTTTACTGGGTGTTGCAATGACTAAACAAGCCTGGTGGACCGCTCTGGGGCAAAAATGGGAGAAATATTTTGCGAAGCAGATCGTTAGCTTCAGATTATGTGGTGAAATAAAGCCCGCGTTGCGGTACTCTGCTGGCGGAAATGCCATTTCTTATCAGAAACTGGGTGCGTATCGTGAACAGACTTATAATGATAGAAAACGAACAGTCTGCGGCGCGATTAACAAAAACAAAGGCGTGACGGAACTTTTTAAGAAAACAGCCCTCTACACAACTGCTTGCTCACAGTGCAGTGTTTAGAGTGGCGTTTCGATAACGCGTGGATTTTAGGTTTGGGGAGACATTACCTCGGATGAGCGAGCAGTTAACGGACCAGATTCTGGTTGAACGGGTCCAGAAGGGAGATCAGAAAGCTTTTAACCTACTGGTGGTGCGCTACCAGCATAAGGTGGCGAGTCTGGTTTCCCGCTATGTACCTTCAGGGGATGTCCCTGATGTCGTACAGGAATCTTTTATTAAGGCCTATCGCGCGCTGGAATCATTCCGGGGGGATAGTGCTTTTTATACCTGGCTGTACCGAATTGCTGTCAATACGGCAAAGAATTACCTGGTCGCTCAGGGCCGTCGTCCGCCTTCCAGTGATGTTGATGCGATAGACGCAGAAAACTTCGAAAGCGGCGGCGCGTTGAAAGAAATTTCGAACCCTGAGAACTTAATGTTGTCAGAAGAACTGAGACAAATAGTTTTTCGTACCATCGAGTCGCTTCCGGAAGATTTACGCATGGCAATTACGTTGCGGGAGCTTGATGGCCTGAGCTATGAAGAGATAGCCGCTATCATGGATTGTCCGGTTGGTACGGTTCGTTCACGTATTTTCCGTGCGCGAGAAGCTATTGATAATAAAGTTCAACCGCTTATCAGGCGTTGACGATAGCGGGATACTGGAAAAGGTATTAGGCATGCAGAAAGAACAACTTTCCGCTTTAATGGATGGTGAAACGCTGGACAGTGAGCTGCTTAATGAGCTCTCTCGCTCTCCTGAGATGCAAAAAGCCTGGGAGAGTTATCATCTTATTCGCGATTCTATGCGCGGCGATACCAGCGAGCTCCTCCATTTCGATATCTCATCACGCGTAATGGCGGCGATAGAGAACGAACCTGTTACTCAGGCCACTCCGCTGATCCCTGAAGCCCAGCCTGCACCACACCTGTGGCAAAAAATGCCATTCTGGAATAAAGTGCGCCCGTGGGCGAGTCAACTGACCCAGATGGGCGTCGCAGCTTGCGTGTCGCTTGCGGTTATCGTTGGCGTCCAGCAGTATAACAGCCAATCTGAAGTCAACCAGCAACCTGAAGCGCCAGTGTTTAACACGCTGCCGATGATGGGCAAAGCCAGCCCGGTTAGCCTGGGTATTCCTTCCGACGCGTCGGCGGGTGCTGGCCAGCAGCAGCAGGTACAGGAGCAGCGTCGTCGCATTAATGCGATGTTGCAGGACTATGAATTGCAACGTCGTTTGCATTCAGAGCAGCTTCAGTTTGAACAGGCACAAACCCAGCAAGCCGCAGTGCAAGTGCCCGGAAACCAAACTTTAGGAACGCAATCGCAGTAATGAAGCAACTTTGGTGCGCCATGTCTTTGATGGCGGGTAGCTTGCTCTTCTCTGTCAACGCCTCGGCTGATGTATCGTCCGGGGCGTTGTTGCAGCAGATGAACCTCGCTAGCCAGTCACTCAACTATGAACTGGCTTTTATCAGTATCAATAAGCAGGGCGTCGAGTCGTTACGCTATCGCCACGCCCGTCTTGATAAACAGCCTCTCGCTCAGCTCTTGCAGATGGATGGCCCGCGCCGTGAAGTTGTGCAGCGTGGTAATGAAATCAGCTATTTTGAGCCGGGCCTTGAGCCTTTCACCCTTAATGGCGACTACATCGTCGATTCGCTGCCATCGCTGGTTTATACCGACTTTAAGCGTCTTGCCCCCTACTACGACTTTATTTCCGTTGGCCGTACGCGCATTGCAGACCGGTTATGTGAAGTCATCCGGGTCGTGGCCCGGGACGGGACGCGCTACAGCTATATCGTCTGGATGGATGCCGAAACCAAGCTTCCGATGCGGGTCGATCTACTTGATCGCGATGGTGAAACGCTGGAACAGTTCCGCGTGATCTCCTTCAGCGTCGATGATCAGGTCGGCAATAGCATGCAGAATCTTGCTAAAGCCAGTCTGCCGCCGCTGCTCTCTGTACCGGTAGGGGATACCATTAACTTTAACTGGGCCCCGACCTGGATCCCGCAAGGGTTCAGCGAGATCTCCAGCAGCAAACGCCAGCTTCCTACGATTGATACGCCGGTTGAATCGCGTCTCTACTCGGATGGTCTGTTCAGCTTCTCGGTGAATATCAACCGCGCCACCGCGATCAGTGCCGACCAGATGCTGCGTACCGGTCGTCGCACAGTGAGCACGACGGTGCGTGATAATGCCGAAATTACGGTCGTGGGTGAGCTTCCGCCGCAAACTGCAAAGCGTATCGCCGACAGTATCAAATTTAGGGCAGCACAATGATTAAAGAGTGGGCTACGGTCGTATCATGGCAAAATGGCGTCGCGCTGGTGAGTTGCGACGTTAAGGCCTCCTGCAGCAGCTGCGCCTCCCGCGCAGGATGCGGCAGCCGCGTGCTGAATAAACTGGGCCCGCAAACTACCCACACGCTTTCCGTTCCTAGCGAGCAACCGCTGGTGAAAGGGCAAAAAGTGGAGTTGGGGATTGCCGAAGCGAGCCTGCTGGGCTCGGCGATGCTGGTTTATCTCTCTCCGCTGGTGGGCTTGTTTGCCGTGGGTGGTCTTTTCCAGCTCCTGTTTGCCACCGATCTTGCCGCCATGTGCGGGGCAGCCCTCGGCGGTGTAGGCGGTTTTTTACTGGCGCGGGGGCTTTCGCCCAGGCTTGCTGTGCGCGATAACTGGCAGCCAACCATTCTCAGCGTTGGCTTACCACCCGACGAACTGCGCGTTGAAACACTATCCTCAGAGGCCCGGTAAATACACCGGGCTTTATCTATGTTTGATTCTCATAAACCAAAACCCTCAAACTTAGCGCTATACCTGAATTCAAGAGCATTTCCTGGTGACGAAGATGTAGTGTAGAATGCTGCGTTTTCGCACTGAAAAACGTCAGGCTAAGAACAGCGGCCTCCAGGAATTCGTAAGGCAAAATTATTTAACTATATGAAGAACATACGTAACTTTTCGATCATAGCTCACATTGACCACGGTAAGTCGACGCTGTCTGACCGTATTATCCAGATTTGCGGTGGCCTGTCTGATCGTGAAATGGCAGCCCAGGTTCTGGACTCCATGGACCTGGAACGCGAACGCGGTATCACCATTAAAGCCCAGAGCGTAACGCTCGATTATAAAGCGTCTGACGGTGAAACTTATCAACTTAACTTTATCGACACCCCAGGCCACGTTGACTTCTCCTATGAAGTTTCCCGCTCGCTGGCGGCCTGTGAAGGCGCGCTGCTGGTGGTAGATGCCGGGCAGGGCGTAGAAGCCCAGACCCTGGCGAACTGCTACACCGCGATGGAAATGGACCTGGAAGTGGTGCCGGTACTGAACAAAATCGACCTGCCCGCCGCCGATCCTGAGCGCGTGGCGGAAGAGATTGAAGATATCGTGGGCATTGATGCCACCGATGCTGTGCGCTGCTCCGCGAAGACCGGCGTAGGTGTTCCGGATGTGCTGGAACGTCTGGTCCGCGATATCCCTGCTCCTGAAGGCGACCCGGATGCACCGCTGCAGGCACTGATCATCGACTCCTGGTTCGATAACTATCTGGGTGTTGTCTCGCTGGTACGTATTAAAAACGGCACCATGCGTAAAGGCGAAAAGATCAAGGTTATGAGCACCGGCCAGGTCTATAACGCCGATCGTCTGGGTATCTTCACCCCGAAACAGGTTGACCGTACCGAGCTGAAATGCGGCGAGGTAGGCTGGCTGGTCTGTGCAATTAAAGACATCCTCGGTGCGCCGGTTGGCGATACCTTGACGGGCGCCCGTAATCCGGCTGATAAAGCACTGCCTGGCTTTAAAAAAGTGAAGCCACAGGTATATGCAGGTCTCTTCCCGGTCAGCTCTGATGATTATGAAAACTTCCGTGACGCACTTGGCAAACTGAGCCTGAACGATGCTTCTCTGTTCTATGAGCCAGAAAGCTCCACGGCGCTGGGCTTCGGCTTCCGCTGCGGCTTCCTCGGCCTGCTGCACATGGAGATCATTCAGGAACGTCTGGAGCGTGAGTACGATCTGGATCTGATCACCACCGCGCCGACGGTAGTTTACGAAGTGGAAACCACCTCGAAAGAGGTGATCTACGTCGATAGCCCGTCCAAGCTGCCGCCGCTGAACAACATTTCTGAGCTGCGCGAGCCTATCGCAGAGTGTCACATGCTGCTGCCGCAAGAGTTCCTTGGCAACGTCATCACCCTTTGTATCGAGAAGCGCGGCGTACAGACCAACATGGTTTACCACGGTAACCAGGTGGCGCTGACTTACGAAATCCCGATGGCGGAAGTGGTACTCGACTTCTTCGACCGTCTGAAGTCGACGTCCCGTGGCTACGCGTCACTGGATTACAACTTCAAACGTTTCCAGGCTTCCAACATGGTACGTGTAGATGTACTGATTAACGGCGAGCGTGTCGATGCGCTGGCGCTGATCACGCATAACGACAACGCGCCATATCGCGGGCGTGAGCTGGTTGAGAAGATGAAAGAGCTGATCCCGCGTCAGCAATTTGATATCGCGATTCAGGCGGCCATTGGCAACCACATCATCGCGCGTTCTACCGTGAAACAGTTGCGTAAAAACGTTCTGGCAAAATGCTATGGCGGTGACGTCAGCCGTAAGAAAAAGCTGCTGCAGAAGCAGAAAGACGGTAAGAAACGTATGAAGCAGGTTGGTAACGTTGAGCTGCCGCAGGAAGCGTTCCTCGCCATTCTGCACGTAGGTAAAGACGGCAAATAATCCTAAGGAGTTGGCATGGCGAACATGTTTGCCCTGATCCTGGTCATTGCGACGCTGGTGACGGGTCTATTGTGGTGTCTGGATAAGTTTATTTTCGCCCCGAAACGTCGTGAACGTCAGGCTGCCGCGCAGGCAGCCACTGGCGACGGGCTTGATGCGAAGACCCTGAAAAAAGTCGGCCCGAAACCGGGCTGGCTGGAGACAGGGGCTTCGGTCTTCCCGGTGCTGGCGATTGTGCTGGTGGTACGTTCATTTATTTATGAACCTTTCCAGATCCCATCAGGTTCGATGATGCCAACGCTGCTGATTGGTGACTTCATCCTGGTCGAGAAGTTTGCCTACGGCATTAAAGATCCTATCTACCAGAAAACGTTGATCGAAACCGGTCATCCGAAACGCGGCGATATCGTGGTCTTTAAATACCCCGACGATCCGCGTCTGGATTACATCAAACGTGCGGTGGGTCTGCCTGGCGATAAAGTCTCCTACGATCCGGTTGCGAAAGAAGTGACGGTACAGCCTGGCTGCAGTTCTGGTACGGCCTGTGAAAGCGCGCTGCCCATTACCTACTCCAACGTAGAGCCGAGTGACTTCGTGCAGACCTTTGCCCGTCGTAACGGCGGTGAAGCTACCAGCGGTTTCTTCCAGATGCCAAAAGGCGAGACCAAAGAGAACGGTATCCGTCTGACTGAGCGTAAAGAGACGCTGGGTGACGTCACACACCGTATTCTGACGGTGCCTATTGCGCAGGATCAACTGGGGATGTACTACCATCAGTCCGGTCAGCAGCTGGCTTCCTGGATTGTGCCACCGGGCCAATACTTCATGATGGGTGATAACCGCGATAATTCTGCGGACAGCCGTTACTGGGGCTTTGTGCCGGAAGCGAATCTGGTCGGTAAAGCGACCGCCATCTGGATGAGCTTCGAGAAGCAGGAAGGCGAATGGCCGACCGGGGTACGTCTAAATCGTATCGGCGGGATCCATTAATTCGTGATATCTGAACACATCGCCCTTTATCTTAAGGGCGATGTGAATTATTTAAGCGATAAATCTCTCCAGACTAACGACAACCCCTGTCGTTGTGTATAGAATATTCCCCCGAAGTTTAAGGTTGGCGCTGAATCAGTGCCACGGCACACGAAACCGCGTTGGCTTTCTCAGGTCGGTTTCGTGTGCTGCATTTTTGACGCATTCATTCTATTGGTATCGCATGAACCCCATCGTAATTAATCGGCTTCAACGGAAGCTGGGCTACACTTTTCAGCATCAGGAGTTGTTGCAACAGGCATTAACCCATCGCAGTGCCAGCAGCAAACACAACGAACGTCTCGAATTTTTGGGCGATTCCATTTTAAGTTACGTTATTGCCAATGCGCTTTATCACCGTTTCCCACGCGTGGACGAAGGGGATATGAGCCGCATGCGTGCAACGCTGGTTCGCGGTAACACGCTGGCAGAAATTGCGCGTGAGTTCGAATTGGGTGAGTGCCTGCGTCTGGGGCCGGGCGAACTGAAAAGTGGCGGTTTCCGCCGTGAGTCCATTCTTGCGGACACGGTCGAAGCCTTAATCGGTGGCGTTTTCCTCGACAGCAATATTCAGACCGTCGAGCAACTGATTCTGAACTGGTATCAGACCCGTCTGGACGAAATTAGCCCAGGCGATAAACAAAAAGATCCGAAAACGCGTCTGCAGGAATATCTGCAGGGTCGTCACCTTCCGCTGCCATCTTATCTGGTGGTGCAGGTCCGTGGCGAAGCGCACGATCAGGAATTTACCATCCATTGCCAGGTCAGTGGCCTGAGTGAACCGGTGGTGGGCACAGGTTCTAGCCGTCGTAAGGCGGAACAGGCTGCCGCCGAACAGGCGTTGAAAATGCTGGAGCTGGAATGAGCGAAGAGAAAACCTATTGCGGATTTATTGCCATCGTTGGTCGTCCAAACGTTGGCAAATCCACCCTGTTGAATAATCTGCTTGGGCAGAAGATTTCTATCACCTCTCGTAAGGCGCAAACCACGCGTCACCGCATCGTCGGTATCCATACGGAAGGCGCGTATCAGGCGATTTATGTCGATACCCCAGGCCTGCACATGGAAGAGAAGCGTGCGATCAACCGTCTGATGAACAAGGCGGCGAGCAGCTCTATCGGTGACGTTGAGCTGGTGATTTTTGTTGTGGAAGGCACCCGCTGGACGCCTGACGACGAAATGGTGCTCAACAAGCTGCGTGATGGGAAAACCCCGGTGATCCTGGCGGTCAACAAAGTTGACAACGTGCAGGAAAAAGCCGATCTGCTGCCGCATCTGCAGTGGCTGGGCAGCCAAATGAACTTCCTCGATATCGTACCGCTGTCTGCAGAGACCGGTCTGAACGTGGATACCATCGCGGGCATCGTGCGTAAACATCTGCCGGAAGCGATCCATCACTTCCCGGAAGAGTACATCACCGATCGTTCTCAGCGCTTTATGGCCTCTGAGATCATCCGTGAAAAGCTGATGCGTTTCCTTGGCGCGGAGTTACCGTACTCTGTCACCGTTGAGATCGAACGTTTCCAGACGAACGAGCGTGGTGGCTATGATATCAACGGCCTGATCCTCGTGGAGCGTGAAGGGCAGAAGAAAATGGTGATTGGCAACAAAGGCGCCAAGATCAAAACCATCGGTATTGAAGCCCGTAAAGACATGCAGGAGATGTTCGAAGCACCGGTTCACCTGGAGCTGTGGGTGAAGGTGAAATCTGGCTGGGCCGATGATGAGCGTGCACTGCGCAGCCTCGGTTACGGCGAAGATCAGTAACGCAAGACGACGAACAGTATGGAAGGTTGGCAGCGTGCCTTCGTTCTCCATAGTCGTCCCTGGAGCGAAACCAGCCTGATACTGGACGTCTTCACGGAAGAGTCGGGCCGCGTGCGCCTTGTGGCTAAAGGCGCACGTTCCAAACGTTCTAATCTGAAAGGAACTTTACAGCCTTTCACACCGCTGCTGGTCCGCTTTGGTGGGCGAGGGGAGGTCAAAACCCTGCGCAGCGCCGAAGCCGTCTCCCTGGCACTTCCTCTCTCTGGTATCACTCTTTATAGCGGCCTGTACGTCAACGAACTCATCTCACGCGTGCTTGAGCATGAGACTCGCTTCTCTGAACTTTTCTTCGACTACCTGCACTGTATCCAGGCCCTGGCGGGGGTAACTGGCTCGCCTGAACCCGTCCTGCGCCGTTTTGAGCTGGCGCTGCTTGGCCATCTGGGTTACGGCGTAGATTTTCTTCACTGTGCAGGCAGTGGCGATCCGGTGGAAGAGACCATGACCTACCGCTACCGGGAAGAGAAAGGATTTATCGCCAGTATTGTGATTGATAATAGTACCTTTACCGGGCGTGACCTGCGCGCGTTAGCCGAGCGGGAATTTCCGGATGCAGAGACACTGCGGGCGGCAAAACGCTTTACCCGTATTGCGCTGAAGCCGTATCTTGGAGGCAAGCCCTTAAAGAGCCGCGAATTATTCAGGCAGTTTATGCCCAAGCGTAAATGAACAACGAGAAAACCGAGGATTGTCATGGCTGAATTACTGTTAGGCGTCAATATTGACCATATCGCCACCCTGCGTAACGCGCGCGGCACGGCCTATCCGGACCCGGTACAGGCCGCGTTTATTGCTGAGCAGGCGGGGGCCGACGGCATTACGGTTCACCTGCGTGAGGACCGCCGTCACATCACCGATCGCGATGTACGGGTGCTGCGTCAAACGCTGGATACCCGCATGAACCTCGAGATGGCGGTGACCGAAGAGATGCTGAACATCGCCGTTGAGACGCAACCTCATTTTTGCTGCCTGGTACCAGAAAAACGTCAGGAAGTGACCACTGAAGGCGGCCTCGACGTTGCCGGCCAGCTGGAAAAAATGCGCGATGCCTGCACACGTCTGGCAGATGCCGGTATTCTGGTCTCGCTGTTTATTGATGCCGATGAGGCCCAAATCAAAGCCGCAGCAGACGTGGGTGCGCCCTACATCGAAATTCACACCGGTTGCTATGCGGATGCCAAAGACGAAGCCACCCAGGCAAAAGAGCTTGAGCGCATCGCCAAAGCCGCGACCTACGCCGCAAGCCTCGGACTGAAGGTCAATGCCGGTCATGGCCTTACCTACCACAACGTGAAAGCCATCGCCGCCATTCCGGAGATGCACGAACTGAATATTGGTCACGCCATTATTGGCCGTGCGGTGATGAGCGGCCTGAAAGAGGCGGTGGCAGAGATGAAACGCCTGATGCTGGAAGCCCGTCGCTAATGGCCATTCTTGGCTTAGGCACGGACATCGTTGAGATTTCGCGTATTGAAGCGGTGATTGCCCGTAGTGGCGATCGCCTTGCCCGTCGCGTACTTAGCAATAACGAGTGGGCCATCTGGGAGACGCACCAGCAGCCAGTGCGTTTTCTGGCTAAACGTTTTGCGGTGAAAGAGGCGGCGGCGAAAGCATTCGGCACGGGGATCCGTAACGGGCTGGCCTTCAATCAGTTTGAAGTTTTTAACGATGAGCTGGGCAAGCCGCGTCTGCGTCTGTGGGGAGAAGCGTTAAAACTGGCTGAGAAGCTGGGGGTAGCGCATATGCACGTTACGCTGGCGGATGAGCGCCACTACGCCTGCGCAACGGTCATTATTGAAAGTTAGATCTTATCCGCGTGGTGCATCAGTACAAATTTATCCCACAGTTGCTCTTCTGATTCAGTGTGTGCCGGATCCTTGAGAATGGTATTCGGGATGGGGCACACTTTCTGACAGGTCGGCGTCTCGTAATGGCCAACACACTCGGTGCAACGGTCGCTGTTAATCTCATAAATGCTATCACCCATGGAAATGGCCTCGTTAGGACATTCGGGTTCGCACATATCGCAATTGATACATTTTTTGGTAATTAACAGCGCCATCAGGTAATTCTCAGAAACATCACAAACAGGGCGGGCATTATACGCTCATTACGTACTCAAACCAGTTTTTTAACCAACGCTTCGCTGTGGCGAATACGATCCGGCGCATGTTCGAGATCTTGCTGCACCAGCGCCATAAACATCAGGTCCGTCAGCAGCATCTGTGCGCTGGTGGAAGAGATGGCCGCGCTCCGGGTCGCTTGCTCTTCTGCAATGGTATACAGGCAGCGAGAGGCGCGTTGCTGTAGGGCGTTAGGGGTAAAACCGGTAATCGCAAGGATCTTCCCCCCCGCCCGCAGGGCTTCGTCTGCTGCCAGGTTGATTTCACGGCGCTCGCCGGAATAGGAGATGGCCAGCAGCACGTCACTGGGCTCCATAGCCTGAACGGTGGCCAGCAGAGCATGCATATCTTGCTCGACGATAGCGGTCAGGCCAATTTTATTCAGCTTCCAGCCAAAGTTGCGTGCTACCAGCCCCGACGCGCCAATACCCGTCAGGATCACCCGTCGTGCCGTGCGCAGCATCGTCACGCTCTCCAGCAACTTCTCTTCAGTATTCACATCCAGGGTAGCGTGCATGGCCGCCACTTTTTCTTTGATCAGTTTCTCTCCGACCAGCCGCATCGGATCGTCGCCACGGATGTGGTTATGTACCGGCATCGACTGTGGGTTAGGGTGGCTGGCCAGCGCTTCGCTGATGGCTAGTTTGAGCGCGGGAAACCCTTTGAAGCCGATCTTCTGCGCAAATTTCACCACGCTCGACTGGCTGACGCCTGCCTCCTGGGCCAGCTGCTGTGAACTCAGATGCCGGGCATGGTCGGGCTGAGACAGCAGGAAATCCGCCAGTTTTTTGTCGCTCTGGGCAAAGCCCGCGTATCGCTGGCGAATTCGGATTAAACAGTTCATGAGGTCTCCTGGCGAAATGTGATAGCTGTTGCAAATTGAGAATATTGCTCGCCCGAATGAATTTTATATTCCATTATAGTGCGATTATTATGAATTAAAAATTCTTGAGGCACAAAAGATGAATCTAGGATCGCTTGTTTCTGAAACCCGTAACCCGCAGACCATGGATCTGGATGCGCTCTCCACTTTTGACCTTGTAAGCCGTTTTAATCAACAGGATACGCTGGTCGCGCAGGCAGTGAAAGAGACATTGCCCGAGGTTGCGAAAGCGGTCGATGCGGCGGCTACTGCATTGAAATCGGGCGGCCGCATTATTTACATGGGGGCGGGGACCAGTGGTCGCCTGGGCGTGCTGGATGCTTCTGAATGTCCACCTACGTTCGGCGTACCGCACGGCCTGGTGATCGGCCTGATAGCTGGTGGGCCGGGGGCATTGTTAAAAGCCGTCGAAGGGGCGGAGGACAGCCCGCAGCTCGGTGAAGACGATTTACGCGACATTGCCCTGACACCGCAGGATCTGGTCGTCGGGCTGGCGGCATCGGGGCGCACGCCGTACGTGCTGGGTGGCCTGGCATATGCCAGACAGACCGGCTGCACGACGGTGGCCATCTCCTGTAATCCAGGATCCCCTATCGCCCAGGTGGCGGATATCGCTATTTCGCCCGTGGTAGGGCCTGAAGCTCTGACCGGCTCCACGCGACTTAAATCCGGCACGGCGCAGAAACTGGTGCTGAACATGATCTCTACCGGCGCGATGGTGAAGTTTGGCAAGGTTTACCAGAACCTGATGGTGGATATGAAGGCCACCAACGTGAAGCTTATCGACAGGGCTTGCCGCACGGTCGTGGAAGCGACCGGCACCACGCGTGAAGAGGCCGAAAAGGTGCTCCAGCAGACCGATTATGACGTTAAGCCTGCCATTCTGATGATATTAAGCGGGCTGGATGCGACGACGGCGCGTGCCCGACTCGACCAGCACAGTGGTTTTTTACGGGCGGCGTTAGAAAACTAAAGAGGCGGATATGGAAAAAACGGCAGCGCTCGCCAGCTGTATCCTGCAGGGGATTGGCGGAGAGAAAAACATCCTGCGTCTGGAAAACTGCATGACGCGCGTGCGGGTGGAGGTAGTAGACGAGTCCAGGCTCGATCTCCCGCATCTGAAGAAACTGCCGGGCGTCAGCGGCTATGTGAAGCAGGGCGAGCAGCACCAGTTGATTGTCGGGCCGGGCAAAGCTGCGCAAGTCGTGGATGCCATGCGCGCGTTGATGGGGGGCGCAGAGGTGGATGACGCCGAGCGCACCAAAGCTCAGGTGAAGGCGCGCTATAAAGCACCGATGAGCGATGCCCTGCGCCAACTGGCAAACGTCTTTATTCCGCTGATTCCGGCGTTTATCGCCTCCGGGCTGATCACCGGGATCATTAATATCCTGAAGCGCCCGGATATTGTCGGTGATTTTGCTATGCAGTACCCCAATCTGCTGGGGATCCTGGGCATCTTTGGCAGTGCTGTCTTCGCGATCATGAACATTCTGGTGGGGGTCAATACCGCTAAGGTATTTGGCGGCTCGCTTGCTATGGGCGGGGTTATGGCCGGGATCCTCTCCAGCCCACAGCTGGCGCAAATAAGCCTGTTTGGCGAGGCGCTCCAGCCTGGCCGTGGCGGGGTTATTGCCGTGCTGCTGGTGGTCGTGCTGATGTGTTGGGTCGAGAAAAAGCTGCGCAATGCCCTGCCGGGCTCGCTGGAGCTGATCCTCAACCCGCTGCTGACGACGCTCATTACGGGCAGTATTGCGATTATTGCCCTGCAACCGCTCGGCGGCTGGATCTCCGATGCGATTGCGCACGGTGCCTCCTGGGCTATCGACCGGGGTGGATTCCTGGTAGGGGCGGTGTTGGCCGGGACCTTCCTGCCGCTGGTGTTGACTGGCCTGCATCAGGGGCTGGTGCCCATCCACGTCGAGCTGGTGCAGGCCCACGGCTTTAACGCCTTGCTGCCGATTCTGTCGATGGCCGGTGTCGGGCAGGTGGGGGCAGCGATTGCGGTATTGATGAAAACCCGCAATGCACGCCTAAAAAAAGTGATTAAAGGGGCTCTGCCGGTGGGCTTACTCGGCATCGGCGAACCGCTCATTTTTGGCGTCACGCTGCCGCTCGGTAAGCCATTTATCGGTGCCTGCCTGGGCGGTGCCGTGGGTGGGGCGCTGATCAGTTTCTGGAAAGTGGCGACCGTCATCACCTTTGGTATTTCCGGTTTACCGCTGGCATTAACCATCGTGACCGGAAAAGTCATGCTCTATCTGTTAGGCTATTTAATAGCGGTGATCGCCGGGTTCCTCTTTACCTGGCTGTTAGGGTTCAACGATCCAGAGGAGTGAGGTTTGGTTAATAACGAGCGTCGGGTTGTCTTTTTTGATCTGGATGGAACGCTTCATCAACAGGATATGTTCGGTACGTTTATGCGTTATTTATTGCGCCGACAACCCCTGAATGCGTTGCTCGTATTGCCCCTCCTGCCGGTCATCGGCTGCGCGTTACTGATAAAAGGGCGCGCAGCCCGCTGGCCCATGAGTCTGTTGCTGTGGGGATGCACATTTGGCCACAGCGAGGCGCGACTGCAACAGCTGCGTCAGGATTTTGCCGACTGGTTTCGCCAGCATGTTACCGCCTTTCCGGTGGTGCAGCAGAGGCTCACCGCCTATCTTGATGCGTCGGATGCCGATATTTGGTTGATTACCGGATCTCCACAGCCGTTGGTGGAGCTCGTCTATTTCGATACGCCGTGGTTGCCGAAAGTGAACCTTATCGCCACCCAGACAGGGCGACGCTACGGCGGTTGGGTGCTCACCATGCGCTGTCTTGGCCATGAAAAGGTGGCGCAACTGGAGAAAAGAATCGGTACGCCGCTGCGCCTGTACAGTGGTTACAGCGACAGTAAGCAAGATAACCCGCTGCTCTACTTCTGCCAGCACCGCTGGCGTGTCACTCCCCAGGGCGAGCTACAGCAGCTGGAATAGTGTTATACATAAGCTGTGTGTATAATGCGCCCGCTTTACAGACTGGAGTACATGTCGTTGTCTAACCCTGAACCTAATCATGAATACTGGATGCGCCATGCGCTCTCGCTGGCTCAACGCGCCTGGGATGAGGGCGAAGTGCCCGTGGGTGCCGTGCTGGTACACAACAATAAGGTGATTGGCGAAGGGTGGAACCGCCCGATTGGCCGCCACGATCCTACCGCGCATGCAGAGATTATGGCGCTGCGTCAGGGGGGGCTAGTACTGCAAAACTACCGTCTGTTGGAGACCACGCTTTATGTTACCCTGGAGCCGTGCGTCATGTGCTCAGGTGCGATGGTCCACAGCCGCATTGGCACCGTGGTGTACGGCGCGCAGGATGAAAAAACCGGGGCCGCAGGTTCTCTTATGAACGTGCTGGGACACCCGGGAATGAATCATCAGGTTAATGTCATCGGTGGGGTACTTGCACCAGCCTGTTCGGCGATGCTGAGTGACTTTTTTCGAATGCGTCGCCAGCAGAAAAAGCAACAAAAGGCAGAATCGAAGTTACCGGGTGGTTAAGTTCGTCCGGGGCGACCACCGGGTAGTTTTCAGCCATCTGGCGCGCCTGCGCCGCCTCTTTCTCTTTCTCCATCAAATAACCCACCAGGCTTATCTGATATTTACGAATGTTTTCGACGTAGGCGTAGGCCTCATGGCCGCGCGCATACCCATAGGTGAGCTTGTTGTACCAGGGTTTCTGGCTCAGGAGAGGCAGGCGCTGCTTCACGTCTGACCAGCTGTCCGGGTTGCCTTTGGTTTTGGCCGTCAGGGCGCGGGCATCGAGCATATGGGCGTAGCCCATGTTATACGCCGCCAGCGCAAACCAGATCCGCTCCTCTTCCGGTACCGTCTCCGGGACTTTGCTCATCATGTCCTGCAGATAGCGTGCCCCGCCGCTGATGCTCTGCTCCGCATCCGTCCTGTCGGTAAGGCCGAGACTCTGGGCGGTATTCTTGGTCAGCATCATCAATCCACGTACGCCGGTGGGCGAGGTGGCCAGCGCATCCCAGTGCGACTCCTGATATGAAATCGCGGCCAGCAACCGCCAGTCGATCTCCTGAGCGTATTTCTCAAACAACGGCTGAAGATCCGGTAACACGTTGTCGACGGCCCGCAGGAAGCTGCGGGTATCCACATAATCAAAGTCATCGCCATGACCGAGGTATTTTTCCTCCAGCCGTGCCAGGGTGCCATCT
Organism: Leclercia pneumoniae; assembly: GCF_017348915.1. Lineage (NCBI taxonomy): Bacteria > Pseudomonadati > Pseudomonadota > Gammaproteobacteria > Enterobacterales > Enterobacteriaceae > Leclercia > Leclercia pneumoniae. The sequence continues at coordinate 3,204,436 of NZ_CP071383.1, read as the reverse complement.
TCATTCAGGCCGCTGAAGAAATCGAGCATTGCGGCAGAGAGGGTCTGATCGTCATCAAGTTTACTGAACCAGGTCACCGGCTGCTCGTCGGTCACGTCCAGCGCCACGGCCAGTTCAGGATGTACACGCTGGAAGAGGCTAATGGCAACCGAGTCGGCGATGGTATAGGGCAGCTTCCCGTCTTTAACCTGTTCGAGCAGGGCCGTCGTGCCCAGCTTTTCATCGACCGTCCAGCTAAGGTCAGGATATTTTTTCTCTTTCAGGACGCGTAAGTCTTCGATTGCCACGTGGCCAGGCGCAATGACCAGCTGTTCAGCGGTCAGATTTGCCAGGGTACGCGGGCGCAGCCTGCCCACGCGGTAGACCAGCTGCTGCGAAACGGAATAGTAGGTTGGGCCCGGCTGATAATTTTTGCTGCGCTCGCTGTTGTAAACCAGACCCGCGGCCAGCAGGTCGGCATCGCCGTTATCGAGATCGTCGAAAAGCTGGCTAATGTTCTGGCGTACGGTTACTTTTAGCTTCACGCCCAGGTAGTCAGCAAAATGTTGCGCCAGCTCGTAGTCCAGCCCAATCACTTTATTGTTGATGGCGTTGTAGGTCAGCGGGGAGGTAATGGTACTGACGCGCAGCTCCCCCCGCGCCTGGATCGCGGCGATACGGTTTTCGGCTTTGCCGAACCAGGGGATAGAAGGCCATAAGGCCGCTGCCAGCAGCAAGGTAACAATGCCGATGAGCAGATAATTAATCTTTAATTTTTTCAATTAGTTAATTCTCTGCGTCAGCGCTTGCCTCAGTCTGCAGTGGCCATGTTAAAAGTACGGTTTGCCATTGATTGAGCGGCATTTTGCGTAAACTTAAGCCAGTTGGCAACTTATTACAGATAACGGCAACACCTATTGTTAAATTTACGCTGTGATTTTATTTCGACGCAAACGGTTTCGTCTGCGCTCAGGATTCTCTATAATGACGCCCGTTTTCCCCCCTTGCGCACACTGTAAGCGCCTCCGGCGCTTCGAAGACGAGAGACTTATGATGGAAATTCTGCGTGGTTCGCCTGCACTGTCTGCCTTCCGTATCAACAAACTGCTGGCACGTTTTCAGGCGGCCGACCTTCCGGTAAGCAATATTTACGCTGAGTATGTCCATTTTGCTGACCTGAATGCCCCTCTGGATGCAGAGGAGCGAGCGAGACTTGAGCGCCTGCTGAAGTATGGCCCGAGCCTGAGCAGCCATACCCCAACCGGTAAACTTCTGCTCGTCACCCCTCGCCCTGGTACCATCTCCCCCTGGTCTTCTAAAGCAACCGACATCGCCCATAACTGTGGCCTGACGCAGGTAAACCGCCTTGAACGCGGCGTGGCTTATTACGTTGAAGCCTCAACGCTGACCGACGCCCAGTGGGCGACCGTGGCCGCTGAACTGCATGACCGCATGATGGAGAGCGTCTTTGGCGCGTTAAACGACGCGGAGCAGCTCTTCGCCCATCATCAGCCGGCGCCCGTGCAGAGCGTGGATGTGCTGGGGCAGGGCCGTCAGGCGCTGATTGACGCCAACCTGCGTCTCGGCCTGGCGCTGGCCGAAGATGAAATTGATTATCTGCAGGATGCGTTCGTTAAACTAAACCGCAATCCGAACGATATCGAACTCTATATGTTCGCCCAGGCGAACTCAGAACACTGCCGCCACAAAATCTTCAACGCCGACTGGGTGATTGACGGCGAACAGCAGCCGAAGTCGCTGTTCAAAATGATTAAAAACACCATGGAGCTAACCCCTGACCACGTGCTGTCTGCCTATAAAGACAACGCCGCGGTAATGGAGGGTTCCGAGGTGGGCCGCTTCTTCGCCGATCGCGAAGCAGGGCGCTATGACTTCCATCAGGAGCCTGCGCATATCCTGATGAAAGTAGAAACGCATAACCACCCGACGGCGATTTCGCCGTGGCCGGGTGCGGCGACCGGCTCCGGCGGTGAAATCCGTGACGAAGGGGCAACCGGTCGCGGTGCAAAACCCAAAGCGGGTCTGGTGGGCTTCTCCGTCTCCAACCTGCGTATCCCGGGCTTTGAACAGCCCTGGGAAGAAGATTTCGGTAAGCCGGAACGTATTGTCACCGCGCTGGATATTATGACCGACGGCCCACTGGGCGGTGCGGCATTCAACAACGAATTTGGTCGTCCGGCGCTTAACGGTTACTTCCGTACCTACGAAGAGAAAGTGGAGAGCCACAACGGCGAAGAGCTGCGAGGCTACCACAAACCCATCATGCTGGCTGGCGGGATCGGCAACATCCGCGCCGATCATGTGCAGAAAGGTGAGATCGTCGTCGGTGCGAAGCTGATCGTGCTCGGCGGTCCGGCGATGAATATCGGTCTGGGCGGCGGGGCGGCCTCGTCCATGGCATCCGGTCAGTCTGATGCGGACCTCGATTTTGCCTCCGTACAGCGTGATAACCCGGAAATGGAGCGCCGTTGTCAGGAGGTGATCGACCGCTGCTGGCAGCTGGGCGATGCGAACCCGATTCTCTTCATCCACGACGTCGGGGCGGGCGGTCTCTCCAACGCTATGCCGGAGCTGGTGAGCGATGGCGGTCGCGGTGGCCGTTTCAACCTGCGCGACATCCTGAACGACGAACCGGGCATGAGCCCGCTGGAAATCTGGTGTAACGAATCGCAGGAGCGTTACGTGCTGGCGGTTTCGCCAGACCAGTTGCCGCTGTTCGATGAGTTGTGCCGTCGTGAACGTGCTCCTTATGCGGTGATCGGTGAAGCGACCGAAGAGATGCACCTCAGCCTGAATGACACCCATTTCGACAACCAGCCGATCGATCTGCCGCTGGACGTGCTGCTGGGCAAAACGCCGAAGATGACCCGCGATGTCGAGACCCGTAAAGCGGCAGGCAAAGCGCTGGAACGTCAGGACATCTCGATAGCAGAAGCGGTAAACCGCGTTCTGCATCTGCCCACCGTGGCGGAAAAAACTTTCCTGGTAACTATCGGCGACCGTACCGTGACCGGAATGGTCTCCCGTGACCAGATGGTAGGGCCATGGCAGATCCCGGTTGCCAACTGCGCGGTAACCACCGCCAGCCTCGATAGCTACTATGGTGAAGCGATGGCATTGGGCGAGCGCGCGCCGGTTGCACTGCTGGACTTCGGGGCTTCGGCTCGTCTGGCCGTGGGTGAAGCGTTGACCAACATCGCCGCTACCCGCATTGGCGATATCAAACGCATCAAACTCTCTGCTAACTGGATGGCCGCAGCGGGTCATCCGGGTGAAGACGCCGGGCTGTACGAAGCGGTGAAAGCCGTGGGCGAAGAGCTCTGTCCGGCGCTGGGGCTGACCATTCCGGTGGGTAAAGACTCCATGTCGATGAAAACCCGCTGGCAGGAAGGTAACGAACAGCGCGAGATGACCTCTCCGCTGTCGCTGGTGATTACCGCCTTTGCCCGCGTGGAAGATGTGCGTCAGACCATTACCCCTGAGCTCTCTCTCGAAGATAATGCCCTGTTGCTGATCGATCTCGGCAAAGGCCAGAACGCCCTCGGGGCAACCGCGCTGGCGCAGGTTTACCGCCAACTGGGCGATAAGCCTGCCGACGTGCGTGACGTGGCGCAGCTGAAAGGCTTCTACGACGCGATTCAGACGCTGGTGGCGCAGCGCAAACTGTTGGCTTATCACGACCGTTCCGACGGCGGTCTGCTGGTGACTCTGGCAGAGATGGCCTTTACCGGTCACTGTGGCGTGGAAGCCAACATCGCGACGCTGGGCGAGGATCGTCTGGCCGCACTGTTCAATGAAGAGCTGGGCGCCGTGATTCAGGTGCGTGCTGCCGATCGCGACGCGGTTGAGGCCCTGCTGGCTCAGCATGGCCTGGCAGATTGCGTGCACTATCTGGGTAAAGCCGTACAGGGCGATCGCTTCGTGATTGAAGCGGACGGCCATGCGGTGTTCAGCGAAAGCCGTACCACCCTGCGTATGTGGTGGGCAGAGACCACCTGGCAGATGCAGCGCCTGCGCGATAACCCGGAATGTGCCGATCAGGAACACGAGGCCAAGGCCAACGATAACGATCCAGGGCTGAATGTGAAGCTCTCCTTCGATATCAACGAGGATATCGCCGCGCCTTATATCGCGACCGGCGCGCGCCCGAAAGTGGCGGTTCTGCGCGAGCAGGGGGTGAACTCACACGTTGAGATGGCAGCGGCCTTCCACCGTGCGGGCTTCGATGCCATCGATGTGCACATGAGCGACCTGATTGGCGGACGCAGGGGTCTGGAAGATTTCCATGCGCTGGTAGCCTGCGGTGGTTTCTCTTACGGTGACGTACTGGGGGCCGGTGAAGGCTGGGCGAAATCGATCCTCTTCAACAGCCGCGTGCGCGATGAGTTCGAAACCTTCTTCCATCGTCCGCAGACGCTGGCGCTGGGCGTGTGTAACGGCTGCCAGATGATGTCTAACCTGCGCGAGCTGATCCCAGGTAGCGAGGCCTGGCCGCGCTTTGTGCGTAACCAGTCCGATCGCTTCGAAGCGCGTTTCAGCCTGGTTGAAGTGACCCAAAGCCCGTCTCTGCTGCTGCAGGGGATGGTAGGATCGCAGATGCCGATTGCCGTCTCTCACGGCGAAGGGCAGGTAGAAGTACGTGATGCGGCGCATCTCGCTCAGCTGGAAAGTAAAGGGCTGGTGGCGCTGCGCTTCGTGGATAACTTCGGCAAAGTCACCCAGACCTACCCGGCGAACCCGAACGGCTCAGTCAATGGTATTACCGCGGTCACCAGCGAAAGCGGCCGTGCGACCATTATGATGCCGCACCCGGAACGCGTCTTCCGTACCGTCAGCAACTCCTGGCACCCGGAAAACTGGGGCGAAGACAGCCCATGGATGCGTATCTTCCGCAACGCGCGTAAACAGCTGGGTTAATTCCCCGGCAAGTAATAAGGCCCGGCAAACGCCGGGATTTTTATTTGTGATGGAGAACACGCGATAGTGTCGGGAAATTGCGACAAGCGCAATAATCGGGTGTCTCTATATGGAGACGCATAAGTGATTGATTTTTATGAGTTGAGGTAATTGCACTTTAAGCTGTTGCTAAATGGCGACAGTTAGCCTGAAAATCATTCAGCGGCAAACTAACGTCTTTTATATATTAAACCATTATAAATCATATAATTAATAAGTTTATTTGCATTCTGGCACGAGTGTTGCATAATTATAGCCAGTGGCTCATTCACCTTCTTATGTCAGCCCCTTCGGGACGCGCTACATAAACTTCGAATGACGCACAACAAGGTGCCTGCCGTCCAACTACTGATAATTGCTTTGCTTTATCAGACCCAGGGCGAAACGTCGAGTTAGGCACCGCCTCATTCCACAACAAAGCCGGGTTTTTACCCGGCTTTGTTGTATCTGAAGCGCGTAGTCAGTAGCATCCCACTCACCCCCTATTTAGCTGAGAGTAATGCGTTGAAACGCTGGCCTGTTTTTCCTCGCTCCCTGCGACAGTTAGTTATGATGGCCTTTATCCTGATCCTGCTGCCGCTACTGGTGCTGGCATGGCAGGCCTGGCAAAGCCTGAACGCGCTCAGCGCCCAGGCGGCGCTGACTAACCGGACCACGCTGATAGATGCCCGTCGCAGTGAGGCGATGACCAATGCCGCACTGGAGATGGAGCGCAGCTACCGGCAATACTGCGTACTGGATGACCGTACGCTGGCGCGGGTGTACCAGAATCAGCGCAAGCGTTACAGTGAAATGCTGGATGCCCACGCCGGGGTATTACCGGACGATAAACTCTATCAGGCGTTGCGTCAGGATCTCAACGCGCTTGCCCAGCTTCAATGCCATAACAGCGGCCCGGACGCTGACGCCGCCTCCCGACTGGAAGCCTTCGCCGCGGCCAATACCGAGATGGTACAGGCTACCCGTTCGGTGATCTTCTCTCGTGGCCAGCAGCTACAGCAGGAGATCGCCGAACGCGGGCAGTTCTTCGGCTGGCAGGCGCTGGTGCTGTTCCTGGTCAGCCTGATTCTGGTGCTGCTCTTTACCCGCATGATCATCGGCCCGGTAAAAGGCATTGAGCGGATGATCAACCGCCTGGGGGAAGGGCGCTCTCTGGGCAATACCGTGGTCTTTACCGGCCCGCGCGAGCTGCGTTCGGTGGGGCAGCGTATCATCTGGCTCTCGGAGCGGCTGGCGTGGCTTGAATCACAACGCCACCAGTTCCTGCGCCATATATCCCATGAATTGAAAACGCCGCTGGCCAGCATGCGTGAAGGCACCGAATTGTTGGCGGATCAGGTTGCCGGGCCGCTCACCCCCGAGCAAAAAGAGATAGTGGATATTCTCGATGACAGCAGCCGCAATCTGCAAAAATTGATTGAGCAGCTGCTTGATTACAACCGTAAACTGGCGGATGGTGCGCCAGAGCTAGAGCGGGTTGAGATTGCGCCGCTGGTCGATATGGTGCTCTCCGCCCATAGCTTGCCGGCGCGAGCTAAAATGATGCATACCGAAATGGATCTGCAGGCGTCAGCCTGTGTTGCCGAGCCAATGCTACTGATGAGCGTGCTGGACAATCTTTATTCCAATGCGGTGCACTATGGTACTGAATCCGGTACCATTTATATTCGGAGTTTTACCCAGGGTTCGCGGGTCTGTATTGATGTCGCCAATACTGGAAGCCCTATCCCTGATGACGAGCAGGAGATGATCTTTGAGCCCTTCTACCAGGGGAGCCATCAGCGCAAAGGGGCGGTCAAGGGGAGCGGCCTGGGTCTGAGCATCGCTCGCGACTGCATTCGCCGCATGCACGGAGAGCTAAACCTAATTACTGACGACCGTACCGATGTTTGCTTTCGCATCGAACTGCCGCTTAAGCCGGAAAAATCAATGAAATGAATCTATGCCTGGTGAGTATGTCACATATCTTTTCCCGCGCCATTAACGCGGTATTTAACAGCAAATGTCTACGTATCAGCCTTGCCGGTCTGCTGCTGAGCGGTTGTGTTACCCATGCGCCGACCAGCGCCATTAGCAATAAGCCGGAAGAGAAACTGCCTGAACATCAACTGGCCGATTTCCTCTCCACGGACTGCAATAATATCTGGCGATTACAGGGACACGAAACCGAGACTAACCCTCTTTACTGGCTGCGCAGCATGGACTGTGCCGAACGCCTGGCGCCATCGGTTGCCCGCGCAGAGGCAAGGAACTGGGCGGATGATAGCTGGCAAGGAACCTTTAAACGCGGCATCCTGCTGGCAAATGCCAAAATCAGCCCTGTGGAGCGCCGCGCCTATACCACCCGACTTGATGCCCTGAGCCCACAGATCCCGGCACAGGTACGCCCCTTATTCCAGGTCTGGCGTGACGGGCAGATGCAGCAGCTGCAGCTTGCCGAAGAGCGTTCGCGTTACAGTAAGCTTCAGCAAGCGAGTGACGAAGAGCTGGATACACTGCGCCAGCAGCAGCAATATTTGCGTGGCGAGCTGGAGACCACTACCCGCAAGCTGGAAAACCTGACCGATATTGAGCGTCAACTCTCCACCCGCAAACCGGTGGGCGATATGCCAAAATCTGAGGAAGTGAGCCATGAGCCGTAAACCTGCGCACCTTTTACTGGTAGATGATGATCCTGGGCTGCTAAAGCTGCTGGGAATGCGTCTGATGAGTGAAGGCTACGGCGTCGTGACCGCCGAAAGCGGACAGGAAGGGTTGCGGGTGCTGGCACGGGAAAAAGTGGATCTGGTGATTAGCGATCTACGCATGGATGAGATGGATGGCATGCAGCTCTTTATCGAGATCCAGCGAGTCCAGCCCGGCATGCCGGTGATCATCCTTACCGCCCACGGATCGATTCCCGATGCCGTGGCGGCCACGCAGCAGGGGGTGTTCAGTTTTCTCACCAAGCCGGTGGATAAAGATGCGCTCTACAAAGCCATCGACGATGCGCTGGAACATACCGCTTCGTCCGGCGATGACCAGTGGCGCGAGGCGATTGTGACCCGCAGCCCCATTATGCTGCGTCTGCTTGAGCAGGCGAGAATGGTGGCTCAGTCTGACGTCAGCGTATTGATTAACGGCCAGAGTGGTACCGGGAAAGAGATCCTCGCCCAGGCCATTCACAACGCCAGCCCGCGTAGTAAAAATGCCTTTATCGCCATTAACTGCGGCGCCTTGCCTGAACAGTTGCTGGAGTCGGAGCTCTTTGGTCATGCCCGTGGCGCCTTTACCGGGGCCGTGAGCAGCCGCGAAGGGCTGTTCCAGGCCGCAGAGGGCGGCACGCTATTTCTGGATGAGATCGGCGATATGCCCGCGCCTTTGCAGGTGAAACTCCTGCGCGTCTTGCAGGAGCGTAAAGTACGTCCGCTGGGCAGTAACCGCGATATCGACATCAATGTCCGCATTATTTCTGCAACCCATCGCGATCTGCCGAAAGCGATGGAGTGCAAAGAGTTCCGTGAAGATCTCTACTATCGCCTTAACGTGGTGAATTTGAAAATACCGCCGCTGGCAGAGCGTGCTGAAGATATCCCGCTGCTGGCGACGCAGCTGCTGCGCCAGTCGGCTGAGCGGCATAAACCCTTTGTGCGTGCCTTTTCAACCGATGCCATGAAGCGGCTTATGACCGCCGGCTGGCCGGGCAACGTGCGCCAACTGGTAAACGTGATCGAGCAGTGCGTAGCGTTGACCTCCTCGCCGGTGATCAGCGATGCGCTGGTTGAGCAGGCGCTGGAAGGGGAGAACACCGCGCTCCCCACCTTTGTGGAAGCGCGTAATCAGTTTGAACTCAACTACCTGCGTAAGCTGCTGCAAATTACCAAAGGCAACGTGACCCATGCGGCCCGTATGGCTGGACGCAACCGCACCGAATTTTACAAATTGCTGTCGCGCCATGAGCTGGAAGCAAACGACTTTAAAGAGTAATACCGCTAAATCCATCGGGTATGATACTGTGAGCAACCGATTACGATGCTGCTGACAGGTACGATTTCAAGGACTCACCATGAAAAAAATTGATGCGATTATTAAACCTTTCAAACTGGACGATGTGCGTGAAGCGCTGGCGGAAGTCGGCATCACCGGGATGACGGTAACTGAAGTGAAAGGCTTTGGTCGCCAGAAGGGCCATACTGAGCTGTATCGTGGCGCAGAGTACATGGTGGACTTTCTGCCGAAGGTGAAAATTGAGATCGTGGTCAGCGACGATATCGTCGACACCTGCGTGGATACGATTATTCGCACCGCTCAGACCGGCAAAATTGGCGACGGAAAGATCTTTGTCTTTGATGTCGCGCGGGTGATCCGTATTCGTACGGGTGAAGAGGACGATGCGGCGATCTAAACCCGCATCACGCTGACTCATCTGTATAAAAAAAGCCCCCGGTAATTGCCGGGGGCTTTTTGCATTACAGCACCTTGTGCGGGCCAAAACATTCGTAATGGATGTTCTCTTTATTGACCCCCAGTTCGACCAGCTGCGCAGCTGCGAACTGCATAAAGGCTACCGGGCCACAGACATAAAACAGCATCTCCGGGGCGTTAAATAGGCCTTTATGCTGGGCTAAATCCATCAAACCTTCGCTATTAAAGCGTGCTGCTGTGCGATCGGTCTCCGTCGGCAGGCGGTACCAGGTATGTGCGGTAAAGTGCGGCAGCTGAGCGGCCAGAGCCTGTACTTCATCGGCAAACGCATGCACATCACCGTTCTCGGCGGCGTGGAACCAGTTTACCGGCGCGCTGTGCTGCGATTTCGCCAGAGTATCCAGCATCGCCAGCATCGGGGTTTGCCCCACGCCTGCGGAAATCAGCGTAACCGGCGTGTGGGTGTCAACGGCCATAAAGAAATCACCGGCCGGCGCGGCCAGATGCACCACGTCGCCTACTTTCGCTTCGTTATGCAGCCAGGTTGAGACCTGACCACCCTCTTCGCGTTTCACGGCGATACGATAGCTCTTAGCATTGGCTTTGCGGGTGAGGGAATACTGGCGGATCTCCTGATGCGGGAAGCCTTCGGGTTTCAGCCATACGGCCAGATACTGGCCAGGCTGATAATCCGCTACGGGTTTACCATCCACCGGTTCGAATTCGAAGCTGGTAATCAGCGCGCTGCGCGGGGTTTTCTCTACGATACGGAAGGCGCGAGTGCCCTCCCAGCCACCCTTTTTGCTGGCATGCTCGCTGTAGATCTGCGCTTCACGGTTGATAAAGACATTAGCCAGCACGCCGTAAGCTTTACCCCAGGCATCCAGCACCTCCTGACCCGGGCTGAACATCTCATCCAGGGTGGCAAGCAGGTGAGTACCCACGGTGTTGTACTGCTCCGGCTTGATCTGGAAGCTGGTGTGCTTCTGCGCAATTTTCTCTACCGCCGGCAGTAGGGCCGCCAGGTTATCGATGTTGCTGGCATAGGCGGCAATCGCATTAAACAGCGCTTCGCGCTGATCGCCGTTACGCTGGTTGCTCATGTTAAAAATTTCTTTGAGCTCGGGATTGTGGGCGAACATCCGGTCGTAAAAGTGGGCGGTAAGTTTAGGACCCGTTTCAACCAGCAGGGGAATAGTGGCTTTCACGGTTGCGATGGTTTGGGCGTCGAGCATGGCTGCTTCCTTTTCTGTAAATCTAATGATGTATTTTAAATACATCTTATAAAAAATAACCCTGCGTTGTAAATGGTTCTTTGCAACGTGAAATATTCACATCACAAACCTGAAAAGAAATCCCTTACTTGCCGTCTGCGCTTTATGTGTCAAACCCTTGCGTGGCGGGCAGGAAAACGTTTGCGTAAAATCGTTTGTCAAGACCTGTTATCACAGAACTAATCAGTTATACTGTTGCGCGTTGTCCAACAGGACTGCCTTTTTCAGGTCAAAATTTTATTGTTAGCTGAGTCAGGAGATGCGGATGTTAAAGCGTGAAATGAACATTGCCGATTATGATGCCGAACTGTGGCAGGCTATGGAGCAGGAAAAAGTACGTCAGGAAGAGCACATCGAACTGATCGCCTCCGAAAACTACACCAGCCCGCGTGTGATGCAGGCGCAGGGCTCTCAGCTGACCAACAAATACGCTGAAGGTTATCCGGGCAAGCGCTACTACGGCGGTTGCGAGTACGTGGATATCGTTGAGCAGCTGGCAATCGACCGCGCGAAAGAGCTGTTTGGCGCCGACTACGCTAACGTCCAGCCGCACTCCGGTTCTCAGGCTAACTTCGCGGTTTACACCGCACTGCTGCAGCCGGGCGATACCGTTCTGGGTATGAACCTGGCGCAGGGCGGCCACCTGACTCACGGCTCCCCGGTTAACTTCTCGGGCAAACTGTACAACATCATTCCTTACGGTATTGATGAGTCCGGTAAAATTGACTACGAAGACATGGCGAAGCAGGCCAAAGAGCACAAGCCGAAGATGATCATCGGCGGCTTCTCTGCCTACTCCGGTATCGTTGACTGGGCTAAAATGCGCGAAATCGCAGACAGCATCGGCGCATATCTGTTTGTGGATATGGCGCACGTTGCCGGTCTGATTGCTGCGGGCGTTTACCCGAACCCGGTTCCACATGCGCACGTTGTCACCACCACGACTCACAAAACCCTGGCGGGTCCACGCGGTGGCCTGATCCTGGCGAAGGGCGGCGACGAAGATCTGTATAAGAAACTGAACTCTGCTGTCTTCCCAAGCGCGCAGGGCGGCCCGCTGATGCACGTTATCGCAGCGAAAGCCGTGGCGCTGAAAGAAGCGATGGAGCCAGAGTTCAAAGTGTATCAGCAGCAGGTTGCTAAAAACGCTAAAGCGATGGTGGAAGTGTTCCTGAACCGTGGCTACAAAGTGGTGTCTGGCGGTACTGAAAACCACCTGTTCCTGCTGGATCTGGTCGATAAAAACCTGACCGGTAAAGAGGCTGACGCTGCCCTTGGCCGCGCCAACATTACCGTAAACAAAAACAGCGTACCTAACGATCCGAAGAGCCCGTTCGTGACCTCCGGTATCCGTATCGGTTCACCGGCCGTTACTCGCCGTGGCTTTAAAGAAGCGGAAGTGAAAGAGCTGGCAGGCTGGATGTGTGACGTGCTGGACAATATCAATGACGACGCGGTTATCGAGCGCGTTAAAGGTAAAGTTCTGGAAATCTGCGCACGCTTCCCGGTATACGCATAATTCTGCTCCGCAGAAAGAGAAAAGGCCGCGCAAGCGGCCTTTTCTATTTGGTGGCGAAAAAGGGAGGTTCTTAGTGCCGGTCAATAGAAATTGCGCCAGGCCCGGTGACGGCCAATAATAAAAAGGCCCCAGCAATACTGATATTTTTTATAAAAGTTAATCATATTCGGCATGACGGCGTCGCCGCTCATATCCCAGTAAGGATGGCCGATAACTGCCGTACCCAGCGTGTAAAAGACAAACAGCAGTGCGATAGGGCGGGTAAAGAAACCCAGCACGATCAAAATAGCCGCCGGGATCTCCATCACCACCGCAATAATCGCGGCCAGCATCGGCATGGGGGCGCCCAGCTTCGCCATCTATTGCACGGTGCCATCAAACCCGGTCATTTTCGGCAGACCAAAAATAATAAACAGCAGCACGATAGCGATCCGGGCGATCAAAAGAAGCAGAGGACGTGACTGACCGAAATCTAAATAGCGAAGTGCGTTCATGATGAGCTCGCTTTTCGGTGGGGCGTAATTTAACCCTAATACAAATTATCGGCGCCTGCCATTGACCTTCCCGCTATAAATCAGCCGTTAGGGTGATTTTAATTTCAGGGTCACTGGCTGGGTGTGTAGAATTCTCTTTTTTCGGCAAGGATATCGCGATGCAATGTATTGAATGTCAGGAACAACCGGCCAATAAAGAGTCGGGGTTATGTCATCAGTGTGAAAGTCTGGATGAGAAGAAAATTAACGGCCTGCTCTATCTTCCCGCGGCCGGGTTAGTCATCAATATGCTGATCTCCCCCTTCAATGCCTGGGAATTTATCTCGTCCATTGTGGGCTTTATGCGACAAGGAATGGCAATCACCCCTTTCGGTATAGGCGGCGTGGCGCTGATTGTTATTGATGTTGTGCTGACTTTCCTGACGGGCTGGTACTTCTTCAAAAGGAAGCGAAATATTCGCAAGGTGATTATTCCATACTATCTTTTTGGCCTGCTCTATATGCTGTACTTTGTCGCCTTACGCGTGTGGCTGTTCGGGGCCACGCTGGATACGATGGATATCCGCAATGCGCTAACACCCGTTGTCGGCGCGCTAATCTGGATCCCGTATTTTCTCTTCTCAAAACGGATCCCGCGCGTTTTCACTCAGGAGTGACTCCTGACACCGCGCAACTATAGCCGGGCCAGGAAGGGAAGGCCGGTGATAAAAGTTAAATAAAAGTTAATGCTTAGCCAGCTTATGGACTTGCGCAGTATCGCCTTTCTCGCCAGACTATCGCCTCCATAACGGGAGGGATTCATGGTTTTGCATTCCACACGCTGGCTGGCGCTCAGCTACTTCACCTACTTTTTTAGCTACGGTATTTTTCTACCTTTCTGGAGCGTCTGGCTTAAAGGCATAGGCCTGATGCCCGAGACCATTGGTGTACTGCTGGGCGCAGGCCTGGTGGCGCGCTTCCTCGGTAGCTTGCTGATTGCCCCTCGCGTGAGCGATCCCGCTCTTCTGATCAACGCCGTGCGCGTCCTGGCGCTGTTAACCCTGGTGTTTCTCTGCGGCTTCTGGGTCAGCCAGCAGTTTGCGTGGTTAATGGTGGTGATGGTTGGCTTCAACCTCTTTTTCTCACCGCTGGTGCCCCTCACCGATGCGCTGGCAAACACCTGGCAGAAACAGATCACCATGGATTATGGTCGGGTGCGCCTGTGGGGATCGATCGCCTTTGTCATTGGCTCTGCGCTGGTGGGCAAACTGGTTAGCCTGTATGACTATCAGGCGATTCTGGCGCTGTTAAGCCTCGGTATTTTCTCAATGCTGCTTGGGCTACTGTTGCGCCCGTCGGTGATGCCGCAGGGAGAAAGCCGTCATCAGGAGAGCGCAGGCTGGCCGGCCTGGCGCGCTCTGGTAACCCAGAGCTGGCGGTTCCTGGCTTGCGTCTGCCTGCTACAGGGGGCGCACGCGGCCTATTACGGCTTTAGCGCCATCTACTGGCAGGGGGCAGGGTATTCAGCCTCGGCGGTGGGGTATCTCTGGTCGCTGGGCGTGGTGGCTGAAGTGATTATCTTTGCCTTAAGCAACAGGCTGTTCCGCCGCTTCGGCGCCCGGGACCTGCTGCTGCTCTCTGCCGTTTGCGGCCTGGCCCGCTGGGGGATCATGGGCTGGACGACAGCGTTGCCGTGGCTCATTGTCGCCCAGATCCTGCACTGCGGCACTTTCACGGTCTGCCACCTGGCGGCGATGCGCTACATCGCTTCACGGGAAGGGGCCGACGTGATTCGTCTACAGGCGGTCTATTCTGCGGTGGCGATGGGGGGAAGTATTGCGGTTATGACCGTATTTGCTGGCTTCCTGTATCAGCATCTCGGTCAGGGTGTCTTCTGGGTAATGGCGCTGCTGGCGCTGCCGGCGATGGTGCTCCGACCGCGCGTGGCAGCGCGCTAGGTCTCCAGCATCACGCGAATATGTTCCTGCTGCTGCGCATTCAACGTCTCTACCGCGTGGATGAGCGGCGGCGAGAAGAGCGGCAGGGCGGTCGCGTAGGGGGTCACCACCAGGGCTGCTTCCCGGGGGGCGCCCTCCTTCTGAAAAGCCTGTAACGGCACATAGCGAATGTTTAAGGGCAGGAGGGTCAGTTCGCGAAGTTGTTGCTCGATCGCCTCTTCGCTCGCTTTATCCGTTCCGGTTAACAGCACCACCTGTTTTTCATGCAGGTCATTTTCCTGCATCAGCCAGGCGCCAAATATCACCGCCACCAGGCTGGCCTCCTCTTCGGAAAAAGAGAGCGAAAACGTGCTCTCCAGCTCCAGGAGCGCATCGCGGGTGGTGCGCATCAGGCGTGGATAAAGACGCTGGATCTCCTCCGCCAGGCTGTTATCAATCCCAATCCCGAACAGAGACCGGTTTAGCGCCTGGGCAAGATGAATATAGAGCTGATCGGTCAGCCCTTGCTCGTCACTAAAACGCATCCCCGTCTGGCAATGAAAGCGGGTAATCATCCGGCCAATTGCCTGGCGTAACTGCTCATCCTGGTTTTGCATATCCCGTAGTGGATCCGGGGTGCGCAGCATCATAAAGAGCAGCGTCAGGAATGGCTGCTCATCCTCATGGGGCAGGGGGAGCACGCGGCGCTGCCAGTGGCGAACAATCTCCTGCGCCATCAGATACTCACCACGTTGTTGCGTCCAGCTGCGCTGAATCTCCGAAAACTGCGGCGTCTGGCCCAGATGGTGCTGAATCAAACAATATTGCAAGTAAAGCTGTAAAAACTGCACGTCGCGGCACTCAAATTGACGCTGCAAGCGGCGGGAGCAGAAATTTATCAGCGCCCGTAAATTGGTATCGTCATACAACGTGCGTGCAATGCCATGCTGTTTAAGCGCGGTTTTCAGAGATGGGGTAAACTGCTGCGCGACGAAATGCGGGCAGAGTCGGAGTGCACGCCGCAGCCAGTGCAGCAAGCATAAGCGTTGGTCAAGTGTGGTGCCTTCAATCCGGTAGCTGCCGTCATGGTGCGTAGCAATGTTGAGCCGATGATAGCGCTGGATTTCATCGCGCGTCTCGGCTATATCTTGCCGGGCAATGCTGTGATCCACCCCGTTGATTTCACCGATGCGCTGCTCGGTGGCGATAAAATCCGGCAGATAGAGCATCAGCAGCACCTGGCAGCGGCGCTGCGAACTGGAAAGCACAGATGGCATTTCGAGAGTCGTCATCATCTGCAAGGTTCCAGTAAGAATGTTTGATAAGAATAGCTAAAGGATCTGCGTAATAGCGCGCGTTCAGGGCTCTTTCCTTCAGGAATGCGGGCGGACATCACAGAATTTTTGACGTGAGGAAGAGATGCAAATAGTTAAACAAAGCGCTGCGGCGCTATTTTTGGCGGTAATATCTTCTGCCGTGGCCGCGCATCCTCACAGTTTTATCACCCTCAAAACCGAGATCGTGGCTAACGACGGTCAACTTACCGGGCTTAAGATGCGCTGGACCATGGATGAAATGACCTCCGCCGATCTGCTGTACGACGCCGGCGATGCGCGTCCGGGAGATGAGATCTGGAAAAAGCTGGCGGCAGAAGTGATGGCCAATGTGCTCGGCCAGCACTACTTCACCGAGTTCTGGCATAACGGGCAGAAGGTGAAGTTTCTCAATCGTCCTACGGAGTACGGCATGAGCCGCGAGGATCACCAGGCCGTGCTGACCTTTGTGCTGCCGCTGGCGCAACCGCAGCCGCTGGCCGGGCAGACCTACACCTTCTCTACCTTCGATCCCTCATATTATGTGGACATGAGCTATGCCGAAGATGGCGATGTCACGCTGCCAGCCACGCTGCAGAAAAAATGTTCCCTCGCGGTTCATACCCCCGAGCCCAGCGAAGAGACGCTCAATTTTGCCATTTCTCTTGATAAGGACGATGCGCCGCCGGAGGACATGGACCTCGGTAAACAGTTTGCTCAACAGGTGACCTTACAATGTCAGTAACCTTTTCTCAGCCCTCCAAACAGCGCCGCTGGCTGCATCTTTGGCCGCTGGGACTCTTTACGCTACTGGCCGTCGGGGCAGCGATCTGGTTATGGCAGGCCTGGCCGCAGGTCATGATGCAGAGCGTTATCTGGCAGCGTGAGGTTAACCAGCAGATGAGCGGGTTGCTGAAGGCGGTGGCGGATAACCCTGCCCGTGCGGGCGGTTCGCTGCTGATTTTCAGCTTTCTCTATGGTGTGCTGCATGCGCTCGGGCCCGGGCATGGCAAGATTGTTATTACTACATGGCTGGCAACCCATCCCTCTAAGCTGAAATCCAGTATTGGTCTGACGCTTGCCTCCTCGCTGCTGCAGGGGCTGGTGGCCATTGCGTTAGTGATCGTGGTGCTAACGCTTCTGCAACTGCCCGCACGCCAGCTTCATGCCAGCAGTTTCTGGCTAGAAAAAGGGAGCTATGCGCTGGTGGGGGTACTGGGAGTGATGCTCTGCTGGCGGGCAATAAAAAAGTTACGTGCGTTGCTGCGTAAGCCGACGTTTAAACGTTTTGCGCCGCATCATGTGCACGATGCCCACTGTGGCTGCGGCCATCAACATCTGCCCACCGGGGCACAATTACAGCAGGGCGATGACTGGCGCGCCAGGCTGATGATCATTCTCTCTATGGGGATGCGGCCCTGCTCCGGGGCGATTATGGTATTGCTCTTCAGTAAGGTTATCGGCGTCTTCGGTTGGGGCGTCATCTCTGCCCTGGCGATGTCGGCAGGCACCTCTATTACCATCAGCGCGCTGGCGTTGCTGGTGCATAGCTTTCGCCAGTTGGCCATCAGGCTTAGCGGCAATAAAACCCCTGTACTGTGGCAGCAAATTGGCTGGACGACCTTAGCCCTGGCCGGCGGGGTGATGTTGCTCGCGGCTGCAGTAGTGATGTGGGTCAGTGCGGTTCCGGTAGGACGAGGGCTGCGGCCGTTTTAGTCTCTCTGCCGACAACGGGTCGGCTGGACTGGGCGCAGCTGGATCTTACAGTGTGGTTTATTTGTCACTGTTATTTGGCGTTGAGAGTTAAATTGCGGGGATGTTTTGCGGTGCTCTGCATTCGCTGTTGGCTTAAGCGCGTGAGAGATTTACGGCAGTAGCGGGTGAGGAGAACCTCACCCGCCCTCAGAGATTAGCGCTTCAGCGCTTCGCTCAGTTCGTCACGCATGCTGGCCAGCATGGCTTTGACGACGCGCGGATTACCGGCAACCAGGTTGCCCGTCATCATGTAGTTATGACCACCGGTGAAATCACACACCAGCGCGCCGGCTTCACGGGCAATCAGCTCGCCTGCGGCAAAGTCCCATGGCTTAAGGCCAATTTCAAAATAGCCATCCACGCGCGCTGCGGCAACGTAGGCCAGATCCAGTGCTGCAGAACCGCTGCGACGGAAGTCAGCACATTCAGTAAAGAGTTTGCCCAGTACCTTCATATAGGCAGGAGCGTGCTGTTTCGCTTTGAACGGGAAGCCGGTCGCCAGAATGGTGCCATCCAGATCGCGGGCGTTGCTGCCGCGCAGACGGTAGCCGTTCAGCTGTGCGCCCTGGCCGCGGGTCGCGGTGAAGAGTTCGTTACGCATTGGATCGTAAACCACGGCGACTTCAGTACGGCCTTTAATGCGTACGGCGATAGAAACAGCAAAGTGGGGCAGACGTTTTACGAAGTTGGTGGTGCCATCCAGCGGATCGATAATCCATTGAACATCCTGATCTTCGCCCACGTGCTCACCGCTTTCTTCGGTGATGATGGTGTGTTGCGGGTAAGATTTGCGAATGGTTTCGATAATCATCGCTTCTGCGGCTTTATCGACGTTGGTCACAAAATCATTGCTGCCTTTCTGGCTGGTTTCTACGGAATCTGGCGTCTCGTAGTGCTTGGCAATTACATTACCCGCCTTGCGCGCTGCGCGCACGGCGATGGTCAACATTGGATGTTGCATCGGTTACTCTCACTGGATGTTAAAGAACGGGGGATACGAAAACGGCGCAGAGTATAGCAGCGAGTTCGGAATATGTCTTCCGTTTATGGTAGCATGGCCGAATATTCTTCATACTCAGAAAAATTATGCTGCAAAATATTCGAATTGTGCTGGTCGAAACCTCGCATACCGGCAATATGGGCTCCGTGGCCCGCGCGATGAAAACCATGGGCTTAACCAACCTCTGGCTGGTTAACCCACTGGTCAAACCCGACTCACAGGCCATTGCGCTCGCGGCGGGTGCCAGCGATGTCATCGGTAACGCGCAAATCGTCGATACCCTGGATGAAGCCCTGGCGGGTTGCAGCCTGGTTGTTGGCACCAGTGCACGCTCCCGCACGCTGCCGTGGCCAATGCTTGACCCTCGCGAATGCGGTCTGAAAAGCGTTGCTGAAGGGCAGCACGCCCCTGTGGCGCTGGTGTTTGGCCGTGAACGCGTCGGCCTGACTAACGAAGAGTTGCAAAAGTGCCATTATCACGTGGCCATTGCAGCGAACCCGGAATACAGCTCGCTGAACCTGGCGATGGCGGTACAGGTTATTGCTTACGAAGTGCGTATGGCATGGCTGGCAACCCAGGAAAACGCGCCGGTCGCCGAGCCGGAAGAGGCGCCATACCCGCTGGTGGACGATCTGGAACGGTTCTATGGGCACCTTGAAAAAACGCTGCTGGGCACCGGGTTTATCCGCGCCGATCATCCGGGTCAGGTCATGAATAAGCTGCGTCGTCTGTTTACGCGCGCCCGTCCGGAAAGCCAGGAGCTGAATATCCTGCGCGGCATTCTGGCGTCGATAGAGCAGAAGAATAAAGAGTAGCGCCACTCTCTACCTTTTCCCCTGGAAGAGGGGAGAGGTGAGGGCATCAGGTCGCACTTTTATGATACGGCACAGAAGGTTAAATACCTGACTAAAACAGTCAACTAAATAGTTGACCATTTTAGTCGGGAATGTCAGACTTGGCCCTGCTATGCAATACCCCATTTTACAATAAAAAACCCCGGGCAGGGGCGAGTTTGAGGTTAAGTAAGACATGAGACTGACATCTAAAGGGCGTTATGCCGTGACCGCGATGCTGGACGTTGCGCTCAACTCCGAAGCGGGCCCGGTACCGTTGGCTGATATTTCTGAACGTCAGGGAATTTCCCTCTCTTATCTGGAACAGCTGTTTTCAAGACTGCGTAAAAATGGCCTGGTTTCCAGCGTCCGTGGTCCTGGCGGTGGTTATTTACTGGGTAAAGACGCAGGCAGTATTGCGGTTGGCGAAGTCATTAGCGCAGTGGACGAGTCCGTTGACGCGACCCGCTGCCAGGGCAAAGGGGGTTGTCAGGGTGGTGATAAATGCCTGACGCACGCGCTGTGGCGCGACCTGAGCGACCGTCTGACCGGCTTCCTGAACAACATCACCATTGGTGAACTGGTTAACAACCAGGAAGTGCTGGACGTCTCTGACCGTCAGCATAATCACGAAGCACAGCGCAATACCCGCACGCAAGACGCCATCGACGTTAAACTGCGCGCGTAGTTTCCCTGGCCTGTTTTCGGTGCGTTGCAGCCCCGCAAAATAGTCAGGGTAAAAATTATAAAGAATTTTAGAATCAGGCCGGGGCGTTAACTCGCCCCGTGTACTCGGTCGTACATCCAGCCGGTAGCCTGATTCCTTGCATTGAAGCGATGTACGGAGTTTAAAGAGCAATGAAATTACCGATCTATCTCGATTACTCCGCAACCACGCCGGTGGACCCGCGTGTTGCCGAGAAAATGATGCAGTGTCTGACCCTGGACGGAAACTTTGGTAACCCTGCCTCCCGTTCACACCGTTTTGGCTGGCATGCTGAAGAGGCGGTTGATATCGCCCGTAATCAGATTGCTGAGCTGGTTGGCGCTGACCCGCGTGAAATTGTTTTCACCTCCGGTGCCACCGAATCCGATAACCTGGCGATTAAAGGTGCGGCCAACTTCTATCAGAAAAAAGGCAAGCACATCATCACCAGCAAAACCGAGCACAAAGCCGTGCTGGATACCTGCCGTCAGCTGGAGCGTGAAGGGTTTGAAGTGACCTACCTCGCCCCGCAGAGCAACGGTATCATCGACCTGAAAGAGCTCGAAGCGGCAATGCGTGATGACACCATTCTGGTCTCCATCATGCACGTAAACAACGAAATTGGCGTGGTTCAGGATATCGCCACCATCGGCGAACTGTGCCGTGCACGCGGTATTATCTACCACGTGGATGCAACCCAGAGCGTGGGCAAACTGCCTATCGACCTGAGCCAGCTGAAAGTGGATCTGATGTCCTTCTCCGGCCACAAAATCTATGGCCCGAAAGGCATTGGCGCGCTGTATGTGCGTCGTAAACCGCGTATCCGTATCGAATCCCAGATGCACGGCGGCGGTCACGAGCGCGGCATGCGTTCCGGTACTCTGCCTGTTCACCAGATCGTGGGCATGGGCGAAGCGTATCGTATCGCCAAAGAAGAGATGGAAACCGAGATGGCACGCCTGCGTACGCTGCGTAACCGTCTGTGGGATGGCGTGAAAGATATGGAAGAAGTGTATCTGAACGGCGATCTTGAGCAGGGCGCGCCAAACATCCTCAACGTCAGCTTTAACTACGTTGAAGGCGAATCGCTGATCATGGCGCTGAAAGATCTGGCGGTCTCTTCCGGTTCTGCCTGTACTTCTGCAAGCCTCGAGCCATCCTACGTGCTGCGCGCGCTGGGCATGACCGACGAGCTGGCACACAGCTCCATTCGTTTCTCTTTAGGTCGTTTTACTACCGATGAAGAGATTGACTACACCATCAAGCTGGTTCGCAACTCCATTGGCCGTCTGCGTGAGCTTTCTCCTCTGTGGGAAATGTTCAAAGAAGGCGTGGATCTGAACAGCATTGAATGGTCACATCACTAATCGGTTTATAAGGAGAATTCAATCATGGCATACAGCGAAAAAGTTATTGATCATTACGAGAACCCACGCAACGTTGGCTCTTTCGACAACAGCGACGACAACGTAGGTAGCGGCATGGTTGGCGCACCGGCGTGTGGCGACGTCATGAAGCTGCAGATCAAAGTTAACAATGAAGGTATCATTGAAGACGCGCGCTTCAAGACTTACGGCTGCGGTTCCGCCATTGCCTCCAGCTCGCTGGTCACCGAATGGGTGAAAGGCAAGTCTCTGGACGAAGCGCAGGCGATTAAAAACACCGATATCGCCGATGAACTCGAACTGCCGCCGGTGAAAATTCACTGCTCTATCCTGGCAGAAGACGCGATCAAAGCCGCTATTGCGGATTACAAAAGTAAACGTGAAGCAAAATAATTAGTTGAGGTTGTTATGTCGATTACCCTTAGCGACAGCGCTGCCGCGCGCGTAAGCGCCTTCCTGGCAAACCGTGGTAAAGGTTTTGGCCTGCGCCTGGGCGTGCGGACTTCCGGCTGCTCTGGCATGGCGTACGTCCTGGAGTTCGTTGATGAACCGGCGTCTGACGATACCGTGTTTGAAGACAAGGGCGTGAAGGTGGTGGTCGATGGCAAAAGCCTACAGTTCCTCAACGGCACTCAGCTGGACTTTGTTAAAGAAGGTCTGAACGAAGGGTTTAAATTCACCAACCCGAACGTAAAAGATGAGTGCGGCTGCGGCGAAAGCTTCCACGTTTGATTGTGCGTCACCCGAATAACCCCACCGCAGTTACCTGCGCGTGGGGTTTGTTCTAACAGGCTACCCCTGAGATTGTTATGGATTACTTCACACTCTTCGGACTACCCGCTCAATACCCGATCGATATCCCGGCTTTAACGACCCGCTTTCAGGATCTGCAGCGCCAGTATCATCCGGATAAATTCGCGAGTGGGACGCAGTCAGAACAGTTGGCTGCCGTTTCACACTCTGCCACCATCAATCAGGCCTGGCAGACGCTGCGTCATCCTCTGACCCGCGCTGAGTATCTGCTCTCCCTCCACGGTTTCGACCTGGCGAGTGAACAGCATACCGTACGTGATACCGCGTTCCTGATGGAACAGCTGGAACTGCGCGAAGAGCTGGATGAGATTGAACAAGCCAAAGACGAAGCGCGTCTGGAACGTTTTATCACCCGCGTGAAGGGCATGTTTGATACCCGCCATCAGCAGATGGTGGAGCAGTTGAACAATGAGACGTGGGACGTAGCGGCCGACACGGTACGCAAACTCCGTTTTCTCGATAAACTGCGAAGCAGTGCTGAACAACTCGAAGAAAAGCTGCTCGATTTTTAATTTCGGAAGCAATTATGGCCTTATTACAAATTAGTGAGCCCGGTTTAAGTGCTGCGCCGCACCAGCGTCGTCTGGCGGTGGGCATTGATTTAGGCACCACCAACTCGCTGGTGGCAACCGTGCGTAGCGGCGAGGCCAGTACGCTGGCAGATGAACAGGGCCAGCACCTGTTGCCGTCGGTGGTCCACTACCAGCAACAGGGTCACACGGTCGGTTACCACGCGCGTGCTAATGCTGCCAAAGATCCGGCTAATACCATTAGCTCTGTGAAGCGCATGATGGGCCGTTCCCTGGCCGACATCCAGACCCGTTACCCGCATCTGCCGTATCAGCTGCAGGCGAGTGAGAACGGTCTGCCGATGATTGCCACCGCTGCCGGTTTGCTCAACCCGATTCGTGTCTCTGCAGACATTCTTAAAGCGCTGGCCGCGCGCGCCACTGACTCGCTGCAGGGCGAACTGGATGGCGTAGTGATCACCGTTCCGGCCTATTTTGACGATGCACAACGTCAAGGCACCAAAGACGCCGCGCGTCTGGCGGGCCTGCATGTTCTGCGTCTGCTCAATGAACCAACCGCCGCCGCCATTGCCTACGGCCTCGACTCCGGTCAGGAAGGGGTCATTGCCGTCTTCGATCTTGGCGGTGGAACCTTTGATATCTCTATTTTGCGCCTGAGCCGCGGTGTATTCGAAGTGTTGGCCACCGGTGGTGATTCAGCCCTGGGCGGAGATGACTTCGACCACCTGCTGGCAGATTTCATCCGCCTGCAGGCGGGGATTGACGATCGCAGCGACGCACGCGTACAGCGTGAACTGCTGGATGCGGCGATTGCGGCCAAAATTGCCCTCAGCGATGCGCAAAGCGTCACCGTTGAGGTCGCTGGCTGGAAGGGGGAGATCACCCGTGACCAGTTTAATGACCTGATCGCCTCCCTGGTTAAACGCACGCTGCTGGCCTGCCGTCGCGCATTGAAAGATGCTGGCGTAGAGGCGCAGGACGTACTGGAAGTGGTCATGGTGGGCGGTTCAACCCGCGTACCGCTGGTGCGCGAGCGCGTGGGTGAGTTCTTTGGCCGTACGCCACTGACCTCTATCGACCCGGACAAAGTGGTCGCTATCGGGGCGGCAATTCAGGCGGATATTCTGGTGGGGAACAAACCGGACAGCGAAATGCTGTTGCTGGATGTGATCCCGCTCTCTTTGGGGCTCGAAACCATGGGTGGCCTGGTGGAGAAAGTGATCCCGCGTAATACCACCATTCCGGTGGCGCGTGCGCAGGAGTTCACCACCTTTAAAGATGGCCAGACCGCCATGTCTATTCACGTGATGCAGGGTGAACGTGAGCTGGTACAGGATTGCCGCTCGCTGGCGCGCTTTGCGCTGCGCGGGATCCCGGCGCTGCCAGCGGGAGGGGCACATATTCGTGTCACCTTCCAGGTGGATGCCGATGGCCTGCTGAGCGTGACGGCGATGGAAAAATCCACGGGTGTCGAATCCTCCATCCAGGTTAAGCCGTCTTACGGGCTGACCGAGGGCGAAATCGCCTCCATGATTCAGGACTCAATGAGCTTTGCCGAACAGGACGTGAAGGCGCGTATGCTGGCTGAACAGAAAGTTGAAGCCGCACGTGTGCTGGAAAGCCTGACCGGTGCGCTCACTGCCGATGCCGCGCTGCTAAGCGCCGCAGAACGTCAGGCCATTGACGATGCCATCGTACAACTGCATGCGGTAGCAGAAGGTAATGACGCTGACGCCATAGAACAAGCGATTAAAAACGTTGATAAACAAACCCAGGAGTTTGCCGCTCGCCGTATGGATCAGTCGGTCCGTGTCGCGCTGAAAGGCCACTCCGTGGACGAGGTTTAATATGCCAAAGATTGTTTTTCTGCCTCATGCGGACCTCTGTCCGGATGGCGCAGTTCTGGAAGCTGAGACCGGCGAAACCATCCTTGACGTTGCCCTGCGTAACGGTATTGAAGTTGAACACGCCTGTGAAAAATCCTGTGCCTGCACAACCTGCCACTGCGTCGTACGTGAAGGTTTTGACTCGCTCGCCGAAAGCACCGAAGACGAAGATGACATGCTGGATAAAGCATGGGGTCTGGAGCCAGACAGCCGTTTAAGCTGCCAGGCGCGCGTCACCGATGAAGATCTGGTGGTCGAATTCCCGCGTTACACCATTAACCACGCACGCGAGCATTGATATGGGACTGAAGTGGACAGACAGCCGTGAAATCGGCGAAGCGCTTTATGACGCGAACCCGGATCTTGATCCCAGGACCGTACGATTCACCGATATGCACCAGTGGATTTGCGATTTGGAGGATTTTGACGATGATCCTAACGCATCCAATGAAAAAATTCTGGAGGCGATTCTGTTAGTCTGGTTAGATGAGGCTAGCTAAATCACATTACGGGCTGCCTTCAGGCGGCCCGTTTGCTAATAAGGATAAATAAAATGACCGAAGCGATGAAGATTACGATTTCGCATCAGCCAGCCGACGCGCGCTGGGGCGAAAAAGCCACTTACAGTATCAATAACGACGGTATTACCCTGCACCTGACGGGCCAGGATGACGCCGGTCTGATTCAACGCGCAGCACGTAAAATCGACGGTCTTGGCATTAAACATGTCTCTTTAGCGGGTGAAGGCTGGGATATCGATCGTAGCTGGGCATTCTGGGCCGGATATAAAGGGCCGAAAGGCACCCGTAAAATCGAGTGGGCGAACCTCGACGAAGCCGGACAGAAAGAGCTGGAAAGCCGTCTGACCATTATTGACTGGGTACGTGACACCATCAACGCGCCGGCGGAAGAGCTCGGTCCTGAGCAGCTGGCGCAGCGTGCCGTTGACCTGCTCTGCGGCGTGGCGGGGGACAACATGTCTTACCGCATCACCAAAGGTGAAGATCTGCGCGAGCAGAACTATATGGGCATCCACACCGTGGGCCGCGGCTCTGAGCGTCCGCCGGTGCTGCTGGCGCTGGACTACAACCCAACCGGTGATAAAGAAGCGCCCGTATTTGCCTGCCTGGTCGGTAAAGGCATCACCTTCGATACCGGTGGTTACAGCCTGAAGCAGAGCGCCTTTATGGACTCCATGAAGTCCGATATGGGCGGCGCGGCCACCATTACCGGTGCGCTGGCTTTCGCCATTACCCGTGGTCTGAATAAGCGTGTGAAGCTGTACCTGTGCTGCGCGGATAACATGGTTAGCGGCAATGCCTTTAAGCTGGGCGACATTATTCGCTACCGCAACGGTAAAAATGTGGAGGTGATGAACACCGACGCCGAAGGCCGTCTGGTGCTGGCCGATGGCCTGATCGATGCCTCTGCCCAGAAACCTGAGCTGATTATCGATATGGCGACCCTGACCGGAGCCGCGAAAACCGCGTTGGGTAATGACTACCACGCGCTGTTCAGCTTCGACGACAAGCTGGCGGCTCGCGTACTGGCGAGTGCTGCCGAAGAAAACGAACCCTTCTGGCGTCTGCCGCTGGCCGAGTTCCACCGCAGCCAGTTGCCCTCTAACTTTGCCGAGCTGAACAACACTGCCAGCGCCGCCTACCCGGCGGGAGCAAGCACGGCGGCAGGTTTCCTGTCCCACTTTGTTGAAAACTACCGCGAAGGCTGGCTGCACATCGATTGCTCTGCGACCTACCGCAAAGCGGCGGTTGAACAGTGGTCCGCAGGGGCAACCGGGCTGGGCGTGCGTACCATTGCAAACCTGCTGACGGCAGAGTAACTGTTACCGCTTCACCCTAACCCTCTCCCATGGAGGAGAGGGGATGGTTTACTCCCCCTCTCTTGAGGGAGAGGGCCGGGGTGAGGGGGCGAATGCACCATCTGGAATAATTATGTCCGAAACCAAAAACGAATTAGAAACCCTGCTGGAGCAGGCGGCGACCGAGCCCGCCCACCGTCCGGCATTTTTCCGCACGCTGCTGGAGTCTACCGTCTGGGTGCCCGGTACCGCGGCGGAAGGTGAGCAAGTTGTTGAAGACAGCGCGCTGGATCTGCTGCACTGGGAGAAAGACGACGGCACGTCGGTGATCCCGTTCTTTACTTCTCTTGAAGCCCTACAGACAGCGGTGGAAGACGAACAGGCGTTTGTGGTCATGCCCGTACGTACCCTTTTTGAGATGACCCTGGGCCAGACGTTGTTCCTGAACGCCAAATTGCCGACCGGGAAAGAGTTTACCCCACGCGAAATCAGTCATCTGATGGGTGAAGAAGGCAACCCGCTCAGCACGCAGGAGGTGCTGGAAGGGGGCGAAACGCTGCTGCTCTCAGAAGTGGCCGAGCCGCCGGCGCAGATGATTGACTCTTTAACCACGCTGTTTAAAACCCTGAAGCCCGTCAGACGCGCGTTTCTCTGCTCCATCAAAGAGCGAGCCGACGAGCAGCCAGTGCTGTTGATTGGCATTGAGGCAGACGGCGATATCGACGAGATTATCCAGGCGGCGGGCAGTGTGGCGACCGACACGCTGCCAGGCGATGAACCTATTGATATCTGTCAGGTGTTGAAAGGCGAGAAGGGCATTAGCCACTTTATTACCGAGCACATCACACCCTTTTATGAGCGTCGCTGGGGCGGGTTCCTTCGCGATCTCAAAACGACCCGTATCATTTGATGAAGACGGGGTGGTTTTTCACCCCGTTGCTTCCAGCAGCAGTAAATCCATCAGCAACACCAGATTCGACTCAAACGAGGTGACACCGGCGGCCTCGGCGGCAAAGTGCACAGCTTCGTCATACAGGGCGAAATGCAGATCGGCCATGCCCGCCAGCGTATTTGCCGAGGCGCGCGTAAAGGCCACCACGACCATCCCCACGTTCTGCGCAATCCGCGCTTTATCCAGCACCTGTTCCGTTTCGCCGCTGCGCGAGACGGCGATAAAGACCTGATAGCGGGCGGCATTACTGAGGAAGATATTCCGGCTGTCGCCCGGCCCCGAGATAAACGCCGTTTTTCCCAATACCTGCAGTTTTTTGGTCAGGTACTCGGCAAACAGATAAGAAAACCCGGCACCGTACAGAAAAAAGCTCTCTTTCTCGCTAAGCAGTGCGCGGAAGCGCTGACGCTTCTCCACCGTCGCCCATTGCAATGTCTGCTGATAGTTGGCAATAAACCGATGGAAGAGTTCGGGCACGTCGCTGGAGGCTCTGGCCTCAGTGGCAATATGCGGGGTATCAGACAGCAGTTGCTTACAGTGCCAGATAAATTCGCTAAACCCGCTGAACCCCAGCTTCTGGCAAAGCCGCATGATTGTGGCGGTCGAAACGAATGTCGCCTGCGCGAGCTCGCGTACCGTAATGTTGCCGACCAGCAGCGGATGCTCCGTCAGATGGGAAAGTACACGGTATTCCGCGCGGGTCAGTGACTCCCCGCGCGTGAGAAGCGTCGCCAGACGATTATCCATTAGTGAGCCGGTTCAATCGGCAGATCGTCCCGTGCACCCCATTCGCTCCAGGCGCCGTCGTAGAGCGTGACGTCGGTTTTACCGAGGGTAGCAAGGGCAAGAATCACCACGCAGGCGGTGACGCCAGAGCCGCAGCTGGCAACAATGGGTTTGTGCAGATCCACACCCTGACGCTCAAAGATAGCCTGCAGTTCGTCGGTGGTTTTCAGCTCCCCTTCAAACACTAAATCGCCCCAGGGCACGTTTAGCGCGCCGGGAATATGGCCACGCTTCAGGCCAGCCCGCGGCTCGTCCGCTTCGGCATTGAAGCGTGGGGCAGGGCGGGCATCGACGATTTGCGCCGTTTTTTCATGGCTGACGACCAGCACGTCGGTCAGACGTTTTACGACATGCGGGTCAAAGGTTGCGTCAAACTCCCCTTCCGGCAGCGTCACGTCGCCCTGCTGCAGCGGCAGTTCATCCCGCTGCCAGCCCGCAAGCCCGCCCGCCAGAATAGAGACTTTTTCAACGCCGTAATTTTTCAGCATCCACCAGGCACGCGGCGCGGAGAAGAGATTACCCTCGTCGTAGATCACCAGATGCTTGTCGCGACTGATGCCCAGCTCGCGCATTGCGACGGAAAACGCCTCCGGGCGGATAAGCATATGTGGCAGTGATGAGGTGTGATCGGATAAGGCTTCAATATCGAAAAATACCGCCCCCGGCAGATGCCCGGCGCGGTATTCAGCGGTCATATCGCGGAGATGCTCCTGCCCTGCAGGGGCCATTCGCGCGTCGAGGATCTGGATTTCCGGGTCGTCGCTGTGCTCAATCAGCCAGTCGGCGGCGACAAAATATGAGGTGGACATGGGTTGCCTCCGTTCTTTTCCGTAAAAGAGGATTGTCGGTGTTTTTTCTGACACCGACAAGCAAACCACGTTCAACTCGCGAGCAAGCCCGTATTATTTCACTGCTTCGCCATCCCGCCAGGCTTTTTGCAGCGCTGGCCAGTACTCACGATTCGCTTCAATCATCTCATCCAGAATCGCTTTCGCGTGCTCCATGGTGGGCACGGTGCGGTTCAGGGTAAATGCCTGCAGCGCTTTTTCGTAGCTGCCTTCGATGGTCGCTTCCACCAGTAGCTGCTCCGAAGCGAGCTGCTGCTGCAACAGCGTCTGATGGAACAGGGGAACCTGCCCCACGCGGATCGGCTCTGGCCCTTCAGAGGTGATATAAGCGGGCACTTCCACCACGGCATCGTACGGCAAGTTGGTAATCGCTCCCTGGTTTTCCACCATCACCAGATGGCGCTGACGCAGGTTAAACGCCAGCGAGCGGGCCACATCAACGATAAACTCACCGTGCACCCCCACGTGAAACGCATCGGGCAAAATCCCGGTACGTTGATACTCTTCGGCGGCGGCAAACAGTTTTTTCTCACGACCGTTCATCACTTCGTTAGCGCGCGTGTACTCTGGATTTTGATGCTCGACGATCTGGTTCGGCATCAGGTAATACTGCAAATACGGGTTTGGCAAATACTCGGGGAAGTTATCCATAATTGGCTTAATGTTGCGCCAGGTCTTCACCCATGACGGATCTGAGTGTTGCGGGTCGGTTTTGGCGGCATCTTCCGTTAGCAGGCCAAATTTAGCGATATGGCGACGCAGCTCTGGCAGTCTGTCTTCGCCATCTACCAGCACGCGGGTAAACCAGCCGAAATGGTTCAGACCAAAATAGTCCACCTCCAGCTTATGACGATCAACGCCCAGAATCGCTCCCATATTGCGCATAGCCGCTACCGGCATATCGCAGATATTCAGCACCCGCGCGTTAGGACGAAGACGACGTACACCTTCGGCGACGATCGCCGCCGGGTTAGAGTAGTTGACGATCCAGGCTTTCTCGTGGGCGTGGCGCTCTACCAAATCGATCAGCTCTACCATCGGCAGGATCGTACGCAAGCCATACGCCAGCCCGCCTGGTCCACAGGTCTCCTGGCCAACCACGCCGTGGCGCAGCGGGATCTTCTCATCCTGCTCGCGCATCTTATACTGCCCAACGCGCATCTGGGCGAAGATGAAGTGGGCGCCGCTAAAGGCGACTTCCGGGTCGGTGGTGACCGTAAATTTGATGCTCTGGCTATGGTCACGAATCACCTTCTCGACCACCGGCGCAATGGTGTTCTGGCGTGCTTCATCGATGTCGTAGAGGCGAATCTCCGCCAGCGGGAAATCCTGCAGGCGCACCATCAGGCTTTTCACAATACCCGGCGTATAGGTACTGCCACCGCCGGCGATAGAGAGAATGAATGGGGGTTTAAACATCTTTAGCTCCTTTCAGAGAAACGTCTCAACGGCTTCTCGCATTTTTTTGACATGCAGCCCGTAGACCACCTGAACATTGTTACCTTGTTTGATAATGCCTTTCGCACCCGTCGCTTTCAGTCGCGGCTCGTCGATGATCGCCACGTCTTTTACCGTGACGCGCAGGCGGGTGTAGCAGTTATCCACCACTTCAATGTTTTCGCGCCCGCCCAGGCCAATCACAATGGATTCACCCAGACCGTCGTTATTGCCTTTCGCCTGATACTCCTGCTTGCTATAGAGACGGGTCTCTTGCTCGTCATCTTCCCGACCCGGCGTCTTCATGTTGAAGTGAACAATCAGGAAGCGGAAAATCACAAAGTAGAGAGCAAACATGATGAGCCCGACCAAAATGTACATCGGCCAGTTGGACTTCTCGGTGCCCAGCGGCAGGTTATAAAGAATGAAATCGATAATGCCGTTCGCACCGATGGCGTGAACGCCAAACAGGGAGAAGAGCATCATGCCAATCCCGGTCAGTACCGCATGCACCACGAACAGCAGCGGGGCGACGAACAGGAAGGAGAACTCGATAGGTTCGGTCACGCCCACCAGAAGGGAGGTGAGGGCTGCCGGGATCAGAATCGCTTTTGCCGCAGCTTTACGCTCAGGCTTCGCGGTCATGTACATCGCTAGCGCCGCTGCAGGCAGGCCAAACATTTTGCTGATACCGCGCGCATCCCAGACCACCGTACTGCTCAGTTGCTTCACGCCCGGACAGGCCATTTCGGCAAAGTAGATGTTGCGCGCGCCCTGGTAGGTGGTGCCGCATACCTCCTGGGTACCGCCCAGTTCGGTATAGAGGAACGGGGTATAGACCAGATGGTGAAGACCAGTCGGCACCAGGATACGTTCAAGGAAGCCATACACCGCCACCCCAAACGGGCCTGCCCCTTTAATGGCCAGCGCCATTGCGCTAATACCATGCTGGGCGAACGGCCAGAGCTCACTCATCACCACGCCCAGCAGCATTGAGACGGGCAGCATCACGATAGCGACGAAGCAGTGACCGGAGTAGATGGCCATCGCCCCGTTAAACTGTACCCCGGAATATTTGTTGTAGAGGTAGCCCGACAGCGCGCCGGTCAGGATCCCGGCGAAAACGCCCATCTCCAGGACTTGTACCCCGAGTACCATCGCCTGCCCGGCAGCTTTCATCTGATCGGCAGGGGCAAGCGCGCCTTGTAACTGCAGGGTCACGTTCATGGCGTTGATAAAGACCACAAAGGTCACCAGGCCGATCAGGGCCGCGTAACCTTTATCGCGTGTCGCCAGGCCGATAGGGATCCCCACAGCGAATACCAGCGCCAGGTTTACTAACACCGAAACGGCAGACCTGGCGATTAACTGCCCAAGGCTCTGCACCAACGGATGCCCAAGAAACGGCAGGTAATCGGCAAGCGCGCCATTACCCAGCACGTTACCAAAGGCGATAAACAGACCAACGATCGGCAGGATAAGTACCGGTCCGTACAATGATTTTCCGAAATTTTGTAGGGCGTTCACGGCTCGTTTCATGGCTATCTCTCTTATTGAACCGCGCACTCGGGGTGCGTCTTAGGCATAAAACTAGCAGGCGCTAACGGAGCTTAGCCAGCTATCTTATTGTTTTAAAAACAAATGACCTAAAAGGTAACATGTAACCATGCAGGTTGTGATCGGTATAACAGGGTGGATGCTGTTCCCTATACCATTTTGCGAGGCGCTTTCCAGCCCCCTCAAAATGGGCTTTTGTATTAATGAAACTTGCGGATAATACTTAACCCGACGACGACCAACAGGCCTCTCAGGCCAGGGATGCAGGATGAAACCGTTTCGCCTCGCCGCGCTGTCCATAGCGCTGCTGACAGCCTTTACGCTTGCCGGCTGTGATGACAACACCGAGAAACCCCATGCAGAAGCGCCGGCAACCGCTGCGGCAACGCCTGCTGAACCGAAGGCTGCGACTAAACCCGACGACGCCACGCTGCAAAAACTGGCGGAACAGAGTCAGGGCAAGCCGCTGACGCTGCTGGATGCGTCGGAAATTCAGCTCGACGGCGCATCGACGCTGGTGCTCACCTTCTCGGTGCCGCTCGATCCTTCCCAGGATTTCGCAAAAACCCTCCACGTCGTGGACAAGAAAAGCGGCAAGGTGGATGGCGCATGGGAACTGGCGCCAAATCTGAAAGAGGTCCGTTTACGTCATCTGGAGCCCAACCGCAATCTGGTGGTGACCGTTGAGCGTGGCCTGCTGGCACTGAATAAAGCTACCTTCGATAGCGACTACGAAAAAGCGATAACCACGCGCGATATCGAGCCTACCGTCGGCTTTGCCAGCCGCGGCTCGCTGCTACCGGGCAAGGTGGTAGAGGGGCTGCCGGTCATGGCGCTGAACGTCAGCAACGTTGACGTCAATTTCTATCGGGTGAAACCGGAGTCGCTGACGGCATTTGTCAGCCAGTGGGAATACCGTAACTCCCTGACCAACTGGGAATCCGACAATTTGCTTAAAATGGCGGAGCTGGTCTATACCGGCCGCTTCGACCTCAACCCGGCGCGTAACACCCGTGAAAAACTGCTGTTACCGCTGCGTGATATCGCACCGCTGCAGCAGGCCGGTGTTTACCTGGCGGTAATGAACCAGGCGGGGCATTACAATTACAGCAATGCCGCCACGCTCTTTACCCTCAGCGATATTGGCCTGTCGGTTCACCGCTACCACAACCGGCTGGATATCTTTACCCAGAGCATTGAAAACGGTGGCGCGCAGGCCGGCGTTGATGTCGTGCTGCTCAACGACAAAGGCCAGACGCTGGCTCAGGCCGCCAGCGACGGCGATGGTCACGCTGTGCTGCAAACGGATAAAGAAGCGGCGCTTATTCTGGCGCGTAAAGAGGGGCAAACCACGCTTCTCGACCTCAATCTGCCCGCACTCGACCTCGCCGAATTCGCTATTGCCGGTGCGCCAGGTTTTAGCAAACAGTTCTTTATGTTTGGCCCGCGTGACCTCTACCGGCCGGGAGAAACGGTAATTCTTAATGGCTTACTGCGCGACAGTGATGGAAAACCCTTGCC
Source organism: Leclercia pneumoniae (assembly GCF_017348915.1). Classification (NCBI taxonomy): domain Bacteria; kingdom Pseudomonadati; phylum Pseudomonadota; class Gammaproteobacteria; order Enterobacterales; family Enterobacteriaceae; genus Leclercia; species Leclercia pneumoniae. Next base: position 3,170,732 of record NZ_CP071383.1, on the reverse strand, counting down.
TGACCAGCCGGTAAAACTGGAAGTATTACGCCCGGATGGACAGGTGGCGCGAACCGTCGTGAGCCAGCCGGAAAATGGCCTCTATCGCTTTAATTATGCGCTGGATAGCGGCGCACAGACCGGGATGTGGCACATCCGCGCCAGCACCGGCGATAATCAAAAGCAGATGTGGGATTTCCACGTCGAAGACTTTATGCCGGAGCGGATGGCGCTGAATATCAGCGGGCAAAAAGCGCCTGTTAAACCGCAGGACAATGTCAGCTTCGACGTGAACGGGTATTACCTGTATGGCGCGCCCGCAAACGGCAATAGTCTACAGGGGCAGCTGTTCCTGCGCCCGCTGCGTGAGGCGGTCGCGGCACTGCCGGGATTCCAGTTTGGCGATATCGCTGAAGAGAACCTGAGCCGCAGTCTGGATGAAGTTCAACTCACGTTAAATGACGAGGGGCGCGGGCAGGTCAGCGCGGAGAGCCAGTGGAAAGAGACGCACTCACCGCTGCAGCTCATTTTGCAGGCCAGCCTGCTGGAGTCCGGTGGCCGCCCGGTGACACGTCGCGCTGAACAGGCTATCTGGCCGGCGGACACGCTGGCGGGGATTCGCCCGCAGTTCGCCAGCAAAGCGGTCTATGACTACCGCACCGACACCACCGTGACGCAGCCCATCGTGGACGAAAATAGCCAGGCCGGTTTCGATATTGTTTACACCGATGCCAGCGGCGCCAAAAAAGCAGTTTCAGGTCTGCAGGTTCGCCTTATCCGCGAGCGTCGTGACTACTTCTGGAACTGGTCAGAGAGCGAAGGCTGGCAGTCCCAGTACGATCAAAAAGATCTGATCGAAGCGGAGCAGGCGCTGGATCTGAAGGCCGATGAGACCGGTAAAGTGAGCTTCCCGGTGGAGTGGGGATCATATCGTCTGGAAGTAAAAGCGCCAAACGACACCGTCAGCAGCGTCCGTTTCTGGGCCGGTTATAGCTGGCAAGATAACAGTGAAGGCAGCGGCGCGGCGCGCCCGGATCGCGTTACGTTGAAGATAGACAAACCGGCTTACCAGCCTGGCGATACCATCAAGCTGCATATTGCCGCCCCGGCTGCCGGGAAAGGCTATGCGATGATCGAATCCAGCGAAGGGCCGCTATGGTGGAAAGAGATCAATGTTCCGGCCGACGGGCTGGAGCTCTCTATTCCTGTCGATAAAGCCTGGAAACGCCACGACCTCTACCTCAGTACGCTGGTGGTACGTCCCGGCGATAAGTCTAAATCTGCCACGCCAAAACGCGCCGTCGGCCTGCTGCACTTGCCGATGGGGGATGAAAACCGTCGTCTGAATCTTTCGCTGGAAAACCCGCCAAAAATGCGTCCTGACCAGACGGTGACGGTGAAGGTGAAAGCCAGCGTTAAAGAGGGGGCGGTGCCGCAGAAAGTGAATGTCCTGCTCTCGGCGGTGGACAGCGGCGTGCTAAACATTACCGACTATGTCACGCCGGATCCCTGGCAGGCCTTCTTTGGGCAGAAGCGTTACGGCGCCGATATTTACGACATCTACGGCCAGGTCATAGAGGGGCGGGGGCGTCTGGCCTCCCTGCGCTTCGGCGGCGATGGCGATGAGCTCAAACGTGGCGGCAAACCGCCTGTTAATCACGTGACCATCATCGCCCAGCAGGCGCAGCCGGTTGAGCTGGATGCTAACGGCGAAGGCACCATTACGATGCCGATCGGCGATTTTAACGGTGAGCTTCGTCTGATGGCACAAGCCTGGACCGACGACGACTTTGGCAGCGGCGAAAGTAAGGTCGTGGTCGCGGCACCGGTCATCGCTGAGCTCAACACTCCACGCTTCCTCGCCAGCGGCGATATTTCGCGGCTGACGCTGGATCTCACTAACCTGACCGATCGGCCGCAGACGCTGAACGTGGCGTTAACGGTTCACGGCAAACTGGCGCTGGAAGGGGGGCAACCGCAGCCCGTAAAACTGGCGCCCGGTGCACGTAGCACCCTATTCATCCCGGTGCGTGCGCTGGAGGGATATGGCGACGGAGAGGTAGTGGCCCAGGTCAATGGCCTGTCGCTTCCCGGCGAAACCTTCGCGCCGTTGAGTAAAAACTGGAAAATCGGCGTGCGTTCGGCCTTCCCGGCACAGACGGTTAACTCGGGTACGATGCTCAACCCGGGGGAGAGCTGGATTGCGCCAGGGCAACACCTTGCCGGTTTCTCGCCTGCTACGTTGCAGGGGCAACTGATGCTGAGCGGCAAACCGCCGCTCAACCTCGCGCGTTATATCCGTGAACTGCAGGCCTATCCTTATGGCTGCCTGGAGCAGACTACCAGTGGACTCTTCCCGTCGATCTACACCAACGCCGCGCAGCTGGCTGCGCTGGGTATCAAAGGTGACACCGATGAAAAACGTCGTGGTGCGATTGATGTAGTCATCTCGCGTCTGTTACAGATGCAGCGGGATGACGGCGGTTTTGCGCTCTGGGATAAAAACGGCCCGGAAGAGTACTGGCTGACGGCCTACGTGACTGACTTCCTGGTACGGGCGGGCGAGCAGGGCTACAGCGTGCCGGCAGAGGCGCTAAACAGTGCTAACAACCGTCTGCTGCGTTATCTGCAGGACCCGGGCATGATCTCTATTCGCTACAGTAACGATACCCAGGCCAGTAAGTTCGCGGTGCAGGCTTATGCCGCGCTGGTGCTGGCGCGTCAGCAAAAAGCCCCGCTGGGTGCGCTGCGTGAAATATGGGAAAAGCATGCGCAGGCAAAATCGGGTCTGCCGCTGATGCAGTTAGGCATCGCGTTGAAGATGATGGGAGATGCGCCACGAAGCCAGCAGGCGCTGGAAGCTGCGCTGCAAACCCCGCGTATCGAGTCGCAAAACTGGATCGCGGATTACGGCAGTCAGCTGCGTGATAACGCCATGATGCTCGCGCTGTTGCAGGAAAATTCTCTGTTACCGCAGGCACAAAACACCCTGCTGAATGCCCTGGTACAGCAGGCATTCAGCCAGCGCTGGCTATCAACCCAGGAGAGTAATGCCCTGTTCCTCGCCGGACGCGCGCAACAAACGCTCTCTGGTGCGTGGCAGGCCACCACCAGCCTGGCAGAAGAGCCGGCGCACGGTGACAAACCGCAGGTAACCAATGTCGATGGCGATCGGCTGGCTGCGCTGCAGGTGACTAACAGTGGCACCAGTCCGCTGTGGGTACGTCTCGACAGTAGCGGCTATCCACAGCGTGCGCCGCAGCCTTCCTCGAAGGTGCTGAAAATCGAGCGCCACATTCTGGCCACCGATGGCAGCAGCAAAGATCTCTCTACCCTGAAGAGCGGTGAGCTGGTACTGGTCTGGCTCGAGGTGCAGGCCAGCCAGAACGTACCGGATGCGCTGGTGGTTGATCTGCTCCCTGCCGGTCTTGAGCTGGAAAATCAGAATCTGGCCAGCAGCAGCGCCAGCCTGCAGGAGAGCGGTAGCGAAGTGCAAAATCTGCTAAACCAGATGCAGCAGGCGGATATCCAGCACATGGAGTTTCGCGATGACCGTTTTGTGGCCGCAGTACCGGTGAATGAAGGTCAGCCCGTCACGCTGTTCTACCTGGCACGTGCCGTGACGCCGGGGACCTATCAGGTGCCGGTCCCCATGGTTGAATCGATGTACGTTCCCCAGTGGCGGGCAACGGGTGCGGCAAGTGGCCCGCTGACTGTAGCCCCATAACGTGCCGGTTCTTTCACCATTGCGCTCCCGCTGGCTGTGGCTGGCGGGGGCGATTCTGCTGATATGGGGGCTGGTTGTTGCCGCCGATCGCCTGTGGCCGCTACCGTTAAAAGAGGTTAATCCCGCGCGGGTTGTTGTGGACGAACAGGGCACGCCGCTCTGGCGCTTTGCCGACAGTGAAGGGATCTGGCGCTATCCGGTCACAATAGAAGAGGTCTCTCCCCGCTATCTTGAAGCGCTGATCCAGTACGAAGATCGCTGGTTCTGGGATCATCCGGGCGTTAACCCCTTTTCCGTTCTGCGTGCCGCCTGGCAAGATCTCACCTCTGGCAGAGTGGTTTCCGGAGGGAGCACCCTGACCATGCAGGTCGCGCGCCTTCTCGATCCACATCCCCGCACCTTTGGCGGCAAAATTCGTCAACTCTGGCGCGCCCTGCAGCTGGAGTGGCACCTGTCAAAGCGCGATATCCTGACGCTCTACCTCAATCGCGCCCCCTTTGGCGGCACATTGCAGGGGGTAGGGGCTGCAAGCTGGGCCTACCTGGGCAAATCACCGGCACAGCTCAGCTACTCCGAGGCGGCGTTGCTGGCAGTATTGCCGCAGGCGCCGAGCCGTCTGCGTCCTGACCGCTGGCCCGGGCGCGCCGAAGCGGCGCGCAACAAAGTGCTGGCGCGGATGGAAACCCAGGGGGTGTGGAGCGCGAAGCAGGTGCGGGAATCCCGTGAAGAGCCGGTGTGGCTGGCGCCGCGTCAGATGCCGCAGCTGGCGCCGTTGTTCTCGCGAATGATGCTGGGCAAAAGCCGCGACGATAAAATTGTCACCACGCTGGATGCCGCCTTGCAGCGCCAGCTTGAAGAGCTGGCAATGAACTGGAAAGGGCGCCTGCCGCCGCGTAGCTCGCTGGCAATGATCGTTGTCGATCACGCCACGATGAAAGTGCGCGGCTGGGTGGGATCGGTAGACATTAACGATGACAGTCGCTTCAGTCATGTGGATATGGTGAGCGCAATCCGATCCCCGGGATCGGTGCTGAAGCCCTTCGTTTATGGCCTGGCGATGGACGACGGACTGATCCATCCGGCCTCGCTGCTACAGGACGTTCCTCGCCGCACCGGCGATTATCGGCCTGGCAATTTCGATAGCGGATTCCATGGCCCAATCAGTATGAGCGAGGCGCTGCTACGCTCGCTGAATCTCCCTGCGGTACAGGTGCTGGAAGCCTACGGACCGAAAAAATTTGCCGGGAAGCTACGTAACGTCGGCTTACCGCTCATCTTGCCCGCCGGAGCCCAGCCCAATCTGGCGCTGATTCTGGGCGGGGCGGGGGCACGCCTGCAGGATATTGTCGCCGCCTACAGTGCTTTTGCCCGGCATGGAAATGCCGCGCGACTGCGTCTGTTACCCGGCGATCCGCTGGTTGAACGCCCGTTAATGACGCCGGGGGCGGCGTGGATCATTCGTCGAATACTGGCTAACCAGGCCCAGCCTTTGCCAGATAGCGCGTTGCCTCAGGTGGTGCCGCTGGCGGTTAAGACCGGCACCAGCTATGGCTATCGCGATGCCTGGGCTATCGGTGTTAATGCCCGTTATGTCATCGGCATCTGGACCGGTCGGCCGGACGGTACGCCGGTGGCGGGGCAGTTTGGCTATGCCAGCGCGGTACCGCTGCTTAACCAGGTGAACAATTTGCTGCTGTCGCACTCGGTGGTGGATGAAGCGCGACTCCCACGCGACCCGCGTCCTGCGTCTGTGGGGCGCGGGGTCATCTGCTGGCCTGGAGGCCAGGCATTGCCCGATGGGGATGATAACTGCCGTCGACGTCTGGCAACCTGGCTGCTCGATGGCAGCCAGCCGCCTACGCTTTTACTGCCCGAGCAGGAGGGGATGCGAGGGATCCGCTTCCCTCTGTGGCTGGATAGCGCCGGTAAACGGGTCGCGGCAGATTGCCCGCAGGCGAGGCAGAAAACAGTCGACGTCTGGCCGCTGGCGCTGGAGCCGTGGCTGCCGGGAACAGAGCGGCGGGCGGAGCGTATTCCGCCGTCATCGACGCAGTGCCCGCCGTTGAGTCAGGACGATCCGGTGCCGTTAATTCTTTCCGGTATTCAGGAGGGGGCGGTTGTTAAGCGTCTTCCGGGCGAGCCGCGCGTGTCGCTGCCGCTACAGGTTAGCGGTAGTACGGGGCAGCGCTGGTGGTTTTTAAACGGTGAACCGCTCAATGCGCAAGGGCGGACCTATACCTTAAAACTGGAACAGGCCGGGGAGTATCAACTTCTGGTAATGGATGAAGCCGGGCAGGTGGCCACTGTGCACTTTACGCTGCAGTAGGTAAACGGAGAAAAGGCGTCTCTGAACGTTTCTGTTGTTGAAACTCGTCTTATTTTAAAAAAATGTTACATCCATCCATAGGCAATGGCGCTATTGCTCATTATAATCCGCGCCAGGTCTAACGCTGTATGCAAACCACATAACAAATCACAGAGGTAATCATGGCTATTGAACGTACTTTTTCCATCATCAAACCAAACGCGGTGGCAAAAAACGTTATTGGCAGCATCTTTGCTCGCTTTGAATCTGCAGGGTTCAAAATCGTTGGCACCAAAATGCTGCATCTGACCGTAGAGCAGGCTCGCGGTTTCTACGCTGAGCATGAAGGTCGCCCATTCTTCGACGGCCTGGTAGAGTTCATGACCTCTGGCCCAATCGTTGTCTCTGTACTGGAAGGCGAAAACGCGGTTCAGCGTCACCGCGATCTGCTGGGTGCAACCAACCCGGACAACGCCCTGGCGGGTACGCTGCGCGCTGACTACGCAGACAGCTTCACCGAGAACGGCACCCACGGTTCCGACTCTGTTGAATCAGCAGCCCGTGAAATCGCTTTCTTCTTCGCAGAAGGCGAAGTGTGTCCACGTACCCGTTAATTTAACGGTTTCGTTTACACATTATTTTCGTAAATGCCACGTGCAAACGTGGCATCCCTGCGCCAGACTTTGTACAATGCAACGCCCCGGATGAGCACACTGCTTTCCGGGGCGTTTCTTTTCAACCCTCCACGGGCCATAACGTGTAACAACGAGGCCGGAAAAAATTATGTCTGAATTAGTGAACACCTCCGAAATCGCCACGCCTGCGGTTCCAAATAAAAATGGAAAAATTAACCTGCTGGATCTGAACCGTCAGCAGATGCGCGAGTTCTTTAAAGAGATGGGCGAGAAGCCATTTCGTGCCGATCAGGTTATGAAGTGGATGTACCACTATTGCAGCGACAACTTTGATGACATGACTGACATCAATAAAGTGCTGCGTAACAAGCTTAAAGAAGTGGCTGAGATTCGCGCGCCGGAAGTCGTAGAAGAGCAACGCTCTTCTGACGGCACCATTAAGTGGGCCATCGCCGTGGGCGATCAGCGTGTTGAAACGGTCTACATTCCGGAAGACGATCGTGCAACGCTGTGCGTCTCTTCACAGGTTGGCTGCGCGCTGGAGTGTAAATTCTGCTCTACGGCCCAGCAAGGCTTTAACCGCAACCTGCGCGTGTCCGAAATTATCGGCCAGGTCTGGCGTGCGGCGAAAATCGTCGGTGCGGCAAAAGTGACCGGTACCCGTCCGATTACGAACGTTGTGATGATGGGCATGGGCGAACCGCTGCTCAACCTGACGAACGTTGTGCCGGCCATGGAGATCATGCTCGACGACTTCGGCTTTGGTCTGTCTAAACGTCGCGTTACCCTCTCTACCTCGGGCGTTGTGCCTGCGCTGGATAAACTGGGTGACATGATCGACGTGGCGCTGGCTATCTCCCTGCACGCACCTAACGACGAAATTCGTGACGAAATTGTACCGATCAACAAAAAGTACAATATCGAAGCTTTCCTTGCCGGTGTACGCCGCTATCTGGAGAAGTCCAACGCTAACCAGGGCCGCGTGACCATTGAGTACGTGATGCTGGATCATGTGAACGACGGTACCGAGCATGCGCATGAGTTAGCCGAGCTGCTGAAAGATACGCCATGCAAGATCAACCTGATCCCATGGAACCCGTTCCCTGGCGCGCCGTATGGCCGTAGCTCTAACAGCCGCATCGACCGTTTCTCCAAAGTTCTGATGGAGTACGGTTTCACCACTATCGTGCGTAAAACCCGCGGTGATGATATCGATGCCGCCTGTGGTCAGCTGGCGGGTGACGTCATTGACCGTACCAAACGCACGCTGCGTAAACGCATGCAGGGCGAGTCGATTGCGGTCAAAGCCGTCTAATCCTTATGCCGCCACCGCGCAGGTTTTGCGCGGTGACGGCGTCTCACGCGCATAATCATTCCGTGTGCGAGTGAAGGGGAAATAATTACGGTGCGTTTCTGATGACTTTAGGGCAGTATGTAACGACGCAACAACAGTTTAGCCTCGCGGGCAGGCCTCTTCTGTCAACAAAAACCTGACAGTCCAGGACTGTCTTACTAAGGTTAACTGACCAGAAGTTTCGCGGTGCGGGTAGCATTGTGACTCACCGGCACCTGGATCCTTAATTTTCACGTACCAGTAGTTGTAGCGAATGAATACTGAAGCCACTCACGACCAAAATGCAGCACTTTCCACCGGCGTTCGTCTCCGCAACGCCCGTGAACAACTCGGACTTAGCCAGCAAGCCGTTGCAGAGCGCCTATGTCTGAAGGTTTCCACGGTTCGCGATATTGAAGAAGACAAGGCTCCGGCCGATCTCGCTTCAACGTTTCTGCGTGGTTATATCCGCTCTTATGCAAAACTGGTGCATATCCCCGAAGAAGAACTTCTGCCTATGATGGAAAAGCAGGCACCGGTCAGAGCGGCTAAGGTCGCGCCGATGCAGACTTTTTCTTTAGGTAAACGCCGCAAAAAACGCGACGGCTGGTTAATGAGCTTTACCTGGCTGGTGCTGTTTGTAGTGATCGGTCTGACGGGCGCATGGTGGTGGCAGAACCACAAAGCGCAGCAAGAAGAGATCACCACCATGGCCGATCAATCTTCTATCGAGCTTAACAACTCCGGAAACAGCGGCGCGCAGAACGTTCCTCTGAACACCGACAGCAGCACGCCTTCAGCCGATCCGCAGACAGCAGCAACCGCTGCGCCTGCGGCGACGCCGGCACAGACGCCAGCCGCCGATCAGCCTGCACAGGCACCGGTGGATAACGCCGTGGTTTCTCCGTCTCAGGCGAACGTCGATTCTGGCGCTCCGGCCACCACGACGACGGATACCGCCCAGACTCTGCCGTCCGATCCGGCAGGGGTGGCAACCCCCGCGGCTGACCCTAATGCACTGGTCATGAACTTCACCGCCGATTGCTGGCTGGAAGTGACCGATGCCACAGGCAAAAAACTCTTCAGCGGCCTGCAGCGTAAAGATGGCAGTTTAAATCTGGCAGGCCAGACACCGTACAAACTTAAAATCGGTGCACCATCAGCCGTACAGATTCAGTTCCAGGGTAAACCTGTCGATCTGAGCCGTTTTATCAGAACTAACCAGGTTGCGCGTCTGACCCTCGATGCCGAACAATCAGCAGCACAGTAACAGACAGGCGACGCGGGAGATTTTTCATGCATAACCAGGCCCCTATTCAGCGTAGAAAGTCCAAACGCATTTACGTTGGGAATGTGCCAATCGGCGATGGGGCACCTATCGCCGTTCAGTCAATGACGAACACACGCACCACGGATGTGGAAGCGACGGTTAATCAGATTAAAGCGTTAGAACGCGTAGGCGCCGATATTGTTCGCGTCTCCGTGCCAACCATGGATGCCGCCGAGGCGTTCAAACTTATCAAACAGCAGGTCAGCGTTCCGCTGGTTGCAGACATCCATTTTGACTACCGTATCGCCCTGAAAGTGGCGGAATACGGCGTGGACTGCCTGCGTATCAACCCGGGTAACATCGGTAGTGAAGAGCGTATTCGCACCGTCGTTGACTGCGCACGCGATAAAAACATTCCTATCCGTATCGGTGTGAACGCCGGTTCGCTGGAAAAAGATCTGCAGGAAAAGTATGGCGAGCCGACGCCGCAGGCTTTGCTCGAATCCGCTATGCGCCATGTGGATCACCTCGATCGTCTGAACTTCGATCAGTTTAAAGTCAGCGTGAAAGCGTCTGACGTCTTCCTTGCCGTAGAGTCCTATCGCCTGCTGGCAAAACAGATCGATCAGCCGCTGCACCTGGGGATCACCGAAGCCGGTGGACTGCGCAGCGGATCGGTGAAATCAGCCATTGGCCTGGGCCTGCTGCTCTCCGAAGGGATCGGCGACACGCTGCGCGTTTCACTGGCGGCGGATCCGGTCGAAGAGATCAAAGTCGGTTTCGATATCCTTAAATCGCTGCGTATCCGCTCGCGTGGGATCAACTTCATCGCCTGCCCAACCTGTTCACGTCAGGAGTTTGACGTTATCGGTACGGTTAATGCCCTGGAGCAGCGTCTGGAAGATATCATCACGCCAATGGATGTCTCTATCATTGGCTGCGTGGTCAATGGCCCGGGCGAAGCGCTGGTCTCTACCCTGGGCGTAACCGGCGGTAACAAGAAAAGCGGTCTCTATGAAGATGGCGTTCGCAAAGATCGTCTGGATAATAACGACATGATTGATCAGCTGGAAGCCCGCATTCGTGCCAAGGCAACCATGCTAGATGAGACGCAACGCATCAGCGTGCAACACGTCGAAAAATAACGAGATGGGAAGCGGTGCGCTTCCTGTGTATGATTGAACCCTTGGGTTAATGAATCTTTGGGTTCATTTTTGTATATAGAAAGAGAATAAACGTGGCAAAAAACATTCAAGCCATTCGCGGCATGAACGATTATCTGCCTGGCGAGACCGCCATCTGGCAGCGCATTGAAGGCACACTGAAACAGGTGCTCGGCAGCTACGGTTACAGCGAAATCCGTTTGCCGATTGTAGAGCAGACCCCGTTATTCAAGCGCGCAATCGGCGAAGTAACCGACGTGGTTGAAAAAGAGATGTATACCTTTGAAGACCGCAATGGCGATAGCCTGACGCTGCGTCCTGAAGGTACGGCGGGTTGTGTACGCGCCGGCATCGAACATGGTCTCCTGTACAATCAGGAGCAGCGCCTGTGGTATATCGGCCCGATGTTCCGCCACGAACGTCCACAAAAAGGCCGCTATCGTCAGTTTAACCAGCTGGGTGTTGAAGTCTTTGGCCTGCAGGGGCCGGATATTGACGCCGAACTGATTATGTTGACCGCCCGCTGGTGGCGTGCGCTCGGTATTGCTGAGCACGTTTCCCTGGAGCTGAACTCTATCGGCTCTCTGGAAGCGCGAGCCAACTACCGTGACGCGCTGGTCGCGTTCCTTGAACAGCATAAAGAGAAGCTGGACGACGATTGCAAACGCCGGATGTACAGCAACCCGCTGCGCGTACTGGACTCCAAAAACGCCGAGGTACAGGCGCTATTGAACGACGCGCCTGCGCTGGGTGATTATCTGGACGACGAGTCGCGTGAACACTTCACCGGTCTGTGCAAATTACTGGAAGCGGCGGGCATTGCCTACACCGTGAACCAGCGCCTGGTGCGTGGTCTGGACTACTATAACCGTACCGTATTTGAGTGGGTAACCACCAGCCTGGGCTCGCAGGGTACAGTCTGCGCGGGCGGTCGTTACGATGGCCTGGTTGAGCAACTGGGTGGGCGTGCTGCGCCTGCAGTGGGCTTCGCCATGGGTCTTGAGCGACTTGTTTTGCTGGTTCAGGCAGTTAATCCGGAATTTAAAGCAGAATCCGTTGTCGATATATACCTGGTCGCCTCGGGTGCGGATACGCAACCTGCGGCAATGCAGCTGGCCGAACGCATTCGTGATGAATTGCCGGGCGTTAAGCTGATGACCAACCATGGTGGCGGCAACTTTAAAAAACAGTTTGCGCGTGCCGATAAGTGGGGCGCACAGGTGGCACTGGTACTGGGTGAGTCTGAAGTCGCTGCGGGTAACGTCGTGGTGAAAGACTTGCGCTCTGGTGAACAGATTACGGTAACGCAGGACGGCGTTGCGGCGCACTTGCGCTCTTTGACTTTCTAAGGAGAAGGACGGCGTGGAAATGTACGAAAACGAAAACGACCAGGTTGATGCCATCAAGCGCTTCTTTGCTGAAAACGGCAAGGCTCTGGCAGTTGGGGTTATTTTAGGTGTTGGCGCATTAATTGGCTGGCGTTACTGGACCAGTCATCAGGTGGATTCCGTGCGTGGCTCCTCGCTGCAGTATGAAAATACGGTCAGCGCGATCAAAGCCGACCAGCCGCAAACCCTGGCCGCCGCTGAGAAATTCGCCGCGGAGACAAAAAACACCTATGGTGCACTGGCGTCGCTGGAAGTTGCGCAGCAGTTCGTTGATAAAAACGACCTGGATAAAGCAGCGGCTCAGCTTCAGCAAGGTCTGGCTGCCGCCAGCGACGATAACCTGAAAGCGCTGATCAACTTGCGTCTGGCACGCGTTCAGGTTCAGCAGAAGAAAGCTGACGAAGCGCTGAAAACGCTCGACACCATTAAAGGTGAAGGTTTTGCCTCTATTGTTGCCGATCTGCGCGGTGAAGCACTGCTGAGCAAAGGCGATAAACAAGGCGCGCGCAGCGCATGGGAAGCGGGCGTAAAAAGCAACGCCTCGCCAGCGCTGAGCGAAATGATGCAGATGAAAATAAATAATTTGTCCGTCTGAGAGGGACCCGATGCAATTGCGTAAATTACTTCTGCCAGGACTGCTTTCCGTTACGTTATTGAGTGGCTGTTCACTGTTCAGTGGCGAAGAAGATGTTGTCACCATGTCTCCGCTGCCGACGGTGGAAAATCAATTCACCCCGTCTACTGCGTGGAGTACCTCCGTCGGTGACGGTATCGGTGATTTCTACTCCAACCTGCACCCGGCCTATGCGGACAGCGTCGTCTATGCGGCCGATCGTAAAGGCACCGTGAAAGCGGTCAACGCCGACGACGGAAAAGAGATTTGGTCGATCAATCTGGCAGAAAAAAGCGGCTGGTTCTCCCGTAACCCAGCGCTGCTCTCTGGCGGTTTAACCGTGTCCGGTGGACGCGTGTATGTGGCCAGTGAAAAAGCACAGGTCTACGCCCTGGACAGCGGCGATGGCTCAATCGTCTGGCAGAGTCGTGTTGCAGGCGAAGCGCTTTCTCGTCCGGTGGTGAGCGATGGTATGGTGCTGGTTCACACGGCGAATGGTCAGCTTCAGGCGCTTAACGAAGCTGATGGCGCGGTAAAATGGACCGTTAACCTGGATATGCCTGCGCTCTCTCTGCGCGGTGAATCCGCCCCTGCAACCGCCTTTGGCGCAGCTATCGTGGGCGGTGATAACGGTCGTGTGAACGCCGTGCTGATGCAGCAGGGCCAGTTGATTTGGCAACAGCGTATTTCACAGGCGACCGGTCCGACTGAGATCGACCGTCTGAGCGACGTGGATACCACGCCGGTTATCGTCAACGGCGTCGTCTACGCGCTGGCGTACAACGGCAACCTGACCGCGCTGGATCTGCGTAGTGGCCAGATCATGTGGAAACGTGAGCTGGGTTCAGTGAATGATTTCATCGTTGATGGCGACCGTATCTACCTGGTTGACCAGAACGATCGTCTGCTGGCGCTGAGCACCGAAGGGGGCGTGACCCTGTGGACGCAAAGCGATCTGCTGCACCGTCTGCTGACCGCACCGGCGCTCTATAACGGCAGCCTGGTGGTGGGCGATAGTGAAGGCTATATGCACTGGATCGACCCGTCAAACGGCCGCTTTGTTGCTCAGGATAAAGTCGACAGCTCCGGTTTCCTGACGGAACCTGTCGTCGCTGACGGCAAACTGCTGATTCAGGCAAAAGACGGCACGCTGTACGCGATCACGCGTTAATCACAGCGGTTGTAGTATAATAAACGGCTCCTGTCTCTTCAGGGGCCGTTTTGACTTTTTTATCTACGCCGCAAAAGCGACGTAGTAATGCATTTTATGAGGCTTTAAACATGGTACCTGTGGTCGCGCTTGTCGGGCGCCCGAACGTTGGAAAATCCACTCTTTTTAACCGTTTAACACGCACCCGTGATGCGCTGGTTGCGGATTTCCCGGGGCTCACGCGTGACCGTAAGTACGGTCGTGCAGAAGTGGAAGGTCGTGAATTCATCTGTATTGATACCGGCGGTATCGACGGAACCGAAGACGGCGTTGAAACGCGTATGGCTGAGCAGTCTCTGCTGGCTATCGAAGAAGCCGATGTCGTCCTTTTCCTGGTGGATGCCCGCGCGGGTCTGATGCCTGCGGATTCCGCTATTGCCAAGCACCTGCGTTCGCGTCAAAAGCCGACCTTCCTGGTGGCGAACAAGACAGACGGTATTGATGTCGACCAGGCGATGGCCGATTTCTGGTCTCTGGGGCTGGGCGATATTTATCCTATCGCGGCCTCCCATGGCCGTGGCGTAACCAGCCTGCTCGAAACTGCACTGCTGCCATTCGTTGATGAAATCAGCCCGCCGGAAGAGGTTGATGAAGACGCCGAATACTGGGCGCAGTTTGAAGAGCGTGAAGAGGGCGAAGAAGAGCCGGAAGACGACTTCAACCCGCAGGATCTGCCGATTAAACTGGCTATCGTGGGGCGTCCGAACGTAGGTAAGTCTACGCTTACCAACCGTATCCTCGGCGAAGACCGCGTGGTGGTTTACGATATGCCGGGCACCACCCGTGACAGTATCTATATTCCGATGCAGCGTGACGAGCGTGAATACGTTCTGATTGACACCGCAGGTGTGCGTAAGCGCGGCAAGATTACCGATGTGGTGGAAAAATTCTCGGTTATTAAGACCCTGCAAGCGATCGAAGATGCCAACGTAGTTATGCTGGTTATTGATGCCCGTGAAGGTATTTCCGATCAGGATCTCTCTCTGCTCGGCTTCATCCTGAATAGTGGGCGCTCACTGGTGATTGTGGTTAACAAGTGGGATGGCCTGAGCAATGAAGTGAGAGAGCAGGTGAAAGAGACCCTGGACTACCGTCTGGGCTTTATCGACTTTGCGCGCGTGCACTTCATCTCTGCTCTGCATGGCAGTGGGGTGGGTAATCTATTTGAATCCGTACGTGAAGCCTATGACAGCTCCACCCGCCGCGTAGGCACGGCGATGCTGACCCGCATCATGACCATGGCCGCTGAAGACCATCAGCCGCCGCTGGTGCGTGGCCGTCGCGTGAAGCTGAAATATGCGCACGCCGGTGGTTATAACCCGCCGATTGTGGTGATTCACGGTAACCAGGTAAAAGACCTGCCGGATTCCTACAAACGTTATCTGATGAACTACTTCCGTAAGTCTCTGGACGTAATGGGCACGCCGATTCGTATCCAGTTCAAGGAAGGGGATAACCCGTTCGCCAATAAGCGCAACACCCTGACGCCAAACCAGATGCGTAAACGTAAGCGTTTAATCAAACACATCAAAAAGGGCAAATAACCGTTTCAGGTGACCTGTTGCTCAACAAGCCCGCTTTCAGCGGGCTTTTTACTTTTCACGCTCTTTCACCTTCCTGACGTTAGTGCGCTGATGTCAATCACAATTCTGCTTTTTCCAGCATAAAATCTACGAAAAGAGATACCTGTCGAATTTTCGTCTTAACGTTCCGCATCTGGCACTAGACAAAACCAGCGACTGGTTATCAAATGGTTAAATAAAATTTTCGGAGTGTATTGATCGACCTGAATCCTAACTGGCCGACCTTAATTCCGCCTTTATAAGCACAACGACACACCTCTTCGGGAGAACTATGCAATCCTCAGTTAATAATAAAGAAAGCCGGACCTTCTTCGGCCACCCGTATCCGCTTGGCTCGCTCTTTTTCACAGAGATGTGGGAACGTTTCTCGTTCTATGGCATTCGCCCGTTACTGATTCTGTTCATGGCGGCCACCGTTTATGACGGCGGCATGGGGCTGGCACGTGAAAATGCCTCGGCTATCGTCGGGATCTTCGCCGGTACCATGTATCTGGCGGCCCTGCCGGGTGGGTGGCTGGCCGACAACTGGCTCGGCCAGCAGAGAGCGGTCTGGTACGGCTCCATTCTGATTGCGCTCGGCCACCTGTCGATTGCGCTGTCGGCGGTGATGGGGAACAATTTGTTCTTTATCGGCCTGATGTTCATTGTGCTGGGATCGGGTCTGTTCAAAACCTGTATCTCGGTGATGGTAGGGACCCTGTATAAAAAAGGCGATACGCGTCGTGATGGCGGCTTCTCGCTCTTTTATATGGGCATCAACATGGGGTCATTTATCGCGCCACTGATTTCCGGCTGGCTGATTAAATCTCATGGCTGGCACTGGGGCTTCGGCATCGGTGGGATCGGGATGCTGGTTGCCCTGGTGATCTTCCGTCTCTTCGCCGTGCCATCAATGAAACGCTATGACCGCGAAGTGGGGCTCGACTCCACCTGGAACAGCCCGGTGGCGAAGAAAAATGGCGTAGGGGCCTGGCTGGTGGCGCTGGCGGTGGGTGTGGCGATTGTCGTTGCGCTGATAGCTCAGGGCGTGATTGTGATTAATCCGGTCGCGGTCGCCAGCGCGCTGGTCTACGTGATTGCCGCCTCGGTAGCGCTGTACTTCATCTGGCTGTTCGTTTTTGCCGGTCTCAATCGCAAAGAGCGTGCCCGCCTGCTGGTCTGCTTCATTCTGCTGATTTCGGCGGCCTTCTTCTGGTCTGCGTTTGAACAGAAACCTACCTCGTTCAACCTGTTCGCCAATGACTATACGAATCGTATGATCGGCGACTTTGAAATTCCGGCGGTATGGTTCCAGTCTATTAATGCTCTGTTCATTATTTTGCTGGCACCGGTCTTTAGCTGGGCGTGGCCGAAGATGGCGAGCATGAACATTCGTCCGGGCAGCATCACCAAATTTGTCATCGGTATTCTCTGCGCAGCGGCAGGTTTTGGCCTGATGATGCTGGCGGCACAGAACGTGCTGCAAAATGGCGGGGCAGGCGTATCGCCGTTCTGGCTGGTGGGCAGTATCCTGATGCTGACCCTGGGTGAGCTGTGTCTGAGTCCGATTGGCCTGGCAACCATGACGTTGCTGGCCCCAGAAAGAATGCGTGGCCAGATGATGGGCCTGTGGTTCTGTGCCAGTGCGCTGGGCAACCTGGCAGCGGGCCTGATTGGTGGCCACGTTAAGGCCGACCAGCTGGATATGCTGCCGGATCTCTTTGCACGCTGCTCCATTGCCCTGCTGATCTGTGCTGCCGTACTGATCGTCCTCATTGTTCCGGTCCGCCGCATGCTGGAAAATGCGCAGACGAAAGGTGAGGAAAAACCGGTAACTACCGCCTGATGGCAGGGTTATAACCAGACAAAACCGGCGCCTTGTACGCCGGTTTTTTTATATTGAGCGAGGCAGAATATGAATGTCGGCTTTATCGGCCTGGGGGCGGTGGTGGAAACGGCTTACCTCCCTGCGCTACGGCAGACGGGGGCAAACTGTTACGGCTTTGACCTTCGCCCAGACCGCCAGCCTGAGGGGATCATTCGCTGTCCCATGCTGTCGACGCTCCTGGACTCCCCGCTGGAAACGCTATTTATTACCACCTCTTCGCTCCATCACCTTGAGGTACTCGAGCAGGCCCTGGCTTCCCCGATCCCCCGTATCGTGGTGGAAAAACCGATTATTGCAACCCTCGCTCAGGCCACCCGGTTAAACGGGCTGTTGAACGATCCCCGGGTCGCCCGCCGGGTGCTGGCCCTCGATCACTGGATGGCGCGAACCGGTGCGCTGCAGCTGGCGCTGGGGCAACCGGATCCCCGCTGGCAGCCGCTGGGTGAAGCACGCCCAATGCGCGCCATTTCCGGCGTTGCAGATATCGTCAAAATCGAGGGCTTTTTGCTGGAACCCAGCGGTTTTAATGAGGCAGGAGAACCTGTCGCTCTTAACTTCGCTACCGGGGAGCCTGATCCACGTATGTTGCACCATCCGGACGGCGTAATTCTGGATATTGGCACCCACGTACTGGCAATGATGCGGGAAACGGTTTGCCATCTCGGGGGAAATAACGAGATGGCGCTGCAGGTGATCTCCGCCAGGGATCGGCTGGGGCGCGATATCGAGAGAGGCGATCTGCGCACGGCAGAAGGTGAAGCGCATTTAGAAGGGCATCTGAGCGGTATTCCGGTGGCTGTCTGGCTTAATAAATATGCCGGGCCTCAGGGCGGACAAAAAGGGCTGCGGCTGCATCTTCGCGATGGCCGCATTATCAGCCACGACAGGCGAGGCCAGCAGGATGTGCTAACGCTCACCGAAGGTGAACATCTCCAGCGCTGGGCGCGTACCGGTACGCTCTATGAACACTGCCTCGCAGAACAGATCCTTGGGGAGGCGAGCCTGTTTTCCCGCGCGCCGGATGAGGTGCGCCACATTACCCGACGGCGACTGGACGAAGTCACACTGCTCCTGAATTTACAGCAGCGGCTGCGTGGCCCCCACTGACCGCGCTGTGGTAAAATCAGCCCATGCTGAACCCCTTTTAAGGAGTCACAATGCCTGTTTCCTGCCCGGATTGTCATGCAGAATTAACCCCGCAAAATGGCCTGGCGCACTGTGCGGCCTGTAACAAAGAGATTGCGCTGCAAGCCCTTTGCCCGGAGTGCCATCAGCCTTTGCAGGTCTTAAAAGCTTGCGGCGCAGTGGATTATTTTTGCCAGAATGGCCACGGTCTGATCTCGAAAAAGCGCGTGGAGTTTGTTCTGCCAGAGGCTTAATCGCAGACGCAACCTTCGCCTTTCAACCACAAATCCACCAGCGACGGCGGCGCTTCCTGTTCGGGTACCAGCAAGATGACATCCGTATATTGCGCCTGATTGTGCCGGGTCCAGACGATCTGAATACGAAAGTAGCGCTGATCGCCCTGGCCTGGCGACGCAGGCTGGCCGGGCGGTTGGCCCAGCTCCAGCGCCTGGTCCAGAATCTCTACCACTTTTTGGCGCTGTTGCGCATTCAATGAAGAGAGCGCGATTCTGCGCAGGCCGCTTAACTTTGGAATAAAGGCGACGCCGCCTTCACGCGCCAGTTCAACGACAGCGTCTTCAGTCAATTCCGGAATCTGCATTTACAGCACTCCTGTGGTTTTCCAGGCCGCCTCGATTGCTGCTGCCACTGCGCTGCCGGACCGTTTGCCCCCGTGGTTGATTGTCAATCGGGCGAAAGTTGCGAAATCGGCATCCTGCGGGAGGGCCCGGTCGCAAACCGTATCATACCAGGCATATCCGGCCTGCTCCCATGCATAGCCCCCCAGCGCGGTCGCGGCGAGATAGAATGCGCGATTAGGTATCCCGGAGTTAATATGCACGCCCCCGTTATCCTCACGGGTTTTCAGGAAATCATTCATATGGCCCGGCTGCGGATCTTTACCCAGCAGAGGGTCGTCATAGGCGCTACCGGGCTCCTTCATGGAGCGTAGCCCTTTCCCGTTAATTCCGGATGCCAGCAACCCTTCACCAATGAGCCAGTCGGCTTCCTGGGCGGTCTGTTTAAGATGATATTGCTTAACCAGCGAGCCAAAGACATCTGAAAGCGATTCGTTCAGCGCGCCGGATTGTTCGTAATAAATTAATCCCGCTTCGGTTTCGGTCACGCCGTGACTCAGTTCATGGGCCACCACGTCGATGGCGATGGTAAAGCGGTTAAATATTTCGCCGTCGCCGTCGCCGAACACCATCTGCTCGCCATTCCAGAAAGCATTTTGATATTCCCGGCCATAATGTACGGTGCCGGTCAATATTAGCCCCTTACCATCCAGCGAATCGCGCTGATAGTTTTCCCAGAAAAAGTCATGCGTGACGCCGAGGTAATCATAGGCCTCATCCACCGCGATATCGCCGGTTGAGGGTTGTCCTTCATAGCGAACCTGCGTTCCCGGTAGCTCCTGCAGATTTCGGGCATCGTAGATATCACGCTCCAGCTGACCGGCATTGTTGACGTGCGGGGCGGCGGGTTTGCCGGGCATATGGGCCATTAAGGTCTGCACGTGGGTTAATGTCTGGCGAGCACACTGCTGCTGTAATTCAGAGCCGCGATCGATGATGCGGCGCAAGATGTAGGGGGGAATAACGCTATAAGGCTGGGTCATGCTGCTCTCCTGTGTTCTGGCAATGCCGAAAAAAGAACCATTGTAAGTGTAAGCCATCGACACGGGGATGGGCATAAGTCGGACAAATCGCGCAGCGTAAAACTGGCACTCCGCCGGTTCAGGGATTAGGTTTTAGCGGGGTACATAACGAGGATCAGAATGAAAAAAAGCATGGCATTCGCCTTCAGCGGTTTTGTCTTGATCGCCGTGACCTATGGGATGGCAAGGTTTTCATGGGGCATTATGCTGCCCGATATAAAACAGGCCATCCCGCTCTCTATGGAAACCGCCGGTCTGATTGCAGCCTGTAGCTACGCGGCATACTGCCTGTCGGTATTATTTGCGTCGTTGTTAACCAACCGATTCGGTGCCCGGTTCACGACGTCGCTCGCGGCCATCACCGCGGCCGTCGGGCTGCTGATACTGGCCGTTTCACCTTCGCCGCTCTGTCTGGCCATCGGACTGTTTATTGCGGGACTGAGCTCAGGCCTGGCGTCCCCCTCGTTGGCCGGCGCGGTCAGCGCGGTAATACCGCCTGAGCGTAACACGCAAGTGAACACGGTCATCAATGCGGGTACCAGCGGAGGGATCATCCTCTCGGTACCGATACTGTTTTTTCTGCCGGGAGGGTGGCGATTCGCCTGTGTCGCCTTTGCGCTGCTGGCTCTGCTCTGCCTGATCCCTGTCTGGCGCTTTCTCCCTGCGGGCAAAGCCCCCCAGGCTGCGGTGCAACAGGGGTGGCGGGCCCAGCTGGCTAAACCGGCGATGATGCGATTATTGCTGATCGCGTTTGTCAGCGGTATCGCCAGCGCGGCATGGTGGAGTTTTGGTCCAGAGCTGCTTCAACGTCATACCGGGCTGGAGAGCGGCACCACGAATATTCTTTGGCTGATCAGCGGGGGAGCGGGCATTGCGGCGGTATTAACCGGTAGCGTAGCTCAGCGCACAGGGATGCGGGTGGTCTACCGGGGATCGCAAATTTTTATGGCGGTTTCGCTTATTCTGCTCGCCCTGATCCACGGCTTTAGCGGGTGGCTGATACCCGCCGTGGCATTGAACGGTGCGGGCTATGTGATCCTCTCCGGCGTGCTATTAGTTCAGGGGGCGGCGATTGTCGCCTCTGCACCCGCGATGGGGGTGAGTCTGGCCTTTTTAATGCTGGCGGTCGGGCAGATTGTCGGGGCGATTGTCTTCGGGCAGCTGTATGGAGCGATAGGCGCGGCTGGCGCGCTGATGAGCTTTTCTGCCTTATCCTGGCTGATGCTTTGCGTCACGCCGGGGGGCGATACGCCTACAGATTAGGGCTGTTTTTTTCGGGCCCGCGTTTTTTTCGCGGCCGTCACGCCTTTCACTTCACTCTCGACCCAGCCGTCTGACAGGCGGGTCGTCAGCACATCGCCGGCTTTGACTTGTTGGGTCTGTTTAAGCACTTTGCCATCGGTCGCGGTGGTGACGCTATAACCGCGTGCCAGGGTAGAGAGGGGGCTGACCGCCTCCAGATGGGTAACCGCGTTGCCAAAGCGTTCGCGCGTGCTGCTGAGCCGCGCACGCAGGTTCTCGGCCAGCCGATACTCAAGCTGCTGAATGCGGGTTTGCGCACGGTAGATTTTCGGCTGCGGATTTTGCTGGTTCAGGCGCTGGGCCACGCGTTGCTGACGCAAGATCGCACGTTTGAGCTGGCCCTCCAGCGCAACGTTCATGCGCTGGCGCAGACGTTCCAGCACGGTTTGCTGACGCGCAAGGCGCAGTTGAGGGTGCTGCTGGTGCAGGCGATGCTGGAGCTGGGTAAAGCGACGCGTACGTTCTGCGAGGAAGTAATCCATCGCCATCTCCAGGCGTTGCTGCCCGTTCTGAAGCTGTCGTAGCAGCTCCAGCTGATTGCGGCTCACCACTTCGGCCGCTGCGGACGGCGTCGGGGCGCGTAAATCCGCCACGAAATCGGCGATGGTGACGTCTGTTTCATGGCCGACAGCGCTGACCACCGGAATGGCGCTGGCAAAGATGGCCCGTGCTACGCGCTCGTCGTTAAAGCTCCACAGATCCTCCAGCGAACCGCCACCGCGCCCGACAATTAACACATCACACTCACGGCGCGCATTCGCCAGCTCAATGGCGCGCACGATCTGGCCTGGGGCATCATCCCCCTGAACCGAGGTGGGGTAGATGATGACGGGCAGGGAGGGATCGCGACGCTTCAGAACGTGGAGAATATCGTGCAAGGCCGCACCGGTTTTCGAGGTAACTACGCCAACGCAGTGAGCCGGAGCGGGCAGAAGTTGTTTATATTGCTGATCGAACAACCCCTCTGCAGAGAGTTTCGCTTTTAGCTGTTCATATTTTTGCTGCAACAGCCCTTCGCCCGCAGGCTGCATGCTCTCGACGATGATTTGATAATCACCGCGTGGTTCATACAGCGTAATATTGGCGCGTACCAGAACCTGCTGGCCATGCTGAGGACGGAACGTGACGCGACGGTTGCTGTTGCGGAACATTGCACAGCGCACCTGAGCGGTGTCGTCTTTTAGCGTAAAGTACCAGTGGCCGGAAGAGGGCTGGGTAAAGTTAGAGATCTCACCGCTGATCCAGACTTGCCCCATTTCCTGCTCAAGCAGCAAACGCACCGTCTGGTTAAGGCGGCTGACCGTAAAAATTGAGGGGGATTGAGAGGATAACATGTGAGCGGGATCAAATTTTAAATCAGCAAGTTATTCAGTCGATAGTAACCTGCTGAGAGGCGATCGCAAGCTTTTTTCTAAAAAAGTGTAGATGCAATCGGTTACGCTCTGTATAATGCCACGGCAATATTTAACCACCCAGGTCAGAGATATTGCCCATGCTACGTATCGCTAAAGAAGCACTGACGTTTGACGACGTCCTCCTCGTTCCCGCTCACTCCACCGTTCTGCCGAATACTGCCGACCTCAGCACGCAGTTAACCAAAACCATTCGCCTGAACATTCCTATGCTCTCCGCGGCAATGGACACCGTGACTGAAGCGCGCCTGGCTATCGCCCTGGCTCAGGAAGGCGGCATTGGCTTTATTCATAAAAACATGTCTATCGAGCGTCAGGCAGAAGAAGTTCGCCGCGTGAAGAAACATGAATCTGGCATCGTTACCGACCCGCAAACTGTTTTGCCAACCACCACGCTGCACGAAGTTAAAGCGCTGACCGAGCGTAACGGCTTTGCAGGCTACCCGGTTGTCACCTCCGATAACGAACTGGTGGGTATTATCACTGGCCGCGACGTCCGCTTCGTCACCGACCTGAACCAGCCGGTTAGCGTTTATATGACTCCGAAAGAGCGTCTGGTTACCGTGCGTGAAGGTGAATCCCGCGAAGTGGTCTTTGCGAAGATGCACGAAAAACGCGTTGAGAAAGCGCTGGTGGTGGATGATAGCTTCCATCTGCGCGGCATGATCACCGTAAAAGATTTCCAGAAAGCAGAACGTAAACCGAACGCCTGTAAAGACGAGCATGGACGTCTGCGCGTCGGTGCTGCGGTTGGCGCAGGTGCGGGCAACGAAGAGCGCGTTGATGCGCTGGTTGCCGCAGGCGTTGACGTGCTGCTGATTGACTCCTCTCATGGCCACTCCGAAGGCGTGCTGCAACGTATTCGTGAAACCCGTGCAAAATACCCGGATCTGCAGATTATTGGCGGTAACGTCGCGACTGGCGCAGGCGCTCGCGCCCTGGCGGAAGCCGGTTGCAGCGCGGTGAAAGTGGGTATCGGCCCAGGCTCCATCTGTACGACCCGTATCGTCACCGGCGTGGGCGTTCCGCAAATCACCGCCGTTTCCGACGCGGTTGAAGCGCTGGAAGGCACGGGCATCCCGGTTATCGCTGATGGCGGTATCCGCTTCTCTGGCGATATCGCCAAAGCGATTGCGGCCGGTGCGGCAGCGGTAATGGTTGGCTCCATGCTGGCCGGTACCGAAGAGTCTCCGGGTGAAATCGAGCTGTTCCAGGGCCGTTCTTACAAATCCTACCGTGGGATGGGCTCTCTGGGCGCGATGTCTAAAGGCTCCTCTGACCGTTACTTCCAGACCGATAACGCGGCAGACAAACTGGTGCCGGAAGGTATCGAAGGCCGCGTAGCCTATAAAGGCTACCTGAAAGAGATCATTCACCAGCAGATGGGCGGCCTGCGCTCCTGTATGGGTCTGACCGGCTGTGGTACTATCGACCTGCTGCGTACTAAAGCGGAATTTGTGCGTATCAGCGGTGCGGGTATTCAGGAAAGTCACGTCCATGACGTGACCATCACCAAAGAGTCCCCGAACTACCGTATGGGCTCCTGATAAGTTTCCACGCCCGGCTATATGCCGGGCGATTTTGTTTCACTTGCCTCGGAATTAGCGTCAATGACGGAAAACATTCATAAACATCGCATTCTTATCCTCGATTTCGGTTCTCAGTACACGCAGCTGGTGGCACGTCGCGTCCGTGAGCTGGGCGTTTACTGTGAACTGTGGGCATGGGATGTCACGGAAGCACAGATTCGCGAGTTCAACCCAAGCGGCATCATCTTGTCTGGCGGTCCGGAAAGCACCACCGAAGAGAACAGTCCACGCGCACCGCAGTACGTGTTTGAAGCGGGCGTGCCGGTCTTCGGCGTCTGCTACGGCATGCAGACCATGGCAATGCAGCTGGGCGGCCACGTAGAAGGCTCTACTGAACGTGAGTTCGGCTATGCGCAGGTAGAAGTGGTGAGCGATAGCGCACTGGTGCGCGGTATCGAAGACTCCCTGACCGCAGACGGCAAACCGCTGCTGGACGTATGGATGAGCCACGGCGATAAAGTTACCGCTATCCCGTCTGACTTCGTGACCGTGGCCAGCACCGAAAGCTGCCCGTTCGCGATCATGGCGAACGAAGAAAAACGCTTCTATGGCGTGCAGTTCCACCCGGAAGTGACCCACACCCGTCAGGGTATGCGCATGCTGGAGCGCTTCGTGCGTGACATCTGCCAGTGTGAAGCCCTCTGGACCCCGGCAAAAATCATTGACGACGCCGTGGAGCGTATCCGCCAGCAGGTTGGCGATGACAAAGTGATTCTTGGCCTCTCCGGCGGCGTGGACTCCTCCGTGACCGCGATGCTGCTGCACCGCGCTATTGGCAAAAACCTGACCTGTGTGTTCGTGGACAACGGTCTGCTGCGCCTCAACGAAGCTCAGCAGGTGCTGGACATGTTCGGCGACCACTTCGGTCTGAACATCGTTCACGTGGAAGGCGAGAAGCGCTTCCTGGACGCGCTGGCCGGTGAAAACGATCCGGAAGCGAAACGTAAAATCATCGGTCGCGTGTTTGTCGAAGTGTTCGACGAAGAGGCGCTGAAGCTGGAAGACGTGAAATGGCTGGCGCAGGGTACCATCTATCCTGACGTAATCGAGTCTGCGGCCTCTGCCACCGGTAAAGCACACGTCATCAAATCTCACCACAACGTGGGCGGCCTGCCGAAAGAGATGAAGATGGGCCTGGTTGAACCGCTGCGTGAGCTGTTTAAAGACGAAGTGCGTAAGATCGGCCTGGAGCTGGGTCTGCCGTACGATATGCTTTACCGTCACCCGTTCCCGGGGCCAGGTCTCGGCGTGCGCGTACTGGGCGAAGTGAAGAAAGAGTACTGCGACCTGCTGCGCCGTGCCGATGCGATCTTCATTGAAGAACTGCACAAAGCCGACCTGTATAACAAAGTGAGCCAGGCGTTCACCGTGTTCCTGCCGGTTCGCTCTGTAGGCGTAATGGGCGATGGCCGTAAATACGACTGGGTTGTCTCCCTGCGTGCGGTGGAAACCATCGACTTCATGACCGCACACTGGGCGCATCTGCCGTATGATTTCCTGGGGCGCGTCTCTAACCGTATCATCAATGAAGTGAACGGTATCTCCCGCGTAGTGTATGACATCAGCGGTAAGCCACCGGCGACGATCGAGTGGGAATAATCCCCGCCCGATAATCGCGTTTTATTGAAGCCCGCTACCCGCGGGCTTTTTATTGCCTGCTCATTGCGCCGCTTGCTCAATCGTCCGGGCAATCTCCTCCGGATGGCTCACCATCGAGACATGGCTTGCCGCCACTTCGGTGGTTTTGGCATGAATCGCCTTCGCCATGGCGCGCTCCAGATCCGGGTTGATCATCCGGTCATTCTTGCTGACCACATACCAGCTCGGTTTGTCGTGCCAGGCCGCATGGGTCACCTTTTCCGCAAAGGCATCTGCACGGATCGGGCCCTGAGTGGCGGTCAGCGCGTTCTGCTCGCCCGCCTTAATGTCCGGCGCAAAATCCTCGCGTACCGATTTGCCCGGCAGGTAAAGATAACCGTCCGCGGTCTTAGCGATGCCTGCGCTGCCCGGTGGGGCAGGGTAGCTTCCGGCCAGATCCGCCGTCGACTGGCCCGAATCCGGGGCAAATGCCGCCACATAGACCAGCGCTTTTACCCGCGCATCGTTGCCCGCCTCGCTAATTACCGTCCCGCCCCAGGAGTGCCCCACCAGCACCACATCACCGTGAGCCCGGGCGATGGCGCGCTGAGTCGCGGCAACATCATCTTTTAATGAGGTGAGCGGCAACTGAACGGCAATGAGCTCGGTATGCTGGTTATGCAATTTATTGATCACAGAGTTCCAGCTACTGCCATCGGCAAAAGCACCATGCACCAACACCACGGTTTTATCGCTGCCCGCCAGCGCTACGCCGCTGGCGGCGGCCAGCAGCAGGCCTGCTGCTAGCGTATGCGTAAACAGTTTTTTCATCATGACGACCTCAGCGATAAATATCTGCGGTACCAGACAGGGTGTTATTGCCCCCGGCGGAGGTAATGCGGAACGCGCTGGCGCCCGCTTCGGCGGCTTTGGCCTGCAGTTTCGCCTCCAGATCCGTAAGCGACGTTGCGCCGCTGCTGTCGGAAATGGTGCCAATCTTTTGTTGCCCGTGAGGCTGGTTAATTTCCTGAGCAGCGAAAGCGGAAGAAGCCATGGCAGCAGAGAAGGTCAGAACAGCAATCAGTAATGTTTTCATGGTTAAAATCCTCAAAATAGGTCAGTGGTTGTGTTCAGTGCATAACCGCAGCATGCGGCGGCACGGTGAATTCAATGGTTTTACGATCAACAGGCTTATGGGTTGGGTCGGCGAGAATAATCGTCACCTTGTGCTGGCCAGCAGGCAGCCCCACCAGAATGACCGGCTCGCCGCTGGCGTCGGCCCAGTGCCAGGGATTGTCATCGACGATGACGTGAATATGGCCAATGCGTGGCGTGACTTTTAGCGCCTCGGGCCCGAAAACGGGTTCGATGCGCATGTTCTCTGTGCGGTACTGAATAAAGACCGCGCCTTTACTCAGCGGGCCCGCCAGGGGCGGATCGACAATCAGCTTCGCCGGAGGCTGGGGCTGTTCAAGCGGCGCAACGGCAGCGGGGCCATTAACCTCCGCGGCACTCAGTCCGCTTAATGGCGCGGCCCAGGTGCAGCCTGACGTCAGTGCGAGCAGCGCCAGCAGTAAATTTCGATGCTTCATTCGGGGAACTCCTCTTCGGTAATCATTTGCGACAGACATAGAAGACCATTTTTATGTATCGGGTCTGTTTGCTGCGGGCGGCTTTTTTGTATGGTTGCGTAAGCAGGGAGAGGTGGATACAGTGCGATACATTCCGCGCATGCGGGCAGCACGTGTATGCCATGAGTAAAGCGGCTGTCGCAGCGAGGGTGCACATCCCCGGCCTGGATCTGGCGCCACGACGAATAACTATCAACATGGCGGCATGGCTTGCCGGGGAATCATCCGGCTATATCACCGGAGCAGGCCTGACCATTGACGGTGGCGTTGTGTTTCAATCACGCAGGGCAGGGATGCCCCGGCTGATTTTTCACAATAGACACCCCCAGCCCGGTAATTACCAGCGTCAGCCCCCATGACAGCCACATCGCACCGGTAATCCCCAATGTCCGGTTCAACCACGCATAGGCCAGCGGAGAGACTGCGGCCATCAGCTGGGCCGGGATCAACAGCACCCCGGTGCGTCTGGCGTACTCTTCTGGGGCAAACAGCTGCAGCGGCAGGGTGGCTTTCACGATGGTCACCAGTCCGTTAATCGCCCCATAGCCCAGCACAAACCCGGCGGCGGACCAGGCAAAAAATGAACTGCTCAACCCGAGTAAAAAACAGAGCGGCATGGCCAGGGCGGTAATCAGCGTGAGCCGAAGCGGCGTAAGATGCTGGCCTGCCACCACCTCCATAAAACGTGCGCCGGTTTGTCCTGTACCCCACAACATACCGATAGCCATGGGTAAGCCACAGCTGGCGATAAATTCCGGAAGGTGGGTAGAGGTGCCGTTAGAGACAAAAGTGATTAACGCAATGAAGGCGGCATAACACCCTGCGTTACGTCGGTCATTACCTGTGGCGCGGGCCGGCGGGGTTCGCTTCACCGGGCAGCGCTGGGACGGAAGCTGGCGAATCAAAATGGCGCTTAGCACGCCACAAAGCGCATAGATCAACAGCGCATCTTGCCAGCGCATGATGTTAAGCAGGGCGTCGCCGAACGGCCAGAAGGCGGCGGAGGCCAGTCCACCCGCCAGCGTCACGCGGGATATCGTTTTTCGTGCTTGTTGGCCATACAGATTAACCAGAGAGGCGAAGAGAGCGTCGTAGAGCGACAGGCGCATACCGATGCCGGCCAGCAGCCAGGCGCCGTACCAGCCTGCCAGCGAGGGGGTGTAAGCCATCCCCACGCAGCTGGCCGCAATCATTAAGGTGCCGCTCATCACCACCCGCCGCCCGCCAAACCGCGCCAGCAGGCGGGCAACAAAAGGCGATACGCCCGCCATCACCAGCATCGCGAAGGTCAGGCCGAGATAGATCTGCACAGATGACCAGCCTTTGTCGGCGGAAATCGCCCGGGCGAAGGTCCCGGGCATATAAAACGAAATCCCCCAGTTGATGAGTTGATTACAGCCAGCGGCAAGGGGTAATGCGCGGGGGAGGGCAGACGTTTTCATTATCTTTCATTCCGTTATGCAGTTGTCCCGAGCATACTGGGCGCGGTAAGGTGCAGGCAGGTCCTGACGGTTATCACCCGTATAAGAGAAACTTTGTATGACGACGCTCAACCTGGCACATCTGGCCACCTTCCGGCTGGTTATTCAGCGGGGAAGCTTTTCCGCAGCGGCAGACGTGCTGGGGATCTCGCAGCCTGCCGTCAGTTTACAAATCCGACAACTGGAACATTTTTTACGTTCACGACTCCTCGAGCGCACCGGACGGGGCGTAAAGGCCACTGCCGCCGGTCTGGCATTGCTGACCCACGGCGAACGTATTGAGCAGGCGGTCGAAGAGACCCTGCGTTCGCTGGATGCGTTCAGCCATGAAGTGAGCGGGACAGTGTCGCTTGGCACAGGGGCGACGGCCTGTATTCATCTGCTACCGCCGCTGTTGCAGCAGTTACGGGAGATGTACCCGCTGCTGAAGGTGGGGGTGACCACCGGCAATACCCCCGGCGTGGTGCGCGCTATTGAAGAGAATCGCCTCGACCTGGGGCTAGTGACGATGCCGGTCAGCGGCAGAGGGCTGGAAATTACACCGATTCTCGACGAGGAGTTTGTCTGTATTTCTGCGCAGGAGGAGGAGTGTGAGCCCACGCCGGATTCGTTACACACCCTGCCGCTGATAGCGTTTGAGTCGGGAAGTGGAACGCGTGCGCTTATTGACGGCTGGTTTCAGGCGAGTGGGTTACAGCCGGAACCGGTGATGCAGCTGGGTAGCATCGAAGCGATAAAAAGGATGGTTCGCGCCGGGCTGGGGTACAGCATCGTTCCACGTATGGCGGTAGAGCAGGTGGCCGATCGCGAAGGGTTATGCGTATTGTCATTAACGCCGGTATTACATCGCCAGTTGGCCATTGTCATGCGTCAGGACAAAATTCTTAGCAAAGGCATAAGTGGGTTGATCAGACTGCTGCAGCAGGAAAAATAGCAGGCAAGGTCAATGAAGGAATTTTATTTATTCCGCAATAAGGGTTACCGAACGGCAGTATCAACAGAGAGGGAGGATTGC
The DNA here is from genome assembly GCF_017348915.1 of Leclercia pneumoniae. Taxonomy (NCBI): domain Bacteria; kingdom Pseudomonadati; phylum Pseudomonadota; class Gammaproteobacteria; order Enterobacterales; family Enterobacteriaceae; genus Leclercia; species Leclercia pneumoniae. Next base: position 3,140,866 of record NZ_CP071383.1, on the reverse strand, counting down.
TGCGACTCGAGTTTGTCCTGATGATGATACCAGGCACCTATCGAGGAATAAACGAAGCGGCCAAAGAAGAAGAGAAAACTAATAAGCAAAATGATGCGCGTCATCCGAGTGTTAAACCGATGTCGTTTTCGCATACGTGTAGCCTGACTCACAATGTTATCCAGATAATACCCTTCCGGGCGATAGGCTCATTAAGGCATAGCGGCGAAGCGGGGTCAATTAATGCTTATGTAAAATTCTGTCAGCATTTAAATAATCCATTGTTATGTATATTAATCAGTTAATTTACACCATTGATAAATCGCACAAAAATATCGGTGATGCTGCCAACTTACTGATTTAGTGTATGATGGTGTTTTTGAGGTGCTCCAGTGGCTTCTGTTTCTATCAGCTGTCCCTCCTGTTCAGCTACTGACGGGGTGGTGCGTAACGGCAAAAGCACCGCCGGACATCAGCGCTATCTCTGCTCTCACTGCCGTAAAACATGGCAACTGCAGTTCACTTACACCGCTTCTCAACCCGGTACGCACCAGAAAATCATTGATATGGCCATGAATGGCGTTGGATGCCGGGCAACCGCCCGCATTATGGGCGTTGGCCTCAACACGATTTTACGTCACTTAAAAAACTCAGGCCGCAGTCGGTAACCTCGCGCATACAGCCGGGCAGTGACGTCATCGTCTGCGCGGAAATGGACGAACAGTGGGGCTATGTCGGGGCTAAATCGCTCCAGCGCTGGCTGTTTTACGCGTATGACAGGCTCCGGAAGACGGTTGTTGCGCACGTATTCGGTGAACGCACTATGGCGACGCTGGGGCGTCTTATGAGCCTGCTGTCACCCTTTGACGTGGTGATATGGATGACGGATGGCTGGCCGCTGTATGAATCCCGCCTGAAGGGAAAGCTGCACGTAATCAGCAAGCGATATACGCAGCGAATTGAGCGGCATAACCTGAATCTGAGGCAGCACCTGGCACGGCTGGGACGGAAGTCGCTGTCGTTCTCAAAATCGGTGGAGCTGCATGACAAAGTCATCGGGCATTATCTGAACATAAAACACTATCAATAAGTTGGATTCATTACCAGGGACTGCTGGTAGGCTGTCTGACCGGGGTCCCGTTCTGCTACGTGCTGCTGCGCGCAATCCGCCATCCGCGCTATCTGCGCAGCCTGGTGTCGCAGATTCGTGCTCAATTCGACCCGAAGGTTACCGCGCTGGAGATCGTGCTCTGGCTTATCATCAACGGCATCCTGCTGGGAATGCTGTTATGGCCGATGAACGAGAACAGCTCTATCTTCAGCACCAACTATACCCTGTCACTGCTGATGCCGGTTATGCTCTGGGGTTCAATGCGTTTCGGTTATAAGCTGATGTCACTGCTCTGGACGCCGGTGCTGATTGTCTCTATACACTATTTCTATCGCTATATTCCCCTGTCAGAGGGGTATGACATCCAGCTCACGATCACCTCGTCCAGCTACCTCGTCTTTACCTTCGTCGTGGTGTACATGGGCATGCTGGCAACACGTCAGCGCGCCATCAGCATTCATGCTCGTCGTCTGGCATTTCTGGATCCGGTCGTCCATATGCCTAACCTGCGTGCGCTCAGCCGCGCGCTGGATGAAAGGCCCTGGTCAGCGCTCTGTTTCCTGCGCATACCGGAGCTGGAAGTGCTGGGGCGTAATTACGGCGTCCTGCTCCGGATACAGTACAAACAGAAACTGGCGGAGTGGCTGAACGGTTACCTGCAGCCTGATGAGTGCGTCTATCAACTTTCCGGACACGATCTGGCGCTACGCCTCAATACCGAATCCTACCAGACCCGGATTGAGGAACTGGATCAGCAAATTAAACGCTTTCGGTTCTACTGGGACGGGATGCCGCTACAACCGCAGGTGGGAGTGAGCTACTGCTACGTGCGCTCGCCCGTCGCCCATCTCTATCTTTTGCTGGGTGAGCTGAGCACCATCGCCGATCTCTCCCTCTCCACCTGTCATCCAGAAAATCTGCAGCAGCGTGGTGCCCTTAATATGCAGCGCGGGCTGAAAGATAAAGTCGAGATGATGAACCGCGTACAGCGGGCGCTGGAAAACGACGCCTTTGTTCTGATGGTGCAGCCTGTTCAGGGAATTCGCGGGGATCACTATCATGAGGTGCTGCTGCGAATGCGCGACGATAAAGGCGAAATGATCTCTCCGGATCTGTTTTTACCCGTGGCCCAGGAGTTTGGCCTCTCTTCGCGGATCGACTTGTGGGTGCTGGAGAAGACTTTGCAGTTTATGGCCGACAATCGCGTCTCTATGCCGGGTCAGCGTTTTGCGATCAATCTTTCACCCAGCGCGATTTGCCGCGCCCAGTTGCCGCTTGAGGTCAACCGACTGCTGCAAAAATATGCCATTGAGCCCTGGCAGCTTGTTTTTGAAGTCACCGAAAGCAGCAGTTTCGGCAATGCGGGGCTGGCGAACCAGATCATGGGCCAGCTGCAAAAAATGGGCTGTCGGATTGCGATAGATGATTTTGGTACCGGCTACGCCAGCTATGCTCGCCTGAAGGATGTGGATGCGGATATCCTGAAAATCGACGGCAGTTTTATTCGTAATATTGTCAGTAACAGCCTGGATTACCAAATTGTGGCCTCGATATGCCATCTGGCGCGAATGAAGAATATGCAGGTGGTGGCAGAGTATGTCGAAAACGAACAAATCCGCGATGCTGCAGTGGCGCTGGCATTGATTATCTGCAGGGGTATTTGATCGGCAAACCCGAAGTCATGACGAATCTGCTCATCGATCAGGCGCCCGGTCTGAGCGCCTGATCGCGGGTTTTATGCCGCCACGTTCGGGGAGTGTTCTTCCTCGATTTTCAGGTTCCAGCCGGTAACCGCGCTCCAGTATTGCTGCTCTCTTTCCAGATCCAACAAGACCAGCGCGTTCTGGCTGAACCAGTCGTGCGGGAAGCTCAGCGTCCAGTGGTTATCATCCGTGGTGAGCGTCAGCGTAGGCGGCGTTGTGGTCGCCTGACGCTGGTTATTCAGCAGCACGCCTAAACGTAACAGCTGAATCATGGGCAGGAACTGCTTTTTCTTAAACAGGGTAAAGCGTGGCATATCATCCAGCTTCACCGCTTTGCGATGATAGCGCACCAGGGTGGCCATCATGGTTTGCTGCTCCTGGTTATAGCCGGGCAAATCGCTATTTTGCAGAATATAGGCCGAGTGGCGGTGCATCCCGCTGTGATTAATGTTAAGCCCCACCTCGTGCAGCATGGCCGCCCATTTCAGCAGGGCTGCCAATTGCGGATGCGCCAGCTTCGGATTCTGGATTTCCCACTGTTCATACATATGGGTCGTGGTTTCCAGGACGCGGCGCGCCTGTTCGCGGTCGATATTGTACTGATTGGCCAGGCTCTGAGCCGTACGGCTACGGATATCCTGATGACGGAAGCGGCCTTCCATCTCGTAGAGCACCCCTTCACGCAGGGCGCCGTCAGAGAGACGGAGTTCTTTAATCGCCAGCGCATCAAAAACGCCGCACAGAATTGCCAGCCCCGGCACAAACACGGCTTTACGCTCATCAGAGAGACCAGGCAGACTCAG